>JBDUDR010000037.1:0-20554 GCA_040002845.1 Nocardioidaceae bacterium
CGCAACCGGCTGCCATCCCGGCTCGCTGTACAGGTTGCTTCGCGCGCTGGCCAGCATCGGCGTGTACGAGGAGCTGCCCGATCGCCGGTTTGGGACGACGCCACTTGGCGAGACGTTGGAGTCGGGCCGGTCCGACTCCCTGGCTCCGTGGGCGGAACACACCTCCCGCCCATATGTCAGGGAGGCGTGGGCCGGTTTGCTGGACAGCGTGCGCACCGGCGAGAACGCGTTCGCACGGGTGCACGGCCAGAGTGTCTGGGAGTACCGCGCGGAGCATCCCGATGAGGGGGCGCTCTTTGATGCTGGCATGGTGTCGTTCGCCGCAACCGCTGCCAGACAGGTGCTCGACGCGTACGACTTCACCGGTTTCGGCACTGTGGTCGACGTCGGTGGGGGTCACGGCGGGCTCCTCGCCGCGATCCTCAGCCGCAACCCCGCGCAGCGGGGAGTGCTTTTCGACCAGTCGCACGTGGTAGACGGCGCGTCGGCGGTGCTCCGGGCCCGGGGGGTCGAAAACCGTTGCCAACTGGTAGCCGGCAGCTTCTTCGACACCGTCCCTTCGGGTGGCGATGCCTACGTACTCAAGTCCATCGTGCACGACTGGGAAGATGCCGAGGCGCTGACCATCCTGCGCAACTGCCGTGGCGCCATGAACGGGAGCGCGCTCCTGCTCCTGGTCGAACGGGATCTTGGTGAAGCGAACCAGAATCCGGCCGTCAAGTTCTCCGACCTCAACATGTTCGTGGCGCCCGGAGGGCGTGAGCGTACGCAGGAGGAGTACGACGCCCTCCTGTCGGCGTCCGGCTTTCGCCGGACACGCACCGTGCATACCGCCGGCGACGTCATGGTGATCGAAGCCGCTCCGGTCTAGTACTGGCAAGATGGCGGCCACTATGGCAGCACCGTCGGTCATCGAGCATCAGCTGGTCTTCACCCTCCAGGATCCCGGTCAGCAGTGGATCCAGGTGACCCTCGACTGTGACGACGCCATCGCAGGCAGGCGGTCGTTCCGCCGATCCGCGAGCGGCTGGGCCTTGGCTGTTCCCAGGCCGGACCTCGACCGCATCGAGTACCGCCTGCTCGTCAACGACGGGTCCGGGGTCACCAAGGTCATCTGCGACCCGGAGAACCCTGAGCTGACACCGACCGTCTTCGGTGAACGGAGCGTGGGGCTGATGCCGGGCTACCAGCGGCCGGCCTGGATGCGGCGACACGACAGGCCGGACCTGGGCACCTTCACAGATCTGGCGTTCAAGGACGAACAGATCGGGGAGCTCCCGATCCAAGTCTGGGCACCATCGAGCCTGCCCGCGAGCCAGCCCGCCCAGCTGCTGATCTGCCACGACGGCCCGGAGTACGCCAGCCTTGCCTCACTCCCGCAGTACGCAGCCGCGATGATCGCCGACCAAACGCTGCCCGCCTTTCGCATCGCCTTGATGGAACCCCTCGACCGCGACGCCTGGTATGCCGGCAACCCGGACTATGTGGCCGCGGAGCTCAAGGCGCTCGACTTCATCGGCGAATCGCATCCGTTCCTCGGATCTCCGGTGGTCATGGGGGCCAGCATGGGCGGTCTCGCCGCGCTGTTGGTGGGGTTTGCCGCCGAGGGACACATCGCCGGCGTGTTCAGCCAGTCCGGGTCCTTCTTCACTCAAGACCTGGACCCGCAGGAGGGCTCGTACCCCCATTTCGCCCAGGTGACAGAGGCGGTTGCACGAATCGACCGACGCAAGCCGAGTCACCGGTTGCGGATCGGGATGACCTGTGGGTTGCTTGAAGAGAATCTGGCCGACAACCAGCGGATGGCCCGGCAACTCAGCGCCCTGGGACATCACGTCGAGTTCGCGACGGTCCGAGATCTGCACAACTACACGGCCTGGCGCGACAGCCTCGACCCGACGCTGACCGACCTGTTGCGCACGGTTTGGAGTGCGCGAAGATAACGGCGTGAGACGCGATCAGGTCGAGCTGCCCCTCGCGGGACAGGACTATGGCCTCTCGTTGGTCGCGTACGGCCATTACGGCAGGCCGGTCCTGGTGTTCCCTAGCGAGGCGGGCCGCGCTTGGGACTTCGGCAACAACGGGATGGTCGACGCGGTAGCGGATCTCGTAGACGCCGGTCGCGTCAAGTTCTACTGCGTCGACTCGCTCGATGCCCTCACGTGGGCCGACAAGTCGGCTCCCATCGAAGAGCGAGCCCGCCGTGCCGGTGCGTACACGGAATGGCTTGCCTCCCAGGCGGTCCCGTGGATCCGGGAGGACACGGGCGGCGGTGGTGAGCTGATGGCACTGGGCTGCAGCCTCGGCGCTTACCACGCGGTGCACTTTGCCCTCCAGCGGGCCGATCTGGTGCCGTTCGCGATGGGCCTCTCCGGCAACTACGACGTCGGTACGTGGGACGCCTGGGGAGAGCGTGGCGACGCTGCGTACTTCGCGAACCCGGCGGATTACGTACGCCATCTGCACGGTGACCACCTCGACTGGCTGCGTGAGCGGCTCTCCGTGCTCATCGTCTGCGGCCAGGGTCAGTGGGAGACGGACCCGACGGGGTCGCTGCCATCGTCGAAAGAACTGGCCGCCCTATTGCAAGACAAGGGGATTCGCTGCGAGCTGGACCTCTGGGGTCATGACGTCAAGCACGACTGGCCGCATTGGCGTCGCCAGCTCGCCCATCATCTGCCGCGCTTTTGCTGAGGGGGTCACATGACGCCGCCAACTCACCATCTGGTCGGGCTGCTGCTCGGTATGGAGGAGGACTGGCCACGGGCCTTCGAGTCACTGACCCGCCAGCTTGGTGTCTTCGAGTACGCGGACGAGCGGCATGTCATCGACACCGAGCGGGTCATGATCGAGCCGTTCAACCTGCGGGACAAGGCGCGTCACGACCTGGTCATCGACAGGCTCGCCCACTGGTACTACCACCCGCGCGAGTGGCTGAAGAAGATCTCGTTGATGGATGACGTGTACCTGCTGAACTCGCCATTCACGTTCCAGTCGATGGAGAAGCACTCGGCCTACTGCGCACTGATGCGGCTCGGCTTCAAGGTGCCGGAGACCGTGCTCGTGCCGTACAAGAACCCGCTGGACAACGTGCGCTGGGCCTACACAGCAGAGCGGTATAACGCTCCGTTCGACCTGGCCTCGATCGCGGCGGACATGGGCTACCCGATGTTCATGAAGCCGTTCGACGGCGGCGGGTGGCGGGGAGTCTCGCGGGTCAACGACGACGACGACCTGTGGGCCGCGTACGACCAGTCGGGCGAGATGCTGATGCACCTGCAGAAGGCGGTGGAGCCGTTCGACGTGTTTGCCCGGGCTCTGACCATCGGTCCCGAGACGATGGTCATGCACTTCCGCCCGGAGGAACCGATGCATAACCGCTATGCGGTCGACCACGGGTTCCTGTCCTCGGCAGCCGGCCGGGAGGCGGTCGCGATCGCCCACACCGTCAACGCATTCTTCCGCTGGGAGTTCAACTCCTGCGAGATGCTCGTCCAGGGCGACGAAGTGCTCCCCATCGACTACGCAAACGCCTGTCCCGACGTCGCGGTCACCTCTTTGCACTACTACTTCCCGTGGGCGATGAAGACGCTGGTCAAGTGGACGGCGTTCTGCCTGGCGACCAACCGGAAGCCGCGTCCCCACGTCGACACCACGGACTGGTTCGAGATCGCCGACGAGCCGGACATGTCGTACGCCGACAAGCTCGTCGCCTACCAGCGGCTGGCCGACCAGCATTTCGAGCGGGACGAGTACGACGTCTTCTGCTCGGTGTCGCTGCCCCACATCGACGACCTGGTGCTGGAGTGGGTGTCGTCACCAGCGTTCGACCAGCTGTTGACGCAGACGGTGGTGACCACCTATCCGGCGCACGAGGTTGAGGAGTTCCTAGCCCATTTCCGGGGTCTGATCGGCCTGTGGGTCGAAGACCAGAAGGCCCTCGAGTCCCAGTGACGCCCGGGGGTAACGCTCAACGACCAAGCAGCTGGTGTTGCCCTAGTTTCCGTACTGCTGGGTCTGCGGCTTCTCCAGCAGCAGCGCGTGCGCGACGTCGTCGGCGACCGGCCGGTGCTCGACGCCCGCGGGTACGACGAACATGTCCCCAGCCCACAGCGCGACCTCGCGGCCGCCATCCAGCTCGATCCGGAACGAACCGTTCCAGCATAAGAACAGCTCGTCCTCGTCATGGTGATGCCAGGGAAACTCGCCCTCGAGTCGTGCGATGCGTACGACGGCGTCGTTGACCTCGGCGAGATCGCTGGGCTGCCACGGTCCGGGCAGCCGACGAGCGACCGCATCGATCGAGATCGTGCGTTCGGCGCTGGTCGTCGGCGGGTGAACGCCGATGCGTAGCCGGTTGCCGTCGGGGTCGCGCAGCTCGAGGTCGCGCCCCCACGGATTGTTATCGACCTCGACGCCGAAGTCGGTGGCAATAGAGTCGACGTCCTCGACCCACAGGTAGGCCAGGCCGCCGGGATTAGCGTCGCCCGTGTGCTCGGAGAGATGCAGCCAGAGGTCGTCGCGAGCAATGATCACGTATGCGGGCAGACCGGGTTCGAAGCGGTGTTCCGAGACTTTCCGGAATCCGAGCCTGGCGTACCAGCTCACTGCTTTGTCCGCGTCGGCAACGCGGAAGATCGGTGCAACAGACTCCCTCATTCGCGAACCTCCTCTGCGTTGGAGTCATTCTGCGGCACAGTGTCCCGACGTGCACAACTCCTCCGGACCAAGGACCCGTCGGTCGATGACCTCAGACCCTGGCCTCCGGGGCGCGAGCACTCGATGGTCGACGACAAGGACGGGTATTCCGGGCTGCCGCGAGGAGGAGTTGGCTATGAACGACGACCTGCGAGCAGGGCCTGGGGGGCTGCCGGGCATGACCGCGATGGCGACGTCTCGGATGAAGAAGCAGATCGCTGAGATCGGCGTCCCGGAGGTGCCGGAGTTCCTCGAGCAGATCGTCGACTCCGGCGGGCACCTGTGGGCGTGCCAGATGTCCGCGGACATGATGCACTTGGATGAGGATGATCTCTATCAGGCTGTCGAAGGCATCATCAGCGCGTCGGACTTCATCGACAAGACCGATGGCGCACAGTTGCTGTTCATCTGACTGCGCAGCGACCGGGATGCTCGCTGGCTCAGCGAAGAGGGAGTATTGAGATGAGCACGGCGAAGCAATGGAGCGTGCAGATCTTCATCGACGAGCACGACGATGACAGAACACATGCCCAGGCCAGGCTCGTCATCGAAGGCGATACCAGGCTGGTCGGTGACGGGTACGCCCGGCGCAACCCGCATGACCGTAACGTGCCGCAGATCGGTGACGAGGTCGCAGCCGCCCGGGCGCTGTCGGCTCTCGCCGGTCGGCTGCTCGGCACCGCGGCCGACGACATCGAGGAGGCCACGGGCGAGTCGGCGACGCTGCAGGGTTGACGGCCGCTCACCAAGCCATCCGGCGGGTCAGCGCTCTCGCTCCTGCCGCCACTCGCGAAGTAGCCATTGCCCAGCGTGCAGAGCGCCTCTCGACGGCCCTCGTCCGCGGGGTCGAAGCCGTCGTACGCGACCACCTATCCGTTCACGCGCCGATGCCCGTGGAACCAGCAGCCCGGATCCGACGCCCCGTGATGCGGTCCGGCTCGATGCTGACATACACATCATGCGAGCCCGGCACCCACGGCTCTACAGTCAGGCGCTGGCGCAGCCGGCACAGCTCCGGCTCGGTGACCACCCGCGCGCGGCCGGACACCAGGACGCTCCACCCCGCTTGACGCGGATGGGCGATCTCGTCCACCTCGAAACCGACCTGAGCGCCTGCGTTCGCGGAGCCACCGGCCAGGGCGTTGACGCTCGTCCTCAGAGCGTGGGCAAGCCGGATCAATGTGTCGATCCCCAATGCCGCCGGCTGGCCCTCGAGGTAGCCCACGAACGTCGGAGCCATTCCCGCTCGCTCGGCCACCTCCTCGATGGTCATCCCCAGATCCAGCCTGCGGTGCCGTACTCGTTGACCGATGTCATCCGGCTTAGTCGTCCAGGCTTCGGGCATCTCGAGCACCTCCCAACCCTCAACGGACGCCCTCGGGCCTCGGCTCGCGTGACCCGATGGGTCTCCGTGGTCCGGCGGACCACGGCCTCTTCGTGCCCCTCATGTCGGTCCTTCATCGAGCATCCATCCGCGCCGGCGCCGGGACGAGTAGCAAAGGTCCCGGCCCCCGCGCCGTTGGTCCCTTGTCTGCCACCACAGCCCCCAGATCGCCGGCGGTCCAGCCTGCACTGGGCGATACGCTCGGGGGAGCAGGCGTAGGCGCCGAAGGTTTGATTTGCCGCCGGCTGACCCCGAGCACCGGGCAGCGGGACTCTCGACGTACGGAGTAGTAAACTGACACCATGACAACCGTCGATGGTGTAGATATGGTTACGGTGCGCGAGGCCGCCGAGTTGGCTGAGCGCACCCCGGAGACGATCCGTCGGTGGGTGTGGAGCGGTCGGCTGCCGGCTCGCCGGGATGGGCATCGCCTGCTGCTCGACCGCCAGGACGTGTTGCACCTGGTGGACTCAGGCACCGCCGCCGGCGCAAGCACGTTGCGAGACTGGGCGCGGCAGGTGCGCAGATGCTTTCCAGCCGGCGAGCGCGGATCCTCGGCGCGCGATCTCGTAATCGCGGACCGAGTGTCGCGTGGGGTCGGCGATGCCGGTCGTTGACGCGAGCGTCGTGGTCGACTGGGTTGCGCCGGACGTTGACCCCAAGGGTCCAGCGAGACGGTTGTTGGATGTCTGGGCGCGAACCGGCGAAGTGGTGAGCGCTCCTCGGCTGTTGATGGAGGAGGTCGCCAACGCTCTGCTCACGGGTGTTCGGCGCCAGCGGTGGGACGGCGCGGCAGCCGACGCCGGATTCGACCTGTTGCGAACACTGCCCGTGGCTCTGCTCGACGAACCTCGTGATCTCGGCCGGGCCTGGGAGCTCTCGCGTCGCTACGACCAACACCCCGTGTACGACATGGTGTACGTTGCGTTGGCCGAGCGATTGGGGCAGACGCTGGTGACGGCCGACGAAGCATTGCTCAGTCGACTACGCCGGTTGGACTTCGTCCGGGGTTTATAGGTAGCGGACCTTCCCCAGATGGCAGCCACGAAGGCGTGGGAAGTGTCGCGGGGGAGGGTGTCGGGCATGTGGATCGGCTGGATTGAGCTAGACCTGCTGCTCGGCGATGTGCACTCGCTGAAAACCAAGCGGTCGCATGTACGGCCGCTCATCACCGAGATTCGGCGGCGCTTCGATGTTTCCGTCGCCGAGGTCGGTCACCTCGACCTGCATCGCCGGGGTCTGGTTGGGGCCGCCCTGGTGGCAGCGGATCGTCGACGCGTCGTCGAGATGCTCGACGCGGTGGAGCAGTTCGTCGCGTCGCGTCCGGAGTTTGAGTTGCTGTCGGCACGCCGGAGTGTGGGCAACAGCGACGACTAGGGCCGCGCGAGTGGGCCGATCGCTGCTGCTAGCACGCGGGTTGGCTGTCTCCCGCGGGCCGGGAATCCGCGGTTGTACGCGTCCGATCGATCTGGAACCATGGCGCGATGCCAGCGCAGTACGGTCCACATCGGTGGTCGGCGGGTTATCACGACGACGGCAACAACGACGCGTTCCGTGGCGCGACCTTCATGGTCGCCGACCTCGCGGGCGCACGGTTCGTCGACTGCGACATGACCGGCGTCAAGATCGTCGACGCCGCACTCATCGACGTCGACGTGTCCGGCTACGTCGACCGGCTCGTGGTCAACGGCGTCGACGTCACCGGGTTCGTGGACGCCGAGCTCGACCGCCGACACCCCGAACGTGTGCAGCTACGCGAGATGCAGACGGCCGACGACTACCGCGCGATGTGGGACACGATCGAACGGCTCTGGTCGGACACGGTCGCCCGCGCCGAGCGGCTGCCCGAACCGGTTCGCCACGAAGGGGTCGACGACGAGTGGTCCTTCGTCGAGACGCTGCGTCATCTCGTCTTCATCACCGACTCCTGGGCGAGTCGCACGGTCCTCGACGAGCCGATGCCGTACCACCGGCTCGGTCTCACCCAAACCGCCTATGCCCCCGCGGACGCGGCGGCGCTCGGCATCGACCTCGACGCGCGTCCTTCGTTCGCAGAGGTGATGACGGTCCGCGCCGACCGCATGGCGCTGGTGCGCGGCCTCGTCAACGGTCTCACGGACACCGAGCTCGAACGGCTGTGCATGCGTGCGCCTGCTCCCGGTTATCCCGAGGGATCGCGCTCGGTCGGAGAGTGCCTCGGCGTGGTGATGGAGGAGGAGAGCGAGCACCACCGCTACGCGGTGCGCGACCTCGCGGTGCTGGAAGCGCGTTAGGACCCGGTCACGAATGAGTGCCATCCCGAGCGCCGAGCCCGGTCGGGCATCGCAAAATGCGACGTTCCGGTAGTCGGCCGCGCCTCTGGACAGCATCACCGTCACACTTTGTGGCACCAAACCAGCTGACGCGCGCCAACATCATCGAAGCGACGCGTAATCTGTTGGCTACCAGCGCGCGGTACACGGACGTCAGCGTGCCGGCCGTTGCTCGTGAGGCCGATGTGTCCCGTGACACCGTGTACCGGCAGTTCGGTTCCAAGAGTGGCCTGCTCGAAGCGGTATTCGAGGGTGCGGCCAGAGGGGGTTTGGACCAGATACGCACCGCGTTCACTCAGCCGAGCGCACTCGAGGGGATCGGTCGCCTCATAGAGGTGTTCTGCGGATTCTGGGCCAGCGACCCAACCGTCGGTCGGCGCCTGCGCAGCATGGCGGGACTCGATTCCGTTGGAGAAGGCACTGGCTGCGCGTGATGAGAGAAGGCGAGATGCCCTGCGGGTGCTCCTGCGGCGACTGCAAGACGAAATAGATCCCCGTCCTGCTGCGCTGAGCGACGACATGTTCGAGGACAGCGTCGACCTGCTCCATGCGCTGACCAGTTTTCAGACCTACGACCAGCTGTCAGCCGGACGGCAGCAGGCAGACGTGGCCTCCCTGCTGACTCGGTCGTCCCACGTCCTGCTCGGCGCCGAGCGCAACGTCTGACAGGTACGGAAGCAACAGGCAAGGAGGAGAGTTGGGCATGACGTCACTCACGTACAAGCACAACCTCGAGTGGGACCTACGCTCGATGACTCGGGCGCCTATCACGTGGCCGAAGGTGTTGTGGCTGACCGGAGTCGTGCTGCTGGTCACGATGGGTTTCCACATTGGCGCACTCCTGGTGACAGGCGGCCCGGTTTCCGGACCGGTGTCCTTGCGAAAGCCAGAGACGTTCGCGGAGACCGGTTGGTTGGATGCCTGGTCGGTTGCCCTGATGCTTCCGACGCTGCGCACCAGGGCGTGGCAGCGGCACGTGATCGGCGTCGCAGTTGTTGCCTTCGGGATCGGCGAGACGACCGTGATGGCCATCGAGGCTTGGCGCGGCGTACCCAGTCACTACAACTTCACGACGACGTTTGACGCCATCTTGATGCGCGCCGGTGCGGCCGGCACGGCCGGGGTCTTCCTCATCGGAGTCGTGGTCCTTCTGCACTGCGTCAGCTGCCTCTCGACCGACTCTCGCCGGTCTCGCTGGTTGTGCTCACCGGCTGCGGGCTATGCCTCCTAGTTTCGTACGTGATGGTGGCGGCGGCCCTGGTGAGAGAACGCCGCGCCCGGTCGAAGCCCGGCTAGGAGAGAGCCTGGATCGACAGGCGAGGGGGCTCAGTGCAGCCACCGGGTGGCGGCGGCCAACTCCTCGTCGCTGGCGTCGGCGAACAGCTCCATCTCGCTCTCCCTGACTGCCAGGATCGACTCCACCAGCTCGGAGCCGAACGCGGACGTGAGCACCGGGTCCTCCTGGAACGCGGCCAACGACTCCCCGAGGTTGGTGGGGAGCCGGGCGATCCCACGGTCTGCGAGGACGGACTCGTCGAGTGCGGCAGGGTCGACATCGATCGGGTCAGGCAGCGTCGCGCTCTCCGAGATGCCGGCACCGCCGGCGGCCAGCAACGCTGCCATCAGCAGGTAAGGATTGGCCAGCAGGTCGAAGCACTTGACCTCCATGTTGGCCGCCCACGAGGTGCTGCCCGTCGATCCGGTGACCATGCGCATCGCGGCCTCGCGGTTCTCCAGGCCCCAACACCCATAGGTCCCGGCCCAGTGCGAGGGAACGAGCCGGAGATAGCTCACGACGCTCGGGGCGCCGACCGCCAGCAGCGCCGGTAGGCGCGACAGGATGCCGGCGCTGAACGCCTCGCCGACCGCGCTGAGCCCGAACCGTCCGTCACCGCCCGCCATCAGGTTCTCGTCGCCCCGCCACAGGCTCAGGTGTACGTGCCCCCCGTTGCCGACACCCGGCACCGCCACCTTCGGGGAGAAGGAGGTACGCAGTCCATGCGCAAGTCCGACCGCCCGGATCGTGGATCTGACCAGCACTGAGGTGTCCGCCGCGCCTGTCGGCGAGTCGGCAGCCACCGACAGCTCGAGCTGTCCCGGTGCGTACTCGGGATGGAACTGGTCCACGCTCACACCCTCGTCGGTCAGGGCCGTGAGCACGTCGCGCGAGTAGTCCGAGAGTCCGACCAGACGGGTCATGCCGTACCCGGGGCCCTGGACACCGGCCGTGAAGTCGTCGCCGGGTCCGGCTGAGACGACCCACTCGATCTCGAAGGTCGCCTTGACGGTGAAGCCTTGCCCGGCGAGCTCATCGGTGAGGCGCTGGAGGAGCAAGCGGTTGCACTGCGAGTGCGGCTCACCCGACTGCTGGTAGCGGTCGGCGGGTGCCCATGCCCAGCCGGGCTGTGCAGCGAGCGTGACCAGACGTCGCAGGTCGGGAATGACCCGCAGGTCACCCACGGAGGCCGAGCCATCGCTGGGTCCGGCTATCCAGTCATCGCAGCGAAAGCGGTCGAAGCAGGTCGAGATACCGACGCCCCAGGCGGCCAACTGCGGGAGCCGGTCAAGCGGGACGGTCTTGACGCGGGTGATGCCCGAGTTGTCGACGAAGGTGGTGGCCACCCCCACCACCCCCTGGTCGAACAGCTCGGCCAACCGCCCCTCAGCCTGCTCGCTGCGTGCTTCTCGTTCGCTCACGTCCACGGCACATCTCTTTCCGTCGCGAGCGCGGGGCGGTGTATGGACAAACGGTAGGCGCGCGCTCAAACTCGCATCGTAAGGAATGTGACCAGTCGGCACCACTGTGAGGGAGTTCGCGTGGACGCATCCGGTGAGGGCAGGCGGGGGCTGCGTCGAAGCTTGTCGGTGTGGCAAGCAGTGGGCATCTCGGTTGCCCTGATGGCCCCGAGCATGGCGGCCAACATCAACCCGCAAGGCACGGCGGGCCTCGTCGGCCGGGCGACACCGTTGGCGTTCTTCCTGGCGGCTGTCGCCGTGCTCCTGATCGCGTACGTGTTTGTACGTCTTTGCCAGTACTACCGGCACGCCGGATCCGTCTACGTCTTCGCCGGTGCGACGCTGGGCCCGCGGGCCGGCGCCGTCGCGGGACTGGGCCTGATGGCGACGTACATCTTCTACGGACTCGTGACGTCATCGGCGGCCGGGATCTTCGGTGCTGCGTTCCTCGATGAGATCGACATCTGGAACGACCAGCCGTGGTGGGCCGGGTTCCTGGTCGGAGGTGTCGCCCTCCTACTCGCTCTCGTCCTCGCGATCGCGCCGGCGCGGGGGACGACCTCCCTCCTGCTGACGGTTGAGGGCGTCACGGTGCTGCTCATCGTGGTCATCTCCGGAGTCGTCTTGGTCAAGATGCTGGCTGGAGATGCCCCGAACGGCGCTGACTTCACCCTCGACGTCTTCAAGGTCGAGCCGGGCACCGGAACATCCAGCTTGTTCCTCGGCATCATCTTCGGCTTGCTGTCCTTCGCCGGCTTCGAGGCGGCGTCGACACTCGGCGAAGAGGCACACAACCCGCGGCGAGACATCCCCCGCGCGATCTTGGGCACCGCGATCTTCGGTGGGATCTACTTCACGGTGGTGACCGCGATCGAGATGATGGGTTTCGGCACCGACGCCAAGGGCGTCAACAACTTCATCCACTCCCCCGCCCTGCTCGGAGAGCTCGGTACGTCCTACGTCGGCGCCTGGGTGGGTGACCTCATTACGTTGGGTGCGTGCATCAGCGCATTTGCGTGCTGCCTGGCCTGTGTGGTGGGCTCATCGCGGCTGCTCTTCGCGATCTCGCGGGACTTGTCCCCCGGTGGAACCATCGGACAAACCGGTTCGAACGACACCCCGGCTGCCGCGACCGGCATCGTGGTCGCACTCATAGCGATCATTGGGCTGGTCTCCGGGGTCTTCTTCGGCGCCAAACCGTTCGACACGTTCTTGTGGAGCGGCACCATCGGCACGCTGATCCTGCTGGTCGCGTATGTGCTGGCCACCATCGGGTGCATCAAGCTCGTCTTCATCGACAGGTTGCTGCGCGTTCCCCAGTGGCAGGTCGTCATCCCGGTGGCAGCGCTGGCCATGCTGGGCTACACGCTCTACCGCAACGTCTTCCCGTACCCCACCGAAGGTGCGCCGCAATGGTTCCCGGTCGTTGCCTTCGGTTGGCTGGCTCTCGTCACCATCGTCATGCTGGTGGCGCCGAACCTGGCGCGACGGCTCTCGTTGGAGATGGACAAGGTCGACCAGGGCGACGAGCTGGCCACCACCACAAACTGAGAGGCAACCTCGGAATGCCCGTCGGCCGGCCTGCCCAAGCTGCCTCCTTCACTCCCCGCGCTCGCCCGGTCGTGCCACCGATCCATCATGCGGTGACGTACTTTCTCGACGACGAGTCGTACAAGGACGTCCAGGCCGGTGGACTCGACGAGATCTGGTACGGCCGGTTCCGCAACCCGACCGTTGACGTGGCGGCTGCGGAGGTTGCCCGGCTGGAGTCCGCGGAGGCGGCCTTCATGACGTCGTCGGGGATGGCGGCCATCGCCACCACGTTGCTGACACTGCTTCGCTCCCGCGGTCGGATCGTTGCAGCCGCGCAGGTGTACGGCGACACCCGCGACCTGCTGGTCCGGGACCTGCCAGGCTGGGGTTTCGATGTCGTCCAGGTGGACGCGGTCGACCTGGACGCGTGGTCGAAGGCGATCACCGGAGGTCCGACCACGGTCGTGTTCGTAGAGACGCTGTCCAACCCGCAGCTCGAGCTCGCGGACCTGCCTGCTCTGTCCCGGCTCGCACACCACCAGGGCGCCAAGCTGGTCGTCGACAACACGTTCACCACGCCGTACAACGTCCGACCCCTCGAGCTTGGTGCCGACATCGTGGTTCACTCCGCGACCAAGTTCCTCAACGGTCATTCGGACGCAATCGCCGGAGTCGTGCTCGGAAGTTATGACCTGGTACGTCAGGTGCAGCGCAGGGTGGTGACCCTGGGATGCTGCCTCGATCCGCACGCTGCTTATCTCGTGTGGCGAGGAATGCAGACGTTTGACCTGCGGCTTGCTCGCTCCAACGCGACGGCCCGGGCGGTCGCCGACGCACTCGCCGAGCGCGACGACGTGCGCGCTGTGCGGCACCCGTCGCGTGACGACTACCCACGGTCAGAGGTCGCCCGGCGCGTGCTTCGGCGCAACGACGACGGAACACTGCGCGCGGGAGCGCTGGTGTCGTTCACGGTCCGAGGCGGAGACCGTCGGGCCCTGCAGGTCATGCGGAAGCTCGAGATCGCCTGCGAGGCGACCAGCCTGGGAGGAGTCGAGACCCTCGTCAGTACGCCCTTCAACTCCTCGCACTTCTCTCTGAGCCCGGACGAGCGCAGGAGCGCACGCATCGACGACGGCATGATCCGGCTGTCGTGTGGAGTCGAACCCGCGGGGCTGCTCATCGCCGATCTCATTCGAGCCCTCGAGGCGACGCCGTGAGCCAGACGCGTCGCTTCGCGCTCGGCCAGCTCATCGACCATCACTGTCATGGTCTGGTGCAGCGTGAGCTCGACCGGGCGCAGTTCGAGATGCTGCTCAACGAGGGCACGGGCGCGAGCTCCCTCGGGACCAGCGTGTTCGACTCCATGCTTGGCCTGGCCGTACGCCGTTGGTGCGCTCCGGTGCTCGACCTCGCACCGAGGGCGAACCCCACCGACTACCTGGCGCGGCGCCTCGAGCTGGGCATCGCCGAGGTGAACCGGCGTTTCGTCTCGGCGGCTGGAGTGAGCGACTTCATCGTCGACACCGGTTATGAACCCGAACCGGTCAGCTCACCCACCGAGCTGGCCGCCTTGAGCGGTGGCCGGGCGCACGAGATCGCGCGACTGGAGTCGATCGGGGAGCTGCTGCTCGCCGAGGGCGTACCGCTGGCGGAGTTCGGTGGGCGTTTCGTCGACCAGCTGCGCTCATCCGCGGTGGTGGGTGCGAAGAGCATCGCGGCCTACCGGGTGGGTCTGGGGTTGCCCCCGGCCAAACCGACCGAGGATGAGCTGATCGAGGCCCTGCGCGAGATCGAACCGGGTGCCGATGGCGAGTTCCGGATCGCGCACCCGGCCGTCAACGCCTACTTGGCGTGGACCGCCATCGAGGTGGGCCTGCCGCTGCAGTTCCATGTCGGGTATGGCGACAGCGATGTCGACCTGCTCGACTGTGACCCCTTGCGCCTGACCCCGTTCCTGCGAGCCACTCAGCAGCGGGGCGTGCCGGTGTTGCTGCTGCACAACTACCCCTTCCACCGGCACGCGAGCTACTTGGCGCAGGTCTTCGACCACGTCTTCATGGACGTCGGCTTGTCGGTGCACAACGCCGGCGCTCTGTCGCGCACCATCATCGGTGAGTCACTCGAGCTGGTGCCGTTCGGCAAGATGCTCTACTCCTCCGACGCGTTCGGACTATCGGAGCTCTACTACCTCGGCGCGCTGCTCTTCAGGCGTGGGCTGTCCGGCGTCTTGGAGACGCTCGTCACGGACGGCGAGATGGGGGCCGCCGATGCCAATCACCTCGCTGCACTCGTCTGCCACGACAACGCCCGTCGGGTGTACGCCCTGGGCTGACCGCGGGTGAAGGTGTCGCCCGGAGCAGGTGGTCAGGACACCTGGATCACCGCGCGCGGCCCGCGGAGGACGAGGTACGGATTGCCTGGCGTGTTGCGCGTGGCCAGCAGATATGTACGCCCCACCTCGAGGCGGGTCTGCGCGGAGTGAGTGCGGGTGCTTTGCCAGATCGGGCGATGAGGGTTCACGTGGCCCTTGATGCGAGCCAGGACCTTGAACCTGTACAACCGGTGAGGCTGTGGAGATCCGCGGTACATCCGGGCGTGGGCACCTACGATCTTGGCCTCGAACACCGCGTCGCTGTTGTGGGTGAGCCCGGCCAGGTCGCGTGGTGTCAAGGAGTAAGTCCCCGCCGGGCCTGGGTGGCGGCGGATATGACCAAAGCGGTGACGGTGGTGCTGCTGTTGCTGGTGCTGATGCTGGCGCTGGAGAGAGTGATGTGTCGGATTGAGAGCGTTGTGAGGGTAGTGGTGCCCGTGAATGTGACTCACCGGCAGCCACAAAGCAAGGCCCAAGACCATGCCCCCCACGACGACGCCGCTTGCCATAGAGAAAGCGTATGCGTGGTTGCTGCGAGTGACCATCGTACAAACCGGGCAAACTAGGGCGTCTTGACTGACTTTCTTGGTCTAACAGCCGCAATTTGCTCGTTTGCCTTTGAAAATAAGGGAGAAATGACCGCGTCAGGCACATCACGACCGATCCTGTTGGTGACGGGTATCCCGGGCGCGGGCAAGACCAAGCTTGCGGGTCGGCTCGTCCGGTCGACCTCCGTCCACTGGTCGACTGGGTCCGGCGCGGAGGACTAGACAGGAGACGATGATGCAGGACGAGAGGGAGGCGGGGACGCAATGGGGAACCTGACGGGAGTTGCGTTGGTTGCGGCCGCCATCGCCATGGGCCTGGCCTCGGGCACCCCTGATCAGTTGCCGCCGACACGGGCTGGCCCCGCGCTATCGTTTCCGGCGATCCAGGTAGTGGATCCCGGCTCCCGGACGGAGGATCGATGACGCGACCTGGTGCCCGCTCTCAGGCGCCGTCGCCAGAGCCATCGGCGAGTGGCGGCGACGCGCACGACTGGGTGTCGCGAACCGCCGATCAGGTCATCGCGCGGGTCGATCGCCAGTCACCGGGCAAGGTCATCGTGTGTGCGTCGGGGATCAGCCCGTCGGGTCGGATCCACCTGGGCAACCTGCGCGAGATGATGGTGCCGCATTTCGTCGCCGACGAGATTCGCCGCCGGGGCCGGGAGTGCCGGCACATCCTGTCCTGGGACGACTACGACCGGTTGCGCAGGGTGCCCATTGGCGTGCCTGCAGGGTTCGAGGAGCACGTCGGGCGGCCGCTGAGCTCGGTGCCCGACCCCTGGGGCGCCTACCCCAACTGGGCCGAGAGGTACAAGGCGCCGCTACGTGAGGCGCTGGCCGCGCTCGGCGTCGAGATCATCGAGATCAGCCAGACGCAGATGTACATGTCGGGGGCGTACACCCCGCAGATCATCGCTGCGATTGAGGAGCGGCGGCGTATCGACTCGATCATTTCTCGTTATCGGACCAAGAAGCCCGGGGCTGACGCACTTGCGGAGAGTCCAGATGGCAGCGATGACGAGTCAGGGGGTGACGGCGGCGAGTACTTTCCGTACAAGGCGTACTGCGCCAACTGCGGCCGCGACACGACAGACCCGACAGGGTACGACCCAGCTCGCAAGCGGGTGGACTACGCCTGCCGGACCTGCGGTCATCGCGGTGGCGTCGACATCGAGGCGGACAATCACGGCAAGCTGGTCTGGAAGGTGGACTGGCCGATGCGGTGGGCCTACGAGGGAGTCGACTTCGAGCCGGCCGGCGTCGACCACGCCACCCCCGGCTCGTCCTTCACGGTCGGCACGCAGCTGGTCAGCGAGGTCTTCGGCGGCGAGCCACCGTTTTACTTCGGCTATTCATTCGTCGGCATCAAGGGCATGGCCAAGATGTCGAGCTCGTCGGGCGGCGTGCCGATCCCATCGGATGCGTTGGAGGTCCTCGAGGCGCCGATCCTGCGCTGGCTGTACGTGCGACGGCGGCCCAACCAGTCGTTCACGATCGACCTGGGAGCCGAGGTCGTCCGGTTGTACGACGAGTGGGATCGGCTCGGTTCGCGCGTCTCTGCCGGCACCACGCAGCCCGGGGACCTGCTCATGCACTCGCGCTCGACGCGCACGAGTCTGGGGCGGTTGCGTGAGCCCGAGACGGTAGTGCCGTTCCGGATGCTCTCGTCGGTCGTTGACGTGACGGCTGGCGACGACGACCAGATCGAGCGACTCCTTGGGACCATGGGCGTGCTGGCCGGAGACCTGTCCGCGGTCGAGCCACGGCTGTCGCTGGCTCGGAACTGGATCAACGGATACGTGCCCGAACAGGACCGCACGCATGTACGCGACGAGCCGGACGTCGAAACGCTTCGCGGGCTGACCGGCGAGGACCGGGCCTGCCTGGACCTGCTGCTGGAGCGGCTGGGGGATGACTGGACGCTCGCAGGACTGACGCGGCTGATCTACGGCGTACCCAAGCTTGTGCACGGTTTCGAGCTCGACGACCCACCCGACGCTGCGACGAGAGCATCGCAGAAACGGTTCTTCCGCTTGCTCTACAGGCTCCTGATCTCTGCGGAGCGCGGGCCCCGGTTGCCCACGCTGTTGATGGCTCTCGGTCAGAACCGCACCAGAAGCCTCCTCACCATCCCCGGTGAAGGCGCTACTCGACCGTGACCGACTTGGCCAGGTTGCGGGGCTTGTCGACGTCGTGACCGAGGGCGGTCGCAGCGTGGAACGCCAGCAGCTGCAACGGGATAGTCATCAGCATCGGGTCGAGCTCGGGCTCGTTCTTAGGTACGCGCAGCACCGTGCGGGTGCTCGTGAGGTCCTCGAGGTCCACGGAGTCGTGGGTGATGACGACGAGCGGCCCGGACCGGGCGGCTATCTCGTGCAACGCCCCCAGGTTGCGATCCAGCAGCTCGTCGTCGGGGACGATCGCGACAGTGGGCACGGCCGGTGAGATCAGGGCCAGCGGGCCGTGCTTGAGCTCGGACACCTGGTAAGCCTCCGCATGGCGATACGAGATCTCCTTGAACTTCTGGGCGCCCTCACGCGCCACCGGGTATCCGCGCACGCGGCCGACGAAGAAGAGGCTTTCAGACTTGGCGATCTGCTCGGCGATCTCCTTGATCGCCTCGTCGCGCTCGAGGATCTGCTCGATGTGCCCCGGCAGGGCTTGCAGGCCGGCGATCAGCCGGGCGCCATCGCTGGGAGACAGGTCGCGGATCCGGGCCAGGTGGATGCCGAGCATCGCGAAGCCCACCCCCATGTTGGTCAGGGCCTTGGTCGATGCGACGGCTATCTCCGGACCGGCGTGGAGATAGATCCCGCCGTCACACGCCCGCGCGATGCTCGACCCGACGACGTTCACCAGGCCGATGACCCGGCCACCCTTGCGCTTGAGCTCGTCGACGGCGACCAGGGTGTCGAAGGTCTCCCCCGACTGGCTCACCGCGACGTACAACGTGTCCGGTTCCACCACCGGGTTGCGATACCGGAACTCGGACGCCGGCTCGGCGTCCGCCGGGATCCGGGCGACCTCCTCGATGAACTGCGCACCCATCTGACCGGCGTAGTAGGCAGACCCGCAGCCCAAGATCTTGACCCGCTTGATGTCACGTGCCTCGCGGGCGTCGATGTTCAGGCCACCCAGATGCACCGTCTTGAAACGGGTGTCGAGCCGACCACGGAGCGCGGCCTCGACCGCCCTCGGCTGATCCTGAATCTCCTTGCGCATGAAGAACTCGTGCTCGCCCCGGTCGTACTCATCGACCGTCCAGTCAACGGTGACCGGCATCTTCGTGGTCTGCTGGGAGTCGGCGGTGAACGTCGTGAAGCCGTCTGCGCGTACGGTAGCCAGTTCGCCGTCGTCAAGGTGTACGACCTGCTTCGTGTATCGCACCAAGGCGGCGACGTCGCTGGCGACGTGCATCTCCTTGTCCGCGATGCCCAAGATCATCGGGCTGCCCAAGCGTGCGACCACCATCCGGTCCGGGTGCTGGGTGTCGACGACGACCAGACCGTAGGTGCCGGTGATCTTCTGCAAAGCCTGCACGACAGCAGACTCGAGGGTGTCAGCGGGCGCGGCCGCGATCAGGTGCGCGATGACCTCGGTGTCGGTCTCGGAGGCGAACTCCACTCCCTCGGCCCCCATCCGCGACCGCAGCGCCGTCGCGTTGTCCACGATTCCGTTGTGCACGACGGCGATCCGCCCTGTCGGGTCGAGGTGGGGATGGGCGTTGACGTCGTTGGGTGCGCCGTGGGTGGCCCATCGCGTATGCCCGATGCCGACCTTCCCGGCAAATCGCTTGGGCAGGCGCGCCTCGAGATCCCGCACTCGCCCGGCCGCCTTGTGTGTGCGCAGAACAGGCGGGCTGCTCGGCGAGAGTACGGCGACCCCAGCCGAGTCGTAGCCGCGGTACTCCAGCCGCGCCAGCCCGTCGAGCAGGATGGGGGCCGCAGCCTCCGAGCCGACGTATCCCACGATCCCACACATGCTTGGGATTTCCTTTCCTCAGGTGTAGACGATCCTGCGCAGCTGCCTGGCAGACAGCGGCGGCGGCGCGACCGGACGGCTCGCCAGCTCGGCGCCGATGCGGTGGAAGATGGCGTCATTCCGGAGTCCGTCCGCCTGCAGCTCGCAATGGCGTCGGCGCACATACTCCCTTGTGCTTTCCATGAAATAGGCGGCCACCTCGGTGACCACTCGGGCCGCCACTCCCGAAGGCAAACCGGTGCTCTCAGCGACATGCCTCACGAGTTCCTGGGAGCTGCCCGGTATTCCGGGCAGCTCCGAGCGACTGGGAGCCAGGGATCCGCGCGCGGCCACGTTCATGCCTAAGCATGCGATGCCTGGTCGGGTAAATGCAAAGATCTGCCCGGATTCGGGCAGCAAGCCGGACTATCCGATCCTGAAGGAGGCGCCGCCGAGGCGTCCAGCGAACTGGTCCTCTTGGAGACGTTGCCACCCGGCGCCGCCTTCCCGCCGGGTGTTGTCAACACCGGTGGTAGCCAATCGACCACGAATGCCTATCCTGCTTGGGCGATCACCCAGTTCGAGGAGGGCGCCAGATGCCGGCTGCAGGACCATTGGGCGACGGGATGGATCCTGACGTCAGGCCACAAGACGACCTGTTCGGCTCCGTGAACGGCGGGTGGCTGGCGACTGCCGAGATCCCCGCCGACCGGGGTTCGTACGGCTCGTTCCACATGCTGCGCGACCAAGCCGAGGAGCAGGTCCGCGACATCTTGGCCGAGGCGGCCGCCGCCGACTCTCCAGACGCCAACACGCGCAAGCTGGGCGCGATCTATGGTGACTTCCTCGATCAGGAGCGTGCCGATCGGCTCGGAGCGGACCCGATCCGCGAGGACCTGACCGCGATCGACGACGTCGCCGATC
Organism: Nocardioidaceae bacterium; assembly: GCA_040002845.1. GTDB lineage: Bacteria > Actinomycetota > Actinomycetes > Propionibacteriales > Nocardioidaceae > JBDUDR01. The sequence goes on from JBDUDR010000037.1 coordinate 20,467, forward strand.
TCAGCGGCTTCCTCTCGCTGCTGGGACGACTCGAACGCGGCGGTGTGCCGGGTTTCTCGGCTTCGTTCGTCACCAGCGATCGCAAGGA
>JBDUDR010000038.1:0-20519 GCA_040002845.1 Nocardioidaceae bacterium
GAACAAGTGTCGGATCGCGCCGAACAAGTGTCGGATCGCGCCGAACAAGTGTCGGATCGCGCCGAATAAGTGTCGGATCGCGGGGGGTCAGATGGTCGCGCGGACCTCGCCGACCGGACGACCCCCGCCGAGGAGCTCATACCGGCCGAGCTCGTCGATCACGGGATGGTGAACACCGGAGCGCCGCAAGGCGGCGGCCATCACGACCGGCCTCGCGCGGTGACCACCGTCGTCGATCTTCAGCGCAAACGCCCGCCCATCCGGCAACGCCACCGCGTAGGACGCCTCTGCGCCCGCCTTGCCGATCGCACCGGGCAGCGCACGCAGCAGCTTCGCCTCGTCACGGCGGGTGCCGCTGGCGAACTCCGGAAACGTCGCCACTGCGGCCGCGACCCGCCCCTCAGCCGTCTCGGGTGCAGCGGTCACGAGGGTCCGGAACGCCTGCGCGAGCGAGGTCAGGCTCGCGGCAAACAGCGGCGCCCCACATCCGTCCACGCCTACCGCGGAGGAGGGTTCGCCGGTCAGCGACTCGAAGGCGGCTCGGATGGCGAGCTGCAACGGATGATCCGGCCCACGGTAATCCTCGGTGGACCACCCGTTGAGTACGCAGGCGGCGAGCATCCCGGCATGCTTTCCCGAGCAGTTCATCGTCACAGACGCTGGCCCGCCCCCGGACCGGATCACCGCCAGCCGTGCCTCGTCGTCCAGGGGATAGTCCGGTGGGGTCTGCAGAGCCTCTTCGTCAAGACCCGATTCGGCCAGGATCTTGCGTACGCCGTCAACGTGGAACGGCTCCCCGGAGTGGGACGCGCAAACCAGCGCCAGCAACCGGGGCTCGAGCACGAGTCCACATCGCAGCATACCGACGGCTTGCAGCGGCTTGTTGCTCGACCTCGCGAACACTTGGGACTTGACATCCCCGACCGCCCATTCGACCTGTCCGTCGGGTGCCAGGGCGACGACCGAGCCCCGGTGGTGACCCTCGACGAAGCCGGATCGTACGACTTCGGCGACGATGACCGGCGCGTTGACTGTCACAGCCCGCGAGCCTACCCGGGGTCGGGATGTGGCTGCCGCCGCAGCCGACTGGCACAATCGCTCGCGTGCCGCCACCCAACATGCCGACCGGAACACCCCAGTGGGCGCCTACGCCTTGGGAGCTCGCCGAGCTCGAGCTCATCACCTCAGGCGCCTTGGCGCCGCTCGACCGGTTCCTCGGCGAGGCCGATCTCGCGGCGATCGCCGAGCGAGGTGAACTGGCCGACGGCACCCCCTGGCCGGCGCCGATCACGCTCCGGGTTCCCGAGTCGGTCGCCGTAGCTGCCGTCGCCGCCGGTCGTCTCGAACTGACGGATCCCGAGGGTGTGCCGCTCGCGTACGTCGCCGTCGACGCGACCTGGCGAGCTGGGTCTGGTCAACAGGGAGTCGCGGGCAAGGTCGAGGCGCTCGCGCACAGCGAGTTCGGCGCATTCCGGGGGTTGTACAAGTCGCCCGCCGCCGTTCGCCGGGATCACCCGAACGCCACCGTGACGCCGGTGTTCGGGCCATTGACCAAGACCGACATCACGGTCATCCGATCGGCCGCGGAGCGAAACTCCACCTCCCCCTTGTTGCTTGTCATGGTTGGAGCCCGCGCAGATCTGGGGGTATCGGAGACCGGCCTGATCCGCACCACACTCGCCGCCGCCCCCCTGATCGGCGATGAGGTCATCGTCGTCGCGGTCCGGGCACCGGCCGTCCGTGGCAGCGCCGACGCCTGGTTGTGCGAGCACATCGCCGGCAACTTCGCCGAGTCGACCTTCTCGATCAACCCGACGGAGGGCGAGCTCCCGACCGAGGTCGCCGCAGTCGTCGCACAGGAGTCCCCTCCCCCAGGTCACCGAGGATTCACCGTCTTCTTCACCGGACTGTCCGGCTCCGGGAAGTCCACGCTGGCCCGGGCACTGACCGACCACGTGCTGGAACGTGGCGACCGAACGGTCACCCTGCTCGATGGAGATGTCGTCCGGCGCCACCTGTCGGCTGGACTGGGTTTCTCTCGCGAGGATCGCGAAACCAATATCAGGCGCATCGGCTTCGTGGCCGCCGAGATCGGTCGTCACCGGGGTATGGCCATCTGCTCACCGATCGCCCCGTTCGCGGCCACCCGTGTCGAGGTACGCGCCATGCACGACGCGGCTGGCGCGGGCTTCGTGCTCGTCCACGTCGCGACTCCCCTAGAGGAGTGCGAACGGCGCGACCGCAAGGGCCTGTACGCCAAGGCCAGGGCCGGCGAGATCCCGGATTTCACCGGCATCTCGTCTCCGTACGAAGAGCCAACCGATGCCACGGTCACGATCGACACCACCGATCGAGAAGTGGCCGAATGCCTGCTCGAAGTACTCAACGCTCTTCATCGTGAAGGTTGGCTCGCCGTGCTCTCAGCCGGCAGACAGGACTGATCGCCATGGACTGGATCGTCGACAACCTCCTGACGATAGACGCTGCGAAGATATTCTGTGCCGCGGTTCTGGTCGGCATCGTGGTCGGAATGACCGGGATGGGTGGCGGCGCGCTCATGACCCCCGCCCTGATCTTCTTGGGGATCGACCCAACTGCCGCGGTAGCCAACGATCTGACTGCTGCTTCCGTGAACAAGAGCGTCGGCGCCTCGGTGCACTGGCGGGCCGGGTCGCCCAACCTCAGGCTCGCTGGACTCCTGATGATCGGGTCCATCCCGGCCGCCTTCGCCGGCCCGTGGATCGTCAAGGCAATTGGTGCGAGCGAGGACCAGCAAGCGTTCGTGAAGGCGGCCATCGGTTGGGCACTGCTCGTCACCGCATCCACGTACACCCTGCGTCTTTATCTGCAGCTGCGAGACTCGGCAGCCGGCCGTACCCGAGGCCGTCATGACCCGGTCATCCTCCCGATGCGGACCGTGTTGATCGGTGCGGTAGGAGGGCTTCTCGTGGGCATCACATCGGTGGGTTCCGGCTCGGTGATAATGCTCACTCTGTTGCTGGTCTACCCCACGTTGTCGGCGGTCCGGCTGGTCGGGACCGACCTCGTGCAGGCAGTCCCTTTGGTGTTGTCAGCGGCCATCAGCAACATGATCGTGCACGGCATCAATTGGGAGGTGCTGATTCCGCTTATCATCGGTGGCAGCCCTGGCACGTTCCTGGGCTCCCGGCTGGCTGGCAAGGTGCCGCAGTCGGTCATCCGGCGCGGGATCGTCGTCGTGCTGACCGTGTCGGGGCTGGCCTTGCTCAAGGTCGACCCGGTGATCGTCGGGATGGTCGGGGGTGCCTTGCTTATCCTGGGCCCGGTGATGTGGGGTGTCGTACGCGCCTCGGTCGGCCTGCCGATGTTCGGTCCACGGTCGGAGTTTCCGCCGGATGACCCGCTGTACGGCGAGGGGGTCGCGGAGCGCCGCTGACCAGCGGCGGAATGTGGCGACGCCAAAGGCTATCGCTAGGATGCACTTTTGAACCTCCAGAGGAGAACCCAGCTCGATGACCACCCACACGGACTACCGCATGTCTCAGCTCGACGAGCTGGAGGCGGAGTCCATCCACATATTCCGGGAGGTCGCCGCCGAGTTCGAGAAGCCAGTGCTCTTGTTCAGCGGCGGCAAGGACTCCATCGTCATGATGCGCCTTGCAGAAAAGGCGTTCTACCCGGCAAAGATCCCCTTCCCCGTCCTGCAGGTCGACACCGGCCAGGACTTCCCTGAGGTGCTCGCGTGTCGCGACCGATGGGTCAGCCGGCTGGGCGTACGCCTGATCGTCGCCTCCGTGGAACAGGCCATCAAGGATCGCGTGGTGGTTGAGGACGGCAAGACGAGCCGCAACCGGCTGCAGACCGGCACGCTCCTCCATGCGATCGAGGAGGAAGGCTTCACCGCCGCCTTCGGCGGTGGTCGCCGCGACGAGGAGAAGGCTCGTGCCAAGGAGCGGGTCTACTCCCACCGTGACGACTTCGGGCAGTGGGACCCCAAGAACCAGCGCCCTGAGCTGTGGTCGCTGTACAACGCGCGCATCCAGCCGGGCGAGCACATGCGGATCTTTCCGCTGTCCAACTGGACCGAGCTCGATATCTGGCATTACATCGGCCGGGAAGGCATCGAGATCCCCGACATCTACCTCTCGCACCAGCGACCCGTCTTCGAACGCGACGGCATGTTGTTGAGCGAGAGTCCGTTCATAAAGCTCCGGCCCGGTGAGACCGTTGAGACTCGGCAAGTCCGGTTCCGTACCGTCGGGGACATGACCCTCACCGGGTGCGTGGAGAGCAAAGCCGGCACCATCGACGAGATCATCGAGGAGATCGCGGTCGCGGTAGTCACCGAACGTGGAGCCACCCGCGGCGATGACCGGTTCAGCGAGGCAGCGATGGAAGACCGCAAGCGAGAGGGCTACTTCTGATGGATCTGCTTCGGTTCGCCACCGCCGGCTCTGTCGATGACGGGAAGTCAACCCTGATCGGCAGGCTGCTGCTCGACTCCAAGTCGATCTTCCAGGATCAGCTCGAGGCGGTCGAGCGCACCTCGGCATCGAGGGGATACGACTACACCGATCTGGCGCTGCTCACCGACGGCCTGCGATCCGAGCGCGAGCAGGGCATCACCATCGATGTCGCGTACCGCTACTTCGCGACACCCACCCGCAAGTTCATCATCGCCGACACCCCCGGCCATGTGCAGTACACCCGCAACATGGTCACCGGCGCATCCACTGCCGACCTCGGGCTGGTGCTGGTGGATGCTCGCCAGGGTCTGACCGAGCAGTCGCGCAGACACGCGGTCATCTTGTCGCTGCTCCGGGTGCCGCACCTGGTACTGGCCGTCAACAAGATGGACCTGGTCGACTTCTCCGAGGACGTTTACGAGAAGATCCACACCGAGTTCAGGTCGTTCGCGACCAAACTGACCATCCCGGACCTGACGATCATCCCGATCTCGGCCCTGCTGGGCGACAATGTCGTGACCCGCTCCGAGAACACGCCGTGGTACGCCGGCCCGTCACTGCTGCACCACCTCGAGCACATCCACGTCGCCTCAGACCGTGACTTCGTCGATGTGCGGTTCCCGGTCCAGTACGTCGTACGCCCCAAGTCGGACGACTTCCACGACTACCGAGGCTACGCCGGTCGAGTGAGCGGTGGCGTCATGAAACCTGGTGACGAGGTCCTCGTACTCCCTTCCGGATTCACCTCCACGATCGCCGGCATCGACATGTTCGAGACCGAGATCGACGAGGCGTTCCCGCCGATGTCTGTGACGGTCCGTCTGGACGACGACCTCGATGTCTCGCGCGGCGACATGATCTGCCGGCCACAGAATGCGCCGCGGCCCAGTCAGGACATCGACGCAATGGTGTGCTGGATGGTGAACGCGCCGCTGCGCGCCCGGCAGAAGCTGGCGATCAAGCACACGACTCGGATGGGCCGCGCCATGGTGAAGGATGTGCAGTATCGCCTTGACGTCAACACGCTGCACCGCGACAACGACTGCGACCAGCTCGTGCTCAACGAGATCGGGCGGGTCCACCTGCGCACCACAGTGCCGCTGCTCTGCGACCCGTACGCCAAGAACCGCGCCACCGGCTCGTTCATCCTTATCGACGAGGCGACCGGCGTGACAGTCGGTGCCGGGATGATCAACTGAGGTCGCACCTGGTCAGGTAGCGCGGGCGCGTCGCTTCTCCAACCGGGCCCGGCGTTCGGCCTCGTCGAGCTCGGCCGCTCGCTCCGGCGACGGTGCCGTGCCTCCGAGATGGGCGGGGTGCCACAGCGCGTCCTCGCCGGCTCGCGGCTGGTCCGGGTGCGCCCGCTGCACCTGCTCGAGCAGGTTCTGCATTCGGGTGTGCAGCTCCGTGGTCAACGTGGCCGCGTCGTCTCCGCGGGCTGGGTGCATGGGCTCACCGACGCTGATGCTGACCGGCCGGTGCCGGACAATGCTCCGAGGACTGTCCTTGGTGAAGAACCGTTGCCCGCCCCAGACCGCGACTGGGATCAGCGGGGTGCCGGTGGCCTGCGCGAGCCGGATGGCTCCGGACTTGATCTCCTTGACGGTGTACGACCTGGAGATGGTGGCCTCGGGGAAGACACCGATGACCTCGCCGTCCTTGAGGGCTTGCAGGGCTGCCCTGAAGCTGGCCATCCCGGCGTCCCGGTCCACCGGAATGTGGCGCATTCCGCGCATCAACGGGCCCGAGAGCCTGTTGGTGAACACGGCCTCCTTGGCCATGAACCTCACGAATCGCTTGCTGTCTCTGGCGGCCAGCCCGGCGAAGATGAAGTCGAGATAGCTCACATGGTTGCTGGCCAGCACCGCGCCGCCGCTGCGAGGGATCCGGTCGGTGCCGGTCATGATGAAATCGATGTCCAGGGCACGGAACGCGGTGTACACGGTCACTAGGACTGGCCGATAGACGAACTCCACGTGCGCAGCCTAACCGGCGGCCTCCCGCATCACCTCCTGGCGAGACGCCAGCTTTTCGGCGTTTTCGCCGGCGTGTCGCGGCGGCATTGGCGTCTCGGCTTGTCCCAGTGGCACCGGTGACGGGGCCAGCTGCACGTTCCTCCCCGCGCGCGTCGGGCTGGATCTCGGTGCAACGTACATCGACCGATGGGGGCTGAGCACGGACGGCACGTGCTGGAACCCCCGCTCCCGCAGCAGTAGGGCGACACGCATCAAGGTCTGACTCGCGAAGCGGGTCAGATCACGACTGGTGACAACGAGGACCCGCCAGCCCGCTGCATCAAGCAGCTCGCGGCGGCGAATATCTTTCTCCCATTGTCGCGGATCGTCCAGGTGGTGTCTTCCGTCGTACTCGAGAGCAATCTTGAGGACCCGATGAGCGAGATCGGGACGAGCGATCCAACCGCCAGCGTCGTCGAGGACATCCTCGTTGATGTCGGGCTCCGGGAATCCGGCGAGTACGAGCAGGAGTCGCAACTCAGTTTCCTTGGGAGAGTCAACTCGCTCCCGCACGAGAGCAGCTGCCCGGCGCGCATGGCGTACCCAGCGCCCGCCGGCCTGCTTGGTTATCTCCACCAACTCGCGGGGGGTCGTCCGTCCTCGCTGCACCATCGCGTCGCCGACGATGACGAGATCCAACAGAGACAGATGTTCGGCCAACCGGAGGAACACATCGGTCGGGCAGGACACCGGACGGCCGTCGACCCGGGCGATCACGGGGGCGCCCTCGTGACGATGCCTCCGCAGCCTGGGATCCCGTGGCCAGGTCGCCCCTGCCGGTAGACCAATGTGAGTCAACGGCTCAGGTGTCACCGGGAATCCGTAAAACCCTGCCGCCGTGTGGCAAGTCGCCCAGCAACCCGGAGCGATGAGTCGTACGGCGTCGAATCGGAGGGCCTCTGAGTCGGGGACTCGATCCTCAACGTAAACGCCTGTGAAGATCCGTCGGAACCGCTTCCCCCGCAACATCGCTCCGGTGATCCCCCATTGGATCGCCTCCGTCCTGGTGAAGGGACGGCCTCGCAGCTGATCGGGGACCTCTCGCGGTCTTGGCATGACCACACAATGATCGAAACGGCCTCGGCTCTGCTGAGCTCGTCCACAGGCCGCGACTCATCCACACCGCCCCGACTCATACAAGGAAGCCGGTCACTGGTCCGACCGGGCGCCAGGGTCGCGACCGACGCGGATCCCAGATCGACAGGCTGTGAATTGCTGTATCAGGACCGTCGGAACCAGCAAAAGTTAGCCTGTCGATCCGCAAAGGGAGGGCGACACGCGGACTGGCGGGCCGCGGCCTCAAGGGCGGGCGCGCACGTGGAGGCCGATCTCCGGGTCGACCAGGATCTCTTGACCCGCGGCGATCCCGTCGGCCAGCAGCTCCTCCCCGGGATCGACATTCCGCTTGATCAACGCGAGGGCGATCGGCCCGAGCTCATGGTGTCGAGCCGACGACCCGACGAAGCCGACCCGACTTCCACCGGCGAGTACATCTCCGCCGCGGGCGGGTAGCCGATCGACTGAGCCGTCGAGGTGCAGCAGCACGAGCCGCCGCGGCGGACGGCCGAGCGTGTGTACGCGTGCGACCGTCTCCTGACCCCGGTAGCACCCCTTGTCCAGATGTACGGCAGACCCGATCCAGCCCGCTTCGTTCGGAATCGTCCGATGATCGGTGTCGAGCCCCAGCCGCGGCCTGCCCGAGGCGATCCGTAGGGCCTCGTATGCCCAGATGCCGGCCGGATGGCCGATCGCGCGAGCCGCCGACTCCAGCGAGGACCTGCCCACCAGCTCGTCGCCGAGGCCCGGGCGCCACAGCACAGCCATCTCGTCGGTGACATCCGACACCTCGACACGCATCAAGAAGCGCATCTTGTCCAGCCACTCGACCAGCGCCGGTGCAGAACCGGGCTCCACATGGGCCACGAACACCGTCCCATCGTCGACTCCGGTCATCTCGTACTCGACATGACCATGCGGTGACAGCACCAGCGTCGAGGTCCACTCTCCGGGCGGCAGCTGCTCCAGGTGCTGGGTGGTCAGGGAATGCAGCCAGCCGAGGCGGTCGGCCCCCTCGACACGAACGATGCCTCGGTGCGAGAGGTCCACAAAGCCGACCCCCCCGACGAGCCTGCGCTGCTCCGCCGAGATGGACCCGTAGTGAGCGGCCACTCCTGCGTCGACACCCTCCGCCTCGACGGCACCTTGCCAGGCGAGCAGCGGGCTCCTCATGAGGTCTGCGCGCAGTCGGCGCAGGTCCCGAACACGGTGAGGTGCCCGACATCGGTGACAAACCCGCGCTCGTCCCGCAGCGTGTCGACAAGGGCAGAGACCGAGTCGGTCCCCACTTCGAAGACCCGCTTGCACTGACGGCACACCAGGTGCACGTGGTCCGGTTCGGTCGAGGAGTGGTATGTCGAAGCGCCGTGACCGAGATGTGTGTGCCTGACCAGACCGAGCTCCTCCAGTAGCTCCAGAGTGCGGTAGACCGTGGACATGTTGACGCCAGACACCCGGTCGTGGACGTACCCGAACACGTCGTCGGGAGTCGCGTGCTCCAGCTCTTGGACGGCCTCGAGCACGAGCTGACGTTGCGGGGTCAGCCGGTAGCCGTGGGCGCGCAGTGTGTCCTGCCAGGCCTCATCGGCGGGCACGGGCGTCGGGTGCGGAGACACGCAGCCAGTCTAGTTGTCGCCCGGGGCCGCGGACACGCGCTTGAGCCTGGCCCAGATGTGGGACTGAAGTGATTGACCCATCGCGGCCATGTCGTGGGTCCACAGCAGATCGCCGTCTACCAGGCCGTACAACCGTTTGCCCGCGCGGTAGTCCTTCGCGGTCTCGGTACGCGCGACAGCGTCGGTCGCGAGCTCGAACTTGGCGCCGTCGGCGTGGCCGTACCACACCTCGACGAAGCCGGTGGCGTGAGCCAGCACCAGCTCCAGAATCCCATCCTCGCCCGTTCGCAGGAAGCCCGTCTCGATTGCGGACGGCTTGATCGTCTTCCCGGCGTCGTCTGTCAAGAACGCACGACTGAGGTAGTGGAAGAACGGTCGTCCGTCATGGGCGAACAGGACCTCTTGGCGGAAGGAGAACCTCTCGATGGTGGGGTAGTCACCGTGACCGTTCCCCTCCCAGCGGCCGAGCAACCAGGCCACGGGCGCACACAGCGGATGCAGATCCTCGGGGACCTCGAACGGCATCGCGGCTCAGGCCCTGAGCAGCCGGTAGATGACGAACAGGCAAGCCCCTGCGATCAACAGCCCGGGCAGCACGAGCGCAAGGACGAAGATGTACTCCACGTCGACGATCGTAGCTGTCAGGGGTCTCGCGCACTGGGACGTGCGCGCTCCCCGACGCAGCCTAGGCGGCCCGCACCTGGAGCAGTTCCCGCACCTCATCGGTGCTCATCGCCGGACGCTGGACGAACTCGGCCAACCCCGCGGCGCGCGCAACCAACTGGTCGTTGTGTTCCACCGGTACGCCCCTAGCGAGCGTCAGCACGTCCTCCATCCCGACGCGCAGGTGGCCGCCCTTGGACAGCGCCGCCAGCGCGACCGGCAGCGTCGAGCGCCCGATGCCCGTAGCGGACCAGGATGTGACTGCAGCAGGCAACGAGTTGACGCAGGCGACCAGCGCATCGGCGGTGCCGGGCATCCCGCCGGGCACCCCCATTACCAGGTCACAGTGCACGCGGCCGCCGTACGGAAGGCCGAACGCATCCAGCAGGCGATGCAGAGCCGCCACCTGTCCAAGGTCGAACAGCTCGAACTCCGGAACAACCTGGCGCTCCTGGGTGAGCTGGTAGAGCTCCGTGACGAACGGCCACGGATTCATGAACACCTCGTCGCCGAAGTTGACTGTGCCAAGGGTCAGCGAGCAGGAGTCGGGTTGGGCATCCAGCACGCGCAGCCGTTCGTCGAACGGATCCGTCACGGCCCCGCCGGTCGACAGCTGCACCACCAGCGTCGTCTGCTCGCGCAACGCAGTGACCGTGTCACGCAACCGCGACAGCTCCAGTGTCGGTCGATGCTCGTCATCGCGGATGTGCACGTGAATCATCCCCGCACCGCAGGCTTCGCACCCCTTCGCGGTCTCCACGAGCTCCGCCAGCGTGGTCGGAAGCTGCGGGCAGTCGCCCTTGGAGGTCTCCGCACCGGTTGGCGCGACGGTGATCAATGTCCCTGTCATGCCCGCATCGTGCCAGACTGCGGGCAGACCGTCGATGCCTCGTGAGGAAGATCTTTCGATGAGAGCCGTGGTCCAACGTGTTTCTCAGGCCAGCGTGACCGTCGACGGGAAAGTCGTCGGCCAGATATCGCAGGCGGGCCTGCTTGTCCTGCTGGGAGTCACACACACCGACACCGCCACGGACGCCGCAGATCTTGCCCGCAAGATCTGGCAGCTGCGCATCATGCGTGAGGAGCTGTCGGCCAGCCAACTCGATGCTCCGATCCTGGTGATCAGCCAGTTCACGTTGTACGCAGACACTCGCAAGGGGCGGCGACCCTCCTGGTCGAAGGCGGCTCCAGCGACGATCTCCGAGCCCCGCTATGACGAGTTCTGCCAGGAGCTGCGGGTTCTGGGGGCAGACGTCTCGACCGGGATCTTTGGGGCAAGCATGAACGTTGCACTGGTGAACGACGGCCCCATGACGCTTGTCGTCGAGACCTAGATCGCCTGCGCGTTTGCGCGAGCAGGCTCATAACAGTGCACACGCAACGTGACCTGAGCTGCCACAGGCCAGGTGGCGCTCGATTTCGGGTTCCGCGCCAGTTTCGGTCACAATGTAGGGCACTCGAATTTTCAGGAGAACGATGTCGACACGGGACGGCGGCCCCACGGCCGGGGGCGAATCCTCCCCGCAGTCCCACGATGGCGATCCGACCCCTGACAAGACCCCAGCGGCCGCGGATCCCCAGCCCACGGGAGCGGGTGATCCAGCGGACCGCCTCCCGGGTTGGCGTCGCACCGACAAGAAGCGCCAGTTCGTCTCGCAGCACCGCGCGCTGGTGGCGCTGGTAGCCCTGGTCGCGCTGCTGCTGGCCGGCTGCGGCGGGTGGCTTTACTACCTCAACTACCAGTTCGGCAACGTCCAGCGTGTCGACGCGTCTCCGAAGGGCCACCGTCCACCGAAGACGGAGACCGGGGCGCTCAACATCCTGCTGGGCGGCAGCGACAACGGCGCCGACGGCTCGAGCATCTCCGCGGATGTCAAGAACAACACCTGGGTGCCTGGTGAGCACAGGTCAGACACGATCATGATCCTGCACATCACCGAGGACCGCCAACACGCCTACCTGATCTCGATCCCGCGCGACTCGTACGTCGAAATCGTCGACGGGAACGGAAAGGCTCGCGGCAAGGACAAGATCAACGCTGCTTTCTCGCTGTACGGCCCGGCCGGATACGTCGCCACCATCGAGCACCTCACCGGGCTGCGCATGGATCATCTGGCGATCATCGACTGGCACGGCTTCAAGGACCTCACCACCGCGCTCGGCGGAGTGACTGTCTACATTCCCAAGACGTTCTACGACGACAGCCAGAAGATCACCTGGACCAAGGGCTACCAGAGCCTCGAAGGCAAGCTTGCCCTGCAGTACGTACGCACTCGGCACGGTCTGCCAGGTGGTGACTTCGACCGGATAAAGCGGCAGCAGAACTTCCTTCGTGAGCTGATGAAGAAGACGCTCTCGGATGGCACCATGAGCAACCCGATCAAGCTGACCAATGTGCTCAAGGCGATCACCAGCAACCTGACGGTCGATGACGAGTTCAGCAGCGGCGAGATGCGCAGCCTCGCGCTGTCCATGCGCGGTCTCACCTCCGATGACGTCACCTTCCTGACTGCGCCATGGTCGGGTTACGGCACCACCTCGGACGGTCAGAGCATCGTCGAGCTGAACACGAAGGAGTGCCACGCACTCTGGAAGGCGATCGGCGACGACGACATCCAGTCGTACATCGACAAGTACGGCGGCGACACGCTCGGCAAGGCGCAGAACGTCAACTAACCGCTGGCGTGGGAGTCAGCTCGCCGTCGCGAGCTCTACGGCGCTGATCGCGACCGTGTCACGCGAGCCGGGCACGCTGTCGAGGATCTCCAGTGTCACGCGGTCCGAGGTGACCTTCGGGATGCGCAGCGTCTGCAGCCTGCGCGACTTCGGGTCGGTTGACAGTGTCTGCTCGATCCAGTTCCCGCCACCGAATGTCCAGCGGACCTTCGAGATACGCCGGTTCTCGGCGTACCGGTCGATGTGATCGTAGGGATCGGTCTTTGCGTACCCAGGGATCAGGCCCACTGCCACGATCGTGGTCGGGTCACCGAGCAGCAGGCTCAACGTCACACCGCGTCCGTCACCGTCGCAGCGCCACGCCGTGGTGGGGTCATCGTCGAGCATGTTGCCGGCACGGTAGGTGACCGTATTGCCGCCACCGTCGACCCCCGGGCTCGCGACGCATGTCGCCGACGTGTTGACGACGTGGACCGGAGCCAGGGCGCCTGCATAGGGCGCTCCGGTGAGTTCGCCCCCACCCGGCTGGTTCCCGGTGTGGGTGTCCGTCGGAGAAGGAGAGGCAGACGAGGAGCTGGAGTCGGTCGGCGACTCGGCCCCGCCGCCCAAGGAGCGCTTGCCCAGCGCGGCCGCTGCCAGGCTGTCCGGCAGGGTGGCAGCGCTCGCGGCGCGGCCGCCGGACGCCGGCGAATCGGACCCGTTCCCCACGCTGACGACGGCACCGATGGAGAACGCCAGCACGACGACGAGTGTGCAGGCCGCGCCGATCAGGATCCCGACCGGCTGACGTCTGTCGGCGACGTGGGTCGGACTTGCTGTCAGCAGCGTGTCCAGACCGACGTCGTCCTCAGGTTCGGACTCGCCTCTGTGTGAAGACATCGCGGCACACGATAGCCGCCAGGGTGCTCAGACCGCGATGCCTACCTCGGCGATCGACCCCCTCGCAGCGACCACCGTCCGGTCGACCGGAGCAGTCTTCGGAGCGAGGGTACGCAGGGTCCACTGTCCGGGCCCGGCGAAGAAGCGGAACTCGCCCGCCGCTGAGGTCGGAACCTCCGCCGTGAACTCGCCAGACCCGTCGAGCAGCCGCACATAGGCGCCTCTGACCGGCCGGTCGTCCCGCGTCACCACGCCCTGGATGATTGCCTCTTTCGAGACGTCGACCCCATCAAGCGCCACTCCACCCTCAGGTGCAACACACATTGTTTGCCCGTCCTCTCGGTTGGATTGAGGCGGATCAGGCCGCGCCCGGCTCATCGCCGAGTGCGACGGGCACGCCGACCAAGGAGCCGTACTCGGTCCACGAACCGTCGTAGTTCTTCACCCTGGGCTGATCCAGCAGCTCGTGAAGCACGAACCAGGTGTGTGCCGATCGCTCGCCGATCCGGCAGTACGCGATGGTGTCCTTGCCGAAGTCGACGCCCGCCTCTGTATAGAGCGAGGTGAGCTCCCCGTCGGAGCGGAACGTTCCGTCGTCGTTGGCTGCCTTGCTCCACGGGATGTTCGCCGCGGTCGGGATGTGCCCGGCACGCTGCGCCTGCTCCTGCGGCAGGTGAGCCGGCGCCAGCAGGCGCCCGGCGTACTCATCTGGACTGCGCACGTCGACCAGGTTGAGTGTGCCGATGGCGGCGATCGCCTCGTCGCGGAAAGCCCGGATCGAGAGGTCAGGGTCCTGCGCCGAGTAGGCAGTCTTCGCCCGTTCGGGCGCCTCGTCGACCAGCTCGCGGCTGTCGAGCTCCCACTTCTTGCGGCCGCCGTCGAGCAGCTTCACGTCCTGGTGCCCGTACAGCTTGAAGTACCAGAACGCGTACGCGGCGAACCAGTTGTTGTTGCCGCCGTAGAGCACGACGGTGTCGTCGTTGCTCACCCCGCGACTCGACAGCAGTTGCGAGAACCGGTCCTTGTTGACGAAGTCCCGGCGAACGGGGTCTTGCAGGTCGGCTTTCCAGTCCAGTCTGATGGCGTTGCGAATGTGTCCCTTGTCATAGGCACTCGTGTCCTCGTCGACCTCGACGAGCACTGTCGATGGGTCGTCGAGATGCTGCTCGACCCAGTCGGCGTCGACGAGCACGGCATGGCGGCTCATGTGGTTACCTCCGTGATTGAGTTGTCTTGTTTGGTGGTGGTGATGCGGCGTAGCAGCAGATAGATCTCGCAACCCAGGCAGAACCCGAACGCCGCGTTCAAGAACGCTGCGGCGAGTGCCAACCCGGTCGCGATGGAGCCCAGGAGCGTTGCCCCGGAGAGATAGCCGATCAGGCCGAGGACCGCGAAGAACAGTCCGACGGCCTGCGCGAAACGGGGCGGCCGATCGTCTTCGTAGGCAGCCGGAGGACCCAGCCGAGGATTGATGAGCCAGCCGAAGAGCAGGGCGTACGGCGAACGGCGTACGCCGAACCCGCTTGCAACCGCGAACACGACCCCCTGCGCGACAAGCAGCCAGACGCTGGCGGTGAGCAACACGGTCGCGAGCACCAGCGTCGTCAGTCCAGCGGCGACGCGCAGACCGCGTGGGTCGACCAGGTGATTGCCCGGCGCTTCCCGCTGCCTGACCTGGGCTCGAGTGGTGGGGGTGACTGACATCTGGACTCCTGAGGGGGCAAACGGTGGCCGCAAGTCATCGAGACGGTGCCCACCCCCGACGCACATGGCGCGCCAACCTGGAGGTGCCGGACGCGCCGGCTCAGCGGTGGGTTCTCAGACCGTCTCGGTCAGGGTCATTCGACACAGGCACGAGCGCGTGCGGCAATGATCCACCGCGCGGCGCTTGGTGAGCATGGTCGAGCCAGACATGTCCTCGAGCGTACGGGGGGGCTCGGACAGTGTCACTTGGCTGTCTTGAATCGCGAGATTTGATTCCGTTTTTCGAGATGCCTGGTCTCGGCCGTGCGCGCGATGGCCGCGATCACGTCCGGTTTCCGGGGCAGTCCGGAGGCCCGAGTGACGATGCGACCCGCGTGGTCGAGCACAAGGACGGTGGGCGTACGCGCGATGCGCAGCTTGCGCACCAGGTCGAGGTTGGACTCGGCATCCACCTCGATGTAGCTGACTCCGTCCACCATCTCAGCGACCTCCCCCAGCAGTTGCCTGGTGGCCCGGCAGGGTGCGCAAAATGCGCTCGAGAACTGCACCAGGGTCGCCCGCTCACCCCATGGCCCGGGAAGATCCGAGACGGTGAGCGTGTCCATCCGCTCCTCGAGTTGCTGCGGGTTGAACCGCCCGGATCGGTTCCGCCACCAGAGCCCGAACACAGCCGCAGCACCCAGCGCGATGACGAGGAGGAACAGACGGTCCAGCACGTTTCCAGCGTACGTCAAGGATTCAGCGCTGGAGGGCCAGCAGGGTGTCGCCGTTGTCGGCGAGCACCTTGACCTCAGCGATGTCGCTGTCCGCCAATGCAACGCCTCCGGTCCAGCTGAAGTCCTTCGGGTAGGAAACCCGCCACGACCCGCCGTCCCAGACCTTGCCGGAGGTGTCGGTGACGACCAGGCTGCACTTCTGGCCGGCCTGGACGCCGTCCAGCCTGAGCTCCATCCGGCTGCCCCAAGCCACCGGTATGACGGTGACGGAACCCCACACGTCGCCGTCTGCCGACCTGCCCGACAACCGCCAGCTAGCGGCGGTCTGCACAGTGGTGGGGTCGGCTACCGACGAGTCGGTGGCGTTGCGCAACCAGGCCACGGAGCCACCGCCGATGATGGCCGCAGCAACAGCGGCGGCAACCGAGCCCGCGACCAGCCGACGGCGCTGCGCCCGCCGGTCAGCGTCCTGCTCGGTCGACAGGCGGGTGAGCAGCCGGCCCAACAGCAGGTCGGAGGGGGGTGCCGGTTCCCAGGCTTCCGGAGGCACCATCGCGAGCGCGTCGGGCAACCCAGCGAGTCTGCTGTAGTCGAGCCGGCACGACTCACAGGTGTGGAGATGCGCAGTGACCTCAGCCGTCTCGGCGGTGTCGAGGGCGCCCAGGACGTACGCACCAAGTGACTCCCTGATCTCGTCGTGCTCTGTCATCTGCTCACCTCCCTGGCTCCTTGGACAATCCCCCGACGTCAATGCCTCGCTCCTCCATCAGGAGACGCAGCTGCCGCATGGCGTAGTAGGTGCGCGACTTCACAGTGCCGGGCGGGATCCCGAGCCGCTCGGCCGCCTCGGCCACGGTGCGCTGGCGCAGGTACGTCTCGACCAGCACCTCTCGGTGCGTCTTCCCCAGCTGAGCCACCGCGTCCGCGATCTCCCATCGCAGAACCGACAGCTCGACAGACGCCTCGAGGTCGTTATCGGCAGGCATGTACGTGAGTACGGCATCCCCGACCTCCCGGGGCCGGACCGATCGCGCGCGGTGAAGGTCGATGACGAGGTTGCGTGCCACTGTGAACAGCCAGGATCTGGTCGACCCGCGATCGTCCGCCAGCACCTGGGGAGATCGCCAGGCTCGGAGCATCGTTTCCTGGACGATGTCCTCGGCTCGGGCACGGTCACCCCCTACTAGGCCGATCACGAAACTGGTCAGAGCGGTGGCGTGCGTGGCGTACAGAGCCCGCACTGTCTCCTCGTCAGCGGTCGCGCCCACCGCGCTACGCCCCACACCCATCAAACGTGGACGGCGATGGCTCGGTTCACCCATAGGGCCGACCCCCCTGAGTCGCCATCGGCGTCAGCCACCTGCAAACGGAGGAAGAACCTCTACAACTTCGCCGGGCGGAACCGCGAGCTGGTCCACGTCTCGCAACCCGACCGGCGACGAGCCCAGCAGCAGCGACGAGACGCCCAGGACGGCCTCGAACCTCGGTTGATGAGCGTGGATCGCCCGTACGTGCGCGAGGGCCTCGCCGACCGTGCGGGCCGCCACGTGATCCTCCTCCACACCGGCGGCCTGCCGGGCAGCCGCCCAGTAGCGAACCGTAACCCGCGCCGGATCCCCCTCACGCGTGGCGAGATCACGCTGTGCTGTCCCGTCACTGCCCACGTCCGCTATCCTTTCTCACGCGACGAGGCCCGGGCTAGTGTCCTGGGCTTTTGTCGTTTCAGGGGCCGTCGGTCCGCACCCATACCGGACCTGAGCCGCCGAAGGAGGCAGTTGCGATGCGTTCGCTGTTGATGCTCACCAACGCACTGCAGGCTTCCTCCCAGGTGTTGCCGGCGCTCGGCCTGCTGCCACATCAGGTGCGCATCCTGCCCGCCGAGCCTGCCGGTCTCGTCGATGCCCCGGCTGTCGACGCCGTGCTCCTCGACGGCCGCGAGGACCTCGCGCACGCTCGCAGTATGGGCCGGCTGATTCGTACGACGGGAATCGAGGTGCCGTTGATCCTGGTCGTCACCGAGGGCGGACTGGCTGTCGTGTCTGCCGACTGGGGCGTCGACGACGTCGTACTCAACACTGCGGGTCCAGCCGAGGTGGAGGCGCGACTGCGGCTGGCGATCGGCCGGATCGCGTCGCTGCGAGCCGAGGACTCAACAGATTCTCACGTGATTCGCAGCGGCGAGGTGGTCATCGACGACTCGACGTACACGGCGAACCTCGGCGGTCGGACGCTCGACCTGACGTTCAAGGAGTTCGAGCTCCTGAAGTTCCTGGCCCAGCATCCAGGCCGCGTCTTTTCCCGGCAGCAGCTGCTGCAGGATGTCTGGGGCTATGACTATTTCGGGGGAACCCGCACGGTGGACGTCCATGTCCGGCGGCTTAGAGCCAAGCTGGGTCCCGAGCAGGAGGCGCTGATCGGGACCGTGCGCAACGTGGGCTACCGGTTCGTGCTCCCGGCTCCGGCCAGCGACGAGGGTCAGTCGGCCGAGGTCGGACCGGTCGCTCCCAGCGGCGAGGCCGCGCGCCCGGGGGACCGCTCCTGACGAGCCGGCATTGTCGTCGGGTCTCTGCGCTCAACGACAGCCGGTCCGCTGCGCTTCGCGATGGCGTTGGCGCGGGTCTTGGCGACATCGGCATCCAGCGTTTCCTCGAGCCGTTGCAACCACAGGATCAGTCCAAGGCAGGCGATGGGCACAAGAACCGCGACGAGCACCGCTATGAGTTCGTGCATGATATGGCCGCGGTGACACTCCCAGCTGCCACGGCGGCTCCTCCTCTCGGTCAGTGCGGCGGTCCCAGGTCCAGCGGTTGAGCTGTCGACGCGAGGATTTACATAGCAGACGCACTTGGCCGCCGTTAGGTTGCGCCGCGGCCAACATTTGCCGAACTCCCCCGGAAAGGTACTCCTGTTCCGGTCCGGTGGCAGCACGGCAGGCCAACCTCTAACGTGGAAAGTGTGAACAATCACGCTGAGTCGTCAGATGTATCCATCAGCGTGACGAGAACTCTCGATTCGGAGTGGATTGCCCCGTTACGTGACCTCGTGAGGGCCGCTACGAAGGTTGACGGCGCGTCGCCGCTCAACGAACAGGCCATGTTCAACCTGCGGGCGGGAGCGCCTGCGGCCAGCCATGTGCTGGCTGTCATGGGGCGCCATGACCTGGTGGGCTACGCATTCGTCGACCGCGGCGATCGTACGCAAGACGCGACAGCCGAGCTCGTCGTACACCCGGACGCACGCTGCCGCGGGATCGGTCGCCGGCTGGTGGAGGCCGCCGTCAAGGTGGCGCACCCGGCTCGGTTGCGCCTGTGGGCACACGGTGCGCATCCTGGCGCCGCCGCGATGGCCGCCCACTCGGGTTTCACGCGGGTCCGGGACCTCTGGCAGATGCGCCGGTCGCTCGACCTGCCGCTCCCCGAGGTAGCGAATCCTGATGGCATCACGATCCGCACCTTCGTGCCTGGAGTCGATGAGTCGCGCTGGCTGGCTGTCAACGCGCGGGCGTTCGCCAACCATCCGGAGCAGGGTGAGACCACCCGGGCGGACCTGGAAGCCCGAATGGCTGAGCCGTGGTTCGATCCCGCTGGCTTCTTCCTCGCCGAACGCTCTAGAGAGCTGGTGGGGTTCCACTGGACCAAGGTCCACGGATCCGGCGCGCAGGCCCTCGGAGAGGTCTACGCCGTGGGAGTCGACCCATCGGCACAAGGGTTGGGGCTCGGCACCGTACTCACGCTGGTTGGGCTCCAGCATCTCGCGTCCCTCGGGCTGTCCACCGTCCTGCTCTACGTGGAGTCCGACAACGCTGCCGCCATCACGGTGTACAAGCGACTCGGGTTCACTCACCACAGCACCGACGTGATGTACCTGCGCGAGCCCTCGCCCTGAGGCAGGCCGCGCCCCTGCCCTCCCCGCGATCCGACACTTATTCGGCACGATCCGACACTTATTTCCCCGCGAGTCCGGCTTGCAAACACCGGCATAATCATTATGCTGGTGTTGGGACGGTCGGGCAGGTGCGGTACCGGTGTCGGAGGGCTGCTTTGAACAGATCGCTACTGATTCAGTTTCTCGTCACTGCGACGGTGATCTGCGTCGTACCCGGGCCTGATCAGCTGTTCATCGTCGCGACGGCGGCTACTCGCGGTGTGCGGGCGGGGTTGGCGGCAGCGTTCGGGATGGCCACCGGAGTGGTCGTGCACACCACGCTGACCGCCTTGGGCCTCGCCGCGTTGCTCCGATCAGCACCCGACGCTCTGGTGACTCTACGAGTCGCCGGAGCGTGCTATCTGATGTTCCTCGCCGTCCGCGAGTTCCGCGGCGCCAACCAACCACTGGGCTCGATCACGGCCGGCGATCCCCCGGCCCGGCAGGTTCGCTATACCTGGCTGCGAGGCGTGCTCACCAATCTGGCCAATCCCAAGGTCGTCTTGTTCTACCTCGCCTTTCTGCCTCAGTTCGTCGACTACCGACTGGGGCACGTGACCGTCAGATCGTCGTGCTGGGCGTCAGCTTCATGCTGCTTGGACTTGCCGTAGACCTCGTTGAGGCGGTGCTCGCCGGCCACTTCGGTGCGCTCATGCGACGCCGCCTTGCCCGCTCTGCCCTCGGTCGGGTCATCGGCAGCGTGTACGCGCTGCTCGCCGCCCGCGTCGCGCTGTCCCGTTGACGCCCGCGGTGTCGGATGGCGTCGAATAAGTGTCGGATCGCGCCGAATAAGTGTCGGATCGGCGGGTGAGCACCTGGGAGGGC
>JBDUDR010000039.1:0-20311 GCA_040002845.1 Nocardioidaceae bacterium
CCGGCGGACGCGATCCCCGCCAGTACGTACCTACCACGCATGTTTTCCACCCGGTCTCTCTAGGCCTTGACCTTAAACGACCCGCTTCGAGTCCCCTACGCTCCCAGACCGGACGCCAAACCGCCATGCCGCGGCACGCACACAAGCCGGCTACTGGGCTCTATGTTCCATCTTTGATCATGGACGACATGCAGCCGATCGGGCCGACCAGACGCTACGTGATCGTCTGCCACGACGTCCGCAGGATCCAGGTGGACGCCGAAGCGATGTGGCCAGGCCGGGTCGTGCCTCGAGTTCTGGGCAACCGTGGATGTCATCGGTCCCGACAGGTCTGCGTCAGGCGGATCGCTGGGGAACCCCAACACACGACGCCAACCGTGTTTGTTGAGAGTGCGATGCTCACGCCGGCCGAGATCGAGCAGAACTACTACGCTGCCCTCAAGCCGCAGGCACAGCCCGTTTGAGGGCGGCAAAAAAACCGTGACGGTTCAGCGACCAGGGCCAGTGTCCCTCAACCAGACCAGCTCACTTAGCAGCAGGCGGTCTCGCGAAGAGGTGGGAGCCCAGCTGCGGCAGGCCCCGGACGCCGGGCGACTGCTCGACATGGACATCTTCACAGTCGGCCGCAACAGTGTTCACGCGGGTGGCAGCCCAGACGACATCATGGCCGGGTCCACAGTGAACGGTGTCTCGAGTTCGGTCCTTTCTTAGGAAAACGCTGTCGTTTCCTAGCCCGCCGTAAATCGTGTCTACGCCCGGCCCGTCGTCGTAGAAATCCGCCATCGTGCCGCCGAAGAGCACATCGGAGCCGGGGCCACCAGTGATGCTGTCCCTGCCGGCGCCGCCGTAGATGGTGTTGGCACCTTGACCGCCACCGAGGTAGTCAAGTTGGGGGCCGCCGCGGATGATGTCGTCACCGCGACCCGCGTGGACCTGGTCGTGACCCGACCCTCCGAAGATGTGATCCGGGCCGGCCAACGCGTAAACCAGGTCGTCCCCGCCGAAACCTCGGATCGTGTCCGAGAACGGGGTCCCTCCCAGGTGGTCGTCGCCGCCGGTGCCGTTTATCACGTCCCTTGCGCTGGCCGGGGCCGTCAGCACCAGACTTGCCGCCACCAACCCGGCGGATGCGATCCCCGCAATCACGTGCACACCACTCATTGTCCCCACCCGATCTCTCCAGGACCTTCGCCCCGTAAACGACCCGCCTATCGAGTCCCATACCCGCTTAGACGAGACGCCAACCCGATTGGTTGAGACCGGGATCAAAAACCTTGCCGGAGTCTGCCACCAGGTCATCAAGTTCACGCTTCGCATGCGCCACTCCTACACAGACGCGTACCCGCTCGATGTGACCAAAGTGGTGGCCCGCAGATTCCGCCAGCGAAAGAACGACAGAACCGCCCGCCCCGGCGAGAATCGGGCCGGGCGGTTCTGTTGCTTCACATCAGCGACCTGGCCCGTGTCCCCCACCTAAGCGCCGACCGGCTCAGCCGCAGCGCGCCTCACGAAGCGGCGGGAGCACCCGCTGAGGCAGCACCCGGCAGCTGTACCGCTCGACATGCACCTCTTCACAGTCGCCGGCAATTGTGTTCTCGCTGGTGGCACCCCAGACTTGATCCTTGCCGGATCCGCAGGTCACGGCGTCGGGAGTTCCGTCCTTTGTCAGGTTGACTCTGTCGCCTCCAAGCCCCCCGTAGATGGTGTCTGTCCCGCGGCCGTCGACAATGAAGAATTCCCCCATCGTCCCGCCGAAGATCACGTCGGAGCCGGCGTCCCCATAGATCGTCTCGCCTCCGGCACCGCCGTAGATGGTGTCGTCACCTACACCGCCGCCGAGCCAGTCACCTTGGATGCCGCCGCGGATGGTGTCGTCACCGCGACCCGCGACGACATTGTCGTGACCCGACCCGACGCTGATGAGATCCGCGCCGGCCAACGCGTAAACATGGTCGTTCCCGCCGAAACCTCGGATCGTGTCCGAGGACAGGGTCCCTCGCAGATGGTCGTCGCCACCGGTGCCGTTCACCGTGTTCATCGCGCTGGCCGGAGCCCCCATCACCAGACTCGCCGCCAACAACCCGGCAGACGCGATCCCCGCCATTGCATGCACACTACGCATTGTCCCCACCCAATCTCTTTAGGCCTTCGCCCCGTAAACGACCCTCTTTGAGTCCCATACCTGCTTAGACGCGACGCCAACCCGATTGGTTGAGACCGGAATCAAAACCTTGCCGAGTCCACCACCAAGGCAGCGGTCGTGGCCTCGGGCGCCACGCTCCCACGACCGCGCGTCTGCTCGATGTGACCAAGGTGGTTGCCGCCAAGTTCCGGCAGCCGACGCGATGACGGTTCGACGACGCTGCCGTGCCCGCACCGAGCGGATTCGGCAACCGGCAATGGCAGCGAACCGCCCGCCCTTGTGAGAATCGGGGGGCGGGCGGTTCGCTTGCCCTCACATCAGCGACCAGGGCCGTGCCCCTGCCTTCATCCCAGACCAGGTCGGCAGCGGGCGGCCTAGCGAAGGCGGGGGCCCCGCTGCGGCTGCTGCTGGACATGGACCTCTTCACAGTCGGCGGCAACGCTGTTTCCGCTGGTGGCACCCCAGACGACATCATGGCCTGCGCCGCAGGTCACGGTGTCGGGAGTGCCGTCCTTTTGCAGGCGGATGGTGTCGTTTCCCAGCCCGCCGTGAATCGCGTCTGCCCCCCCACCGTCGAAGATCTCGTCCGCCATCGCCCCGCCGAAGATCACGTCGGAGCCGGTGGAGTTGAGCACCCCGGGCGCGTCGTTTCCCCCGATCCTGTCCCTTCCGGCGCCGCCGTAGGTGGCGTCGTCACCTTGACCGCTGATGAGCAAGTCCTGTTGGATGCCGCCGCGGATGGTGTCGTCGCCGCGACCCGCGAAAACCACGTCGAACCCCGACCCGCCGCGGATGAGATCCGCGCCCGCCAAAGCGTGGACCCGGTCGTCCCCGGCGAAGCCGCGGATGGTGTCCGAGGACGGGGTCCCTCGCAGGTGGTCGTCGCCACCGCTGCCGTTCACCGTGTCCTTCGCGCTGGCCGGAGCCCGCATCACCAGACTTGCCGTCACCAACCCGGCGGACGCGATCCCCACCATTGCGTACGTTCTACGCATTTGTCGCCAGCCAATCTCTCTGGGCAATTGGCCCGCACAAAGCAACCCGCTTCGAGTCTCATACCCGCTTAGACGCGGCGCCAACCCGATTGCCAGAGACCGGGATCAAGAAACCTTGCTGAGCACATCGGGCGCTCCGACAATCTGTCCGCTCGTGATCCGCCCGCGGCGCGACGAGGAGTGCCAGACCGCCCTGCTCATCATCGGGTTCTTCGTGACAGCAGTGTTGCTGGTCGGGGCTCAGCGGTAGCGGCGAGCGACGGTCGCATGTTCTGACGGTCCCGGCGTCCACGGCGCGATCCAGGGTCCGGTGCCCTCGGAGAAGTCGATGATCCCCTCTTCCAGCCAGGTGAAAGTACCTCCGAGCACGCGGTCGGCGATCCCCTGGTCGACATCGTCGGTGTTGCGCCAGAGTCGCTCGAACAACTCATCGACACGAACCCGCGACTGCGCGCAGAACGCGTCGGCCAGCTCGTACGCCGACTCGCCCTTGGCTGTGTCCTTGACCCGCAGCATCTCCGCCCGTGAACAGGCGGCGGCCATCGCGAAGAGCTCCGCGCCGATGTCGACGATGCGCGCCAGGAAGCCCTGTCGGTGCTCGAGCTTGGCCTGCCACCGGCTCATGCCATAGAACGTCTGCCTGGCCAGCTTGCGGGAGGACCGCTCGATGTAACGGAGGTGCTTCGCGAGTGGCCCGAACTCGCTGTACGAGGTGGGAACCGTACCCTTCCCCGTGACCAGCTGAGGCAACCACTTCGCGTAGAAGCCGCTGGCCTTGACGGCGGCCCTGGCCTTGGTCGGCAAGTCGGCGTCGACAGAAGCGAGCTCGCCGGCGGCCGACAGGTGTGCGTCCACCGCCTCGCGGGCGATCAGCAGGTGCATGATCTCGGTGGAGCCTTCGAAGATGCGATTGATCCGTAGGTCGCGCAGGATCTGCTCGGCCGGCACCGCCCGCTCGCCTCGCGCGGCCAGCGAGTCGGCAGTCTCGTAGCCCCGGCCGCCGCGGATCTGGACCAGTTCGTCTGCGATCAACCAGGCCATCTCGCTGGCCCACAACTTTGCCAGCGCCGCCTCGATCCGGATGTCCTTGGTGCCCGCGTCGGCCAGCTCTGAGGAGAGGTCGAGGACTGCCTCCAGCGCGAAGGTCGTGGCGGCCATGAAGGACAGCTTCTGAGCAACCGCGGCGTGCTGCCCGAGCGGGCGACCCCACTGGACCCGTTCCGCGGACCACTCGCGGGCGATCTTCAGGCACCATTTTCCGGCTGCTGCGCACACTGCCGGGATCGAGAGCCGGCCGGTGTTGAGCGTGGACAGGGCGATCTTGAGCCCCTCACCCTCCCGTCCAAGGCGGTTCTCGACCGGGATGCGCACCTGATGGAAGCGGGTGAGGCCGTTCTCGATGCCCTTCAGACCCATGAATGAGTTGCGCTTCTCGACCGTGATGCCGGGGGAGTCGGCCTCGACGACGAACGCACTGATGCCGCCTCTGCCTCCATCGTGTTTGGGCACCCGGGCCATCACGACCAGCAGCTCCGCGACAACCCCGTTCGTGGTCCACAGCTTCAGCCCGTCGAGCAGGTAAGCAGAGCCGTCCTCGGTCGGTGTGGCGGTCGAGGCGAGCCGGGCAGGGTCAGAACCCACATCGGGCTCGGTCAGGAGGAAGGCGGTGATGGCGCCTTCAGCGCAGCGGGGGAGGAACGCCTCCTTCTGCTCCCGAGTGCCGAACATCTTGACCGGCTCGGGGACTCCGATGGACTGATGTGCCGATGCGAGCGTCCCGATGCTCGGGTGGACGGAGCCGAGCAGCATGAGCGCCTTGCCGTAGTACGACATCGACAGGGCGAGACCGCCGTACTCCAGCGGAATCTTCATCCCGAAGACACCGAGCTCGGCAAATCCCTTGATGTAGTCGTCGGGGATCTTGGACTCGCGCTCGATCACACCTCCGTCGAGGGTCTCGCAGTATGCCCGCAGCTTGGCCAGGAACTCTTCTCCCCGGGCGATGTCGTCGGGCGCGCCCTGCGGGTGCGGGTGGATCAGCGACAGGTCGAACCTGCCCAGGTAGAGCCCCTTGGCGAAGCTCGGTCGGGTCCATTCGCTCTCCCGGGCTGCCTCCGCGATCGCGCGGGCCTCGCGTTCGGTGACGTCTCGCTTGACGGCGTCGCCCCCGGAGGGTGCCGGCTCGCCCGGCCCGCTCGTCGCTGCTGCCTCATCGGTCACGTTGGCGCTCACGTCCGTGTCCCTTTCTGGTCGCTACGAGCGATGCCCGGTCCAGAAGTCTCTCCCCTGCATGTTACCCCTGGGTAGCCTCTGGTGGGCGGGCGCCGCCGCCGGTTGTCCACCGCCGCAGCAGGCGATGCGTTGAACCCGGGAACGCTCCCGATCGTGTAATGAGTGGATGTCCCGTAGACCTGTGGCGGAGTCCGCATGACCCACTACCCGAAATCACCCATCTGGAGACTGCAAAGGCGGCGATCGAAATGACAGGCCTGACTCAGAGACCGGGGACCAAGCTCTGGCTCATCGCGGCGGGCATAGCGGTCGTGGTGATCGTGATCGTCCTGATTGCGGCATACGGCGGCGGGGGAAGCGGCGGTGGGGGCGGCGGCTACTGAGCCCATCCGGGCCGCTCACCGGCTTCAGCATGGAGCGGGAACACGTCTAGAGTTCGTGCCCATGGCAGAGATTGTGCTGCGCGTTCGCCTCGTAGACGGTGTGCATCTCGACGTCACGTATGAGGAACCCGACGCTGTTGACGTCGATGAGGTTGTCGAGCACGCCATCGCGACGCTTGCAAACAGCTCCGGTGTGCTTCGCAGCCGACATGGAGACCGGCTCATCGTCCTGTACGGCCGAGGGGTTGCCGCGCTCGAGGTAGCGCCGCGAGGCGCGGTCCTGTGACGGGGTAGCCGGATGGTGACCACCGAACAGGTACGGCGCGTGGCGTTGTCCTTGCCACGGACGACAGAGGGCTTGGTGCGGGACTCGGTGAAGTTCCGAGTCGGCAGGATCGTCTACCTTGCGATCTCTCCGGATGAGACAACGATGGGCTTCGGCTTTCCCAAGGAGGAGCGTGCTGCACTTGTCGCCGCGGAGCCGGACAAGTTCCGGATGCCACTCAAGTCCGATGAACGGTACAACTGGGTGCGGGTTTTGCTGCCCGCGATCGATGAGACGGAGATGCGGGAACTGGTCGTTGACGCTTGGCGGATGGTCGTGCCGAAGCGGATCGCCGACTCGTTCGAGACGCCGTGAGGCGGAGCCCTCACACGGCGCGGTCAGGTGGAGTTGGCGGGCAGGATCTGCGTCCCCGCGCCTGGATAGACAAGGCCTTCATGGCCGTCGTCCCAACGCACCAAGTAGGGCGCGCCACCGTCTTGGCCCCGGACGGCGATCACCTCGCCCTCCCGGTTGGGGTCGCCTACCCGGCGGCCCGGGACTGCGATGCGATCACCGATGTCTGCTTTCATGGAGCTCTCCCGACCTCACGACTTCTTCGGTCTATCCTGGTACGCCGAGCACGCGGCGCCAAGCCCCATGACCCTACCGGCGGGTTCAGAACCTGGGCAGGGTCGCTCGAAGTACGCCTCCCATCCGACCAGCGGCCTCCGCGCCGGCCTGGATCACCTCCTCGTGGTTGAGAGGTTTGCCTGAGATGCCGGCCGCCAGGTTGGTCACCAGACTGAGTCCCAAGACCTCCATCCCGGCCTCGCGAGCCGCGATGGCCTCCAGCACCGTCGACATGCCTACCAAGTCTCCGCCGATGGAGCGGACCATGGCGATCTCGGCGGGGGTCTCGTAGTGCGGGCCGGGGAACTGGACGTAGACGCCTTCCTCCAGGGTCGGGTCAGCCGCCTGGCAGATCGCTCTCAACCTCGGTGAGTAAAGGTCGGTGAGATCCACGAAGTGCGGCCCCTCGATCGGCGACGTCGCGGTGAGGTTGATGTGGTCGCGGATGAGCACCGGCGTGCCCGGCTGCCACGACTCCTTCAAACCGCCACAGCCGTTGGTCAACACCATGATCGAACAGCCGGCTGCCGCCGCCGTACGCACACTGTGTGCGACTGCCCTGACGCCCCTGCCTTCGTACAAGTGGGTGCGACCCAAGAAGACAAGGAGGCGCTTGTCGGCCAGCTCGATCGAGCGGATCCGGCCGGCGTGACCCTCGACCGCCGGTGGGCTGAACCCTGGCAGGTCTGTGCTGGCGATGTCGGCAGCCGTGGCGCCGAGCGACTCTGCCGCGGCCAGCCATCCTGAACCCATTACCAACGCGATGTCGTGGCTCTTGATCCCGGTCAGCTCAACCAGTGCGGTGGCGGCCGCCGCGGCATCTGGATAGGTCATCGCGAAAGACTAGTGGGAGTTCGCTCACAGACCGCCGGACCTGCACGAACGCATGCGGAGATCATGCACATAGTCGTCGGGTGCACCAGCCGCATATGCTGCGTCCGCGAGCAGACCGAGATACGAAGCCGACGGGAGCCCGCCTTCGTACGCATCCAGGACGTACATCCACGCAAGGACATCGCCATCAAGGGTGTTGACGCGTACCCGGATCTTGCGAAACTGTGCTGGGTCCGTTCCCTCCCAGCTGTCGAGAGCCGCCTCGTCCTCGTCGGTGATGTCGTACAGCGCCACGAAGACATGGACGAGCGGGTCTTCGACGACGGTCGCTGTGGCGCCGTCCCAGCCGAGGTCTTCGCCGCCGAATGTGAGTCGCCATCCGATGAGCCAGCCGGTGCCGCGAAGGGGGGAATGCGGTGCGCGCTCGCCCATCCGGGCAGGGTCCAGGTTCGGTCCATACGCGGCGTACAACGGCACGGACAAGCAGCGTAACGTCCAGCGGGCTGTGCCGGTGCGATGTACGCGACAATGTCGCGCGTGACGCGCGTCGTGATCATCGGTGGTGGCCCCGGTGGGTACGAGGCTGCCCTGGTGGCAGCGCAGCTCGGCGCGGACGTGACTGTGGTTGATCGCGACGGACTCGGCGGGTCGGCCGTGCTGACCGACTGTGTGCCGAGCAAGACACTGATCGCCACCGCAGAGGTCATGACCGAGGTCGAGGACTCTGCCGACCTCGGGGTCCGGGTCATGGTGGACGGTCGGTCCGCCCTCGCCGCCGACGCCGTCGAGGTCGACCTGGCAGTCGTCAATGCCCGCGTCAAGGAGTTGGCTCGTGCCCAGTCCGCCGACATCGAGCGCCGGTTGGCGAACGAGGGCGTGACCGTGTTGCGGGGAACCGGGCTCTTGAACAGCCAGCAGGACGTCGTGGCGCGAGTCGGCAGTGACGAACGTGTCCTGAAGGCCGATGTCATCCTGCTCGCGACCGGCGCCTACCCGCGCGTACTCCCAACCGCTCGGCCCGACGGTGAGCGGATCCTGACCTGGGAGCAGGTGTATGACCTAGGCGAGCTGCCCGAAAGGCTGGTCGTGGTGGGGTCGGGCGTCACGGGAGCCGAGTTCGCCAGCGCGTACGGTGCCCTGGGCAGCGAGGTGGTTCTGGTGTCGAGCCGGGAGCGCGTACTCCCCGGCGAGGACGCGGACGCCGCGGCCCTCTTGGAGGGCGTGTTCGTGCGCCGGGGGATGACCGTGCTCTCGAAGTCCCGAGCTGACAGGGTGGAGCGGGCCGGCGACCGGCTGCGCGTCACGCTCACCGACGGGCGCGTTGAGGAAGGGTCGCACTGCCTGCTCGCCGTGGGGTCGGTTCCGGACACCGCCGAGCTCGGTCTGGCCGCCGCAGGAGTCGACGTCGACGACGCGGGGTTCATCGTGGTGGACAAGGTCTCGCGTACCACAGCGCGCGGGGTCTACGCGGCCGGTGACTGCACAGGCGTCTTGATGCTCGCGTCGGTGGCGGCCATGCAAGGCCGCATCGCGATGGCCCACGCCCTGGGCGACGCCGTACATCCGCTCGATCTCACGCATGTCTCGTCGAACGTCTTCACGGCTCCTGAGATCGCGACCGTGGGCTGGTCCCAGCGAGCCGTCGATGCCGGTGAGATCGACGGCCGGATAGTGACCCTCGAACTGCGGGGCAATGCGCGCGCGAAGATGCAGGGCGTACACGATGGCTTCGTGAAGCTGATCGCTCGACCCGGCACGGGCATCGTGATCGGCGGGGTCGTGGTAGGTCCGCGGGCGTCGGAGCTCATCCACCCTGTTGCCTTGGCGGTGTCTCAGGGCATGACTGTCGATCAGGTCGCCAGCTCCTTCACCGTGTACCCGTCGGTGTCCGGATCCATCGCCGAGGCTGCCCGCCGCCTGCACCGCCGCGCCTAGCCCTCCCGCCGAGACGCCAACAATTCGGCAGTTTCGTCGGTGTGTCGCGGCGCAATTGGCTTCTCGGCGCCTCGGCCCCGTGGTGGGTCAGTGAGGCGACGCCCCCCGGCCACGACACTGGACCGCTGAGCGGCCTCCAGGTTAGGCGATAACTGGGGACATAAGCCCAGTAACCAGTCATAATCGGCATGGTTCATACGAAACATCCGTCTCGTTCACCGTCGGGTCGACGTGGACATCGACGCCGCCTAGTCCGCGTTGGGCACAGATCAATCCGCACGCTCGGGGCCCTAGGGGTTGGGCCGTTCCAGTCAGCGCGGCGATGTTGACCGTGCTCGACCCGAAGGGAATCCGTGACCCGCACCCGGATCGTCGCTGCCGTAACGGCCTCCCTCATTGCCGCCGTCCTCTCGGGCAGTGGGCATGCCGCCGCCCGGCTACCGCGCTCTTCACCGGCGCACCCCAACGTTGTGGTTTTCATGCTCGATGACGCGAACGTCGAGGACATCGACTACATGCCGGAGGTGCAGGCCCGACTCGTCGACCGCGGTGTCACGTTTGGGAAGAACTACTCCCCGAACCAGCTGTGCTGCCCAGCGCGGGCGACCGCGCTGACTGGCAACTACTCCCACAACACTGGGGTCGTCGACAATGTCGCCCCTCTCGGCGGGGTGACTGCGTTCGACGACTCCTCGACGCTGGCGACCTGGCTCGACCCCGACTATCGGACCGCATTCGTCGGGAAATACCTGAATCAGTACGGGCAACAAGCCGGCGGCAATACCTATGTCCCGCCAGGCTGGGACGAGTGGAAGGTGCCACCGGGCCGGGTCACCTACCACTACCTGGGCCAGCGCCTGAACTCGAACGGCACGATGCGCGACTTCTCCGGCATCTACTCCACAACGCTGTAAGGCAATCAGTCCCGCGCGTTCCTCGGCTCCGGCAATCCCGACCCGTTCTTCCTGTTCGCCTCCTTTGTTGGACCGCACGCCGGCAGCCCGCACGAGCCCGACGATCCGGCGATGCCGACGCCGTACGTGGAACCGAAGTATCAAAACACCTACAGTGGCCCCCCGCTGCCGACCGACACGTCGGTCAATGAGGCCGATATCTCCGACAAGAGGAACTCGTTTCAGGACACACCGCCGCTATCGGATGAGAGGCTCGCGGAGATCTCCGAAGCCCTCGCCCAGCGACGGGAGGCAATGCACTCCGTCGACAACCAAATCGCCAGAATCATGGACAAGGTGGCCGCGATCGGGGCAGCCGACGACACCTACTACATCTTCGTGTCGGACAACGGCTTCTTCCAAGGGCAACACCGCATACCCCGTGGAAAGGAGCAACCATATGACGCGGACGCGAGGGTACCGCTCATCATCGCCGGGCCGGGACTTCCACACGGTGCCGAGGTGACGCAGGTGTCGGGACTGCAAGACATCGCACCGACGGTGCTGTCGATGACGAACGAGTGGGGGACGCAGGGCCAGGCGAGCACCGATGGCGCGTCACTGTTGCCACTTGCGGCCGGCGGGACGTCCCACCGGGCGCAACTGCTTGAGACCGCTGTCACCGACCACATGAGCGACCAAGCGGCGAACCGGATCGGTGCCTACGGGTCGCGTACGGCGATCACCTGGGCAGCACGCAGCATCGTCACCTCGGACGGGTGGAAGTACATCGCCTACCCGCGGGCCGGGGAGATTGAACTGTATGACCTGGACGCAGACCCGTTTGAGCTGAACAATCTCGGCCGAGATCCAGAATATGACGCGAAGCAGGCTTCCCTTGCGGCGCGCTTGTCGACCCTGAAACTGTGCTCGGGCGTTGGCTGCCGTCATTGATCAGCGCGAGCCGGCCGTCCTCGATGAGACGCCACTAGCGGCGCGACACGCCGCGAAAACCGCCGCACAATCGGCGTCTCGGCACTAGAAGCCGCCATCGAAGCCGCCGCCGCCATCGAAGCCGCCGAAGTCGCCGCCGCCGATTCCGTCCCCACCGCCGAAATCGCCGCCGCCATCGCCGCCATAGTCACCCCCGCCATCGCCGCCGTAGTCGCCGCCGCCATCGCCGCCGAAGTCGCCCCCACCATCGCCGCCGCCTCCGTCCCCGGCATCTTGTCCCGCGTCGTAGCCCGAGTCATACCCAGAGTCGTACCCGCTGTCGAAGCTGCCCCAGCCGTCGAATCCGCCGCTCAACAAAGACCCGAGCATGAAGGCCGGCAGCATCCCGCTGAAGGCGGCGTTGCCGTAGTAGCCCTGCACCCACGGCGCGTATGCCGGGCCACCTCGCCAGTACGGCACCCGCGACGGTCCGACCATGACGGTACGTATGTCTGGTTCGGCACCAGCCGCCAGCCGGTCGGCATCGGCAGAGCAGACCGGGATCTCTCGCGCAACCGCGCCCGGCGGGGTCCACGACACGTCCTGCGTCGAAGGTCCATGCGCGGGGTTGAAGAAACAAGGTGGTCGACGTTGGGGGAGTGGGAGGCCGCCGACTCGTGCATGCACACATGCCACGGCGTATCTCCCATCCTCGAGCACCGAGGTGACGTGTCTGATCTGGTCGGCCGACTGCAACGCCCCGATCGCGGTCTTCGCGTCCTCGTAGCAGTCCAGCGCGCGCTGGTAGTCCTGTCGGGTCGCCTCGTCCAACGGGGTCCCGGACATGTCGGCGTCGAGCCGCTGCAGCTCCTCGCCGAAGCGGGTCACGTCCTCCTCCGCCGTTCGGGTGACGGCGGCTAGCGCTTCCTGGTCACGTGAGGTGCGCAGTCGGTCCTGCTGAACCCTCCGCGCGACCACCCAGACCACCACGATGATGGCTAGTACGACAAATAGCATGAATTTTCCCATTTCCCCTCCCGGATTCTCCTTGTAGGGCAGCCTAGAAGGCGATACGGAGCGTGATTCGTTGCACCCTCTCAGTGTGACTAATCACACCGATGTAACTACAAAGGGAAGACCAAAAGGTCCAACACGGCCACTAGCCAAATCCCCAGGACGCCCCCATAATCGATCACTAGTGTCACATAGTCAACATTCGCCACACCCGTTAACACTGGTCCCACGGACCCTTATCTGGAGTGATAGAGATGCGTAACCGCCGGGGTGCCTTCGCCACCCGTGCAGGCATACGACTTTTCCCCTTTCGCCCCGCCCTCGGCCGCTCCCGCATGCGCTTGGTGGCCCGCGGTGGCCTCGGCCTGACGGTGGTCGCGGCGCTGCTCGCGTCGGCGCTCGGTGAGAGTACGGCGCAAGCCGGATCAGCCGCACGGGCAGCTGGCTCGACGACCCCGCCCAGGGTAGCCGCACCGGCGAGGCCACACGCAGTCGCACCCACCGTCGCTGAGATCGCCATTCCCGACGTTGCGGCTGCCGGAGCGAAGACGGTTGGCGGCCTGCGGGTCGGTGCGCAGCTCACGGATCGGTCCACCGGGAACTTCCGCATGGTTGCGGTCACCTGGGACCACCGCTCGGCTCCCGCCACGATGAAGATCCAGGTACGTGTCAGGGATGCCGGCAGCTGGAGTAGGTGGCAGCGACTCGACGTCGATGGCGACGGCCCGTCGGGGACGCAGGAGAAGTCCACCGTGCCGGACGGCACGGTGCCGGACTGGGTGGACCACGCGACGGGCGTCGACGTTCGCGTCTGGGTTCCGGTGGCTGCGAAGACTCCGACGCACCTGAAGGTCAGCACCATCGACCCCGGGGTCTCGGCGTTCGACTCGACGATCGCCGCCGACGACCAGATCTGGGCGGGCGGGCAGCCGCTGCCTGGTTCTTCGGCGCTGAAGGGCAAAGCACCCACTGCCCTCCTGCAGCCGAAGATCATCACCCGCAAGCAGTGGGGGGTCGACCCCTCGTTGGGTGACCAGTGCTGGGCGCCGAAGTACGGGCGGACCATCAAGATGGTGTTCGTCCATCACACCGCCGAGAGCAACAATTACAGTGAGGACGAGTCGGCCAGCCTCGTCCGCGGCATCTACGCGTACCACACACAGAGCAGGGCGTGGTGCGACATCGGCTACAACTTCCTCGTCGACCGGTACGGCAACGTGTTCCAAGGTCGTCGCGGCGGCATCCGCAAGCCGGTCCGTGGAGCGCACGCGGGCGACTACAACGTTGGCACCGCGGGGATCTCGCTGATGGGGAACTTCGAGCACGCAACGCCCCCACGGGTGATGAAACGGGCGCTTGTGCGCGTGATCGCCTGGCGGCTCGGGACCAGCTACCGGCCGGCCAGGGGCTGGACCAAGGTCTATAACTCCAAGTTCCGCCGCATCTCCGGCCATCGCGACGCCATGGCAACGGCGTGTCCGGGCCAGGTTGTGTACGACTGGCTACCAACCTTGCGAGCCAAGGTCGCAAGGCGGATAGGCGACTTCCACACCGCCATCTACAACAAGTGGATGGACAAGGGTGGCGCCAACGGCTTCCTGGGACAACCGTTCATGGGTGAGCACTGGCAGCAGGGCGGCTGGTTCACGGTTTTCGACCATGGCCGGATCTATTCGAAGAAGCCCGCTGGAACCCACGTTTTGCACGGCGCGATCCTGGCGAAGTATCGCCGGCTGGGCGGGGTCGGCTCTCGGCTGGGATTCCCCACGACGGACGTCTGGAGGACCGCCGCGCCAGGGGCTGTGCACGCCATCTTCCAGCGCGGGCGTCTCTACTCCAGCCCGAAGACCGGGACACACTGGATCTACGGGAGCATCTTGACCGCCTGGGTCAAGCAAGGGCAGTCCACCGGCCCTCTCGGGTTGCCGACCAGCGACGTCTACGACGTCAGCGTCGGCAAACGGCAGGACTTCCAGCATGGAACCGCCACCTGGAACGCCACCACCAAGAAGACGACCCTGGTGTACGACTCATGACCCGCGCCGCGATGACGCGGTTGGCGGCGGCCGTTTGCGCAGCGACACTCGGTGCGGGCGCGCTCACTCTCGCGTCGGGCCAGCCCGCCGCGGCCGACCAGACGTATTGGGTTCCGGTCACCGGATCGCTCACCATCGACGGCCACGGGTTCGGCCACGGCCACGGCATGTCGCAGTACGGAGCTCAAGGCGCGGCGCTCGATCAGGTGAAGTATCGAGACATCCTGGCTTTCTACTACCCCAAGACCACACTGGGGGAGGTCAAAGGCAGGATCAGGGTGCTCCTGTCGGTGGACACGACTTCCGACGTCAAGGTGTCGCCGGCCAAGGGGCTGAGCGTGCGCGACCTCGGCACCCACCAGACCTTCACGCTTCCGACCCAGTCGGCCATCGACCGCTGGCGGCTGGTGCCCAACGCCGACAACGACACAGCCGTACAGCTCCACCGGGGCGGCGCGTGGTCGCGCTACCGGGTCCTGCACGGTGACGGCGAGTTCTTCGCCGATCAACCCATCAAGTTGTGGGTGCCCAGCGGTGACGCCGAGGTCGCAAAGACCTATCGCGGCCGGCTGAGGTCAGCGTCGCCCTACTCCGGAGCCACCTTCCGCGACACAGTCAACGTGCTGAACCTCGACGACTACGTACAAGGCGTCATCCCACCGGAGATGCCCCCGTCGTGGAAACCCGCCGCGCTGCGGGCCCAGGCCGTTGCGGCCAGGAGCTACGCCGCATATGAGCGAGCGCTGAGTCGCGATCGCTACTACCAGATCTGCGACAACACCTTCTGCCAGGTGTATGCAGGCAAGTCGGTCGAGGCCGAGTCGACCAACAAGGCCGTTGACGCCACCGCGCACGAGATTCTCAGGTATGCCAAGAAGCCGGCGTTGACGCAGTTCTCCTCATCCAGCGGCGGGTGGACCTCCGACGGCGGGCTCCCATACCTGCCGGCTCAGCGGGATCCATACGACGACTGGTCCGGCAACCTGGTGCACAGCTGGCACGCGAACATCTCGGTCAGCAGGCTGGAGAGCCTGCTCTCACAGCTGGGCAAGCTGAAGGCCGTCCGCGTGACCCAGCGGGACGGTGACGGTGCCTGGGGTGGCCGCATCATTCAGATGGTGCTCGTCGGCAGCGACTCCAGCATCCCGATGTCCGGGGACGACTTCCGCAGCACGTTTGGCCTCCGGTCGAGCTGGTTCCGCATCGAGCCGACCCCGATCATCGCTCGCTGGAACCGGATCGGCGGCCCGAAGTCCGTACTCGGGAAGGTGACGTCGGCGGAGTTCGGGGTCGGCAAGGACGGTGCGGCGCAACTGTTCGCGCACGGCCGCATCTACTGGTCGCCCCGAACCCCGGCTCGTGAGCTCTACGGCGACATCCTGGCGCGATACCGCAAGCTCGATGGGCCTGGCTCGGTGCTCGGCTACCCGGTGAGCAACACCCGAAAGGCGCATGATGGTGGACGCCGCACGGTGTTCCAGCGTGGCAAGATCTTCTGGTCCAAACCGTTCGGCGCCCGTGAGGTCTACGGCAAGATCCTGGCGAAGTACGAAGCCCTCGGCCAGGCCTCCGGTCAGCTGGGTTTCCCGACAACGGGAGTGTTCTCGGTCAAGGCCGGCAAGCGCGTGAAATTCGAGCACGGCTCACTGACCTACGTCCGCGCAACCGGCAAGGTAGTCGTCAACCTGCACTGATCTGGGCGGTCACACCTCCAGAACGATCAGCAGGTCACCACCTTCGACCGGCCTGGTGCCGTCCAGCGTCACCTGTTTGACGATCCCGGAGATGGGTGCGGTGATCGCCGCCTCCATCTTCATGGCCTCGATGGTCGCCACCGTGGCGCCGGCGTCCACAGTTTCCCCGACCGCCACCGCCGGAGTGACAGAGCCGTCGAAAGGCGCCGCGACGTGTCCCGGTTTGGACGGATCCGCCTTGACGTGTTCGGGTGCGTCGGCCGCGACCGCCCGGGCGCGGACGGCCACCGGCCGCAGCTGGCCGTTGATGGTGCACATGACGGTACGAAACCCCCGCTCGTCGGGTGCGCCGACCGCCTCCATACCGAGTAGCAGGGTCTTGCCCTCATCGATCTCCACGCTGTCTTCGATCCCCGGCCGTAAGCCGTACAAGAAGCTCCTGGTGGGCAGAACTGACAGGTCGCTGTACAGCTCGCGGGACTCGGCCAGATCCCGGGTGGGACCAGGAAAGAGCAGACGGTTCAAGGTGGCCGCGCGATCGGACGCCAGGCCGCGTCGGTCTTCGTCGGTGAGCCGCGGTCGGTCCGGGCGTGGGCCCCGGCCCGCCAACGCCTTGGTCCGGAACGGCTCCGGCCAGCCGCCGGGCGGAACGCCCAGCTCCCCGGAAAGGAATCCCAGGACAGAGTCCGGTACGTCGAACCGTCGGGGCTCGGCCGCGAACTCGGCGGGGTCGGCGCCCACCGCGACCAGATGAAGGGCCAGGTCTCCGACGACCTTGCTCGACGGTGTCACCTTGACGATGTTGCCGAGGATTTCGTTGGCAGCCGCGTACATGTCCTCGATCTGCTCGAAACGCTCGCCGAGCCCGAGCGCGATCGCCTGTTGGCGGAGGTTGGACAGCTGCCCTCCGGGGATCTCATGGCGATAGACGCGACCGGTGGGAGCCGGCAGGCCCGACTCGAACGGCGCGTACAGGCGTCGTACCGCCTCCCAATAGGGCTCGAGGTCACACACGGCCCGCAGATCCAGTTCGGTCGGCCGGTCACCCTGATCGGTGGTCGCCACCAACGCCGACAGGGACGGCTGGCTGGTGGTGCCCGCGAGCGCCGCGCTGGCGGCATCGACCGCGTCGACGCCGGCCTCAATGGCGGCGAGCAAGGTGGCCAGCTGACCGCCCGGGGTGTCATGGGTGTGCAGATGGACGGGCAGGTCGAAGCGCTCGCGCAGGGCCGTGACCAGAGTCTGTGCGGCCGGCGCCCTGAGCAGTCCGGCCATGTCCTTGATCGCGAGTACGTGGGCTCCGGTCGCGACGATCCGATCCGCCAGCCGCAGGTAGTAGTCCAGGGTGTAGAGCGACTCGTTCGGGTTCGACAGATCCCCCGTGTAGCAGACTGCGACCTCTGCGACCGAAGTTCCGGTCTCGCGTACCGCGGCTATGGCCGGTGCCATCTGGTCGACGTCGTTGAGGGCGTCGAAGATGCGGAACACGTCGATCCCGGTGCGTGCCGCCTCCGCGACAAAGGCCTGGGTCACCTCGGTTGGGTACGCCGTGTACCCGACCGTGTTGCGCCCTCGTAAAAGCATCTGGAGGCAGATGTTCGGGACGCTCGCCCGCATGGTCGCAAGTCGCTGCCACGGGTCCTCGGCCAGGAACCGCAGCGCGACGTCATAGGTGGCGCCACCCCAGACCTCGAGACTCCACATCCGCGGTGTCAGACGCGCGACGTGCGGGGCGACAGCGGTCAGGTCCCGGGTGCGTAGGCGGGTGGCCAGCAGGGACTGGTGAGCGTCGCGGAAGGTGGTCTCGGTGACCGCGACAGGACCCTGGTCGCGCAGCCGCCGGGCGAACTCCGCCGGTCCGACCTCGAGCAGCAGCTGGCGAGTGCCGGCGGGCGGAGGTATGTCCGCTGGCAGCTCAGGCAGCTTGTCGGCCGGGTCGGTGGCCGAAGGCGCGGCGCCGTACGGCTTGTTCACGGTCACTTCCGCCAGGTAGGTGAGCAGCTTCGTGCCGCGATCGGCGGAGGAGCGAGCCGTCAGCAGATGCGGATGCTGGTCGATGAAGGACGTGGTCAGGTGCCCGGCACGGAAGTCGGGATCGTCGAGCACCGCCTGCAGGAACGGGATGTTGGTGGTGACGCCACGGATCCGGAACTCTGCGACGGCCCGTCGGGCCCGATCGACTGCCGCACCGAGATCGCGGCCGCGACAGGTCAGCTTGGTCAGCATGGAGTCGAAGTGGACGCTGACCTCGGCGCCGGTGTATGTCGTACCGCCGTCGAGGCGGACCCCGGCGCCACCTGGTGAGCGGTACGTCGTGATCTTGCCGGTGTCCGGCCGGAAGTTGTTCGCGGGATCCTCGGTCGTGATGCGGCACTGCAACGCGGCTCCGATCACCTGGATGCCGTCTTGCCTGATGCCCAGGTCGGACAGTGTCTCCCCGGCGGCGATCCGTAGCTGGGACTGCACGAGGTCGATCGAGGTCACCTCTTCTGTGACCGTGTGCTCGACCTGGATCCTCGGGTTCATCTCGATGAAGAAGTGCCTGCCATCCCGGTCGACCAGGAACTCCACCGTCCCCGCGTTGCGGTAACCGATGGCTTGGGCGAAGGCGACCGCCTCGGCGCAGATCAAGTCCCGCAGCTCGGGGTCCAGGTGGGGCGCCGGTGCGATCTCGACGACTTTCTGGTGCCGTCGCTGCAACGAGCAGTCACGTTCGTAGAGGTGCACGATGTGGCCGTGACCGTCGGCGAGGATCTGCACCTCGATGTGACGGGGATCCAGCACGGCCTGCTCCACGAAGACCGCCGAGTCTCCAAAGGCCGCCGCGGCCTCGCGCATGGCCGTCTCGACCGCTTCGCGCAGCTGTGCGGGTTCGTCCACGCGGCGCAGTCCGCGGCCGCCGCCGCCCGAGACGGCCTTCACGAATACAGGGAACGGCATGTCCTCCGCTGCCTGGAGGATCTCATCGGTGTCTTGCGAGGGCGGCAGGCCGTTGAGGACGGGGAGCCCTGCTTTCCGCGCCGCCGCTATCGCACTGACCTTGTTGCCGGTGAGAGTCAGTACGCCCGTATCCGGCCCGACGAAGGTGATGCCAGCGTCATCGCACTGGCGCGCCAGCTCGGGATTCTCCGAGAGGAACCCGTAGCCGGGGTAGATCGCGTCTGCGCCTGAGTGTCTCGCGGCCGCGACGATGCCGTCCGGGTCGAGGTAGGCGCGCACCGGATGGCCTCGCTCCCCGATCTCGTACGCCTCGTCGGCCTTGAGGCGGTGCTCGGAGCCACGGTCCTCGTAGGGAAAGACGGCGACGGTACGAGCTCCCAGCTCGTAGGCAGCCCGAAAGGCCCGCACCGCGATCTCACCCCGGTTGGCGACGAGCACCTTGTTGAACATCGGTCTCCGCTCGGTCTCCGCTCGGTCGTCGAGACGTCCTGTCCGCACGTTGTGAGCCTAAGGCCCGGGTTGGCGGTGGACTCTCGCTAGCGTGGCTTTGCGCCGTACAGGGGTGGGGTATTGCCCACTGGTTGCGGACGCACCGCCGGAAGCATTCGAGCCTACGGCGTGATTTGCGGCAAGATGGAGCGATGGTCGAAGTGGGGCAAGTGCTCACTGGCGGCAACGTGTCGGCGTCCGTCGTTCGCCTTGACGACACGGTGCGCAAACCCGCTACGGCTACGTCGCCAGCTGTCGAGGCAGCGGACGTCGATGAGCACCTTGCCCACGGCCCCGCCCTCACGGTCCCGCCCCGCGCGGCTGAGGCGACGTCTTCCAGCGCGCGTAGACGCCAGTTTTCAGGGGCGTTCGCGATGTCCGCCGCTTTGGTATGGAGAACTACTCGACGGCCCTCCCAGGAAAGTCCCGAGACCAGCGATCGGCGCGCCGCTTCAGCGATCCTGGACGAGTTGAGGTCTGGCCTGCGATAGGTCCATCACGCACAGGATCACCCGACGGCCGGCCGTGTGCTGGCGTGCGATACTCGATATAGATGGCGTGGTTAAGGGGGCCAACATGCGTGGTCGGCGCATCGCTCGCTCCGTCTGCCTGGCGGCGGTGATAGGGCTCGCCGGGCTCACTCCTCCGGTGCACGCGGTACGCGCCACCGGTTTACCGCCGGTGTCTCCGATGACGGTCCGTGGCGCCAACGTGGGTTCCCATTTGATGCACCACATGGCCCTCCCGCAGCGGCTCGTGGGTCAGGCACCTCTCGGGTCCACCGGCGGCATCTGCCACGGCCTGATCCTTCCTTGATCAGGAGGGCATCCGCAGCCCGCAGAGTCAGTCCTTGATCTCGCACAGGACGGCACCGCTGGTCACCGTCGATCCGACT
>JBDUDR010000040.1:0-20297 GCA_040002845.1 Nocardioidaceae bacterium
AGGTCATGACGAGCACTCGCGGTCCGGGTGCGTCACCCGACAGCCCGAACAGCAGCAGGTGCAGAGGCGTGTACGGCAACATGATCCCGAGATCAGGGTTGTCCGGAGCAATGTCCGGAGCCAGGGCGAGCGAGGCGTCATCGCGGCGTGGGACCAGCACGATCGGACGCCGCGGATCGGTGATCAACGCTGCTTCGGGTTCGCTCAGGTGCACGAGCTCGCGAGCCGTCGACAGGTCTGCCGCCATCACCGCAAATGGCTTGTCGCCACGCTGTTTGCGACGTCGCAGCTCCGCCACGGCATCGGCGTTGGTCGCGTCGCACGCAAGGTGA
Source organism: Nocardioidaceae bacterium (assembly GCA_040002845.1). Classification (GTDB taxonomy): domain Bacteria; phylum Actinomycetota; class Actinomycetes; order Propionibacteriales; family Nocardioidaceae; genus JBDUDR01. The sequence continues at coordinate 333 of JBDUDR010000040.1, forward strand.
TAGCCGCCCAGGCCCTTGATGGCGAGAATGCCGCCGACGGCCAACCTGGACCGAGCGAGCGCCAGGCATGCGTCGTCGTCTGTCGTCGCGCTGCCATCGGCGTCGACGAACTCCAGGCGGGGGCCACACTCCCGGCAGGCGATCGGCTGCGCGTGGAACCGGCGGTCTGTCGGGTTGCTGTACTCCGCCGCACACACCGCGCAGAGGGGGAACTCGGCCATCGTGGTAGCCGGCCGGTCGTACGGCAGGTCCTTGATGATGGTGAAACGGGGCCCGCAGTTCGTGCAGGTGATGAACGGGTGACGGTAACGCCGGTCGTCGGGATCCAGCAGCTCGCGACTGCAGTCGTCGCACATCGCGATGTCGGGGCTGGCGAGCGTACGAGCGCCCTCTCGCCGGCTCGAGTCGCCGATCACGAAGTCCGTGCCCCCGGTCGTCGCGAGGTCGGTAGCGAGAACCGACTCGACGTTCGCGAGAACCGGCGCGTCGTCGCGTAACCGGCGAGCGAACTCGCCCACCGCCTGTGGGGTGCCCTCGACCTCGGCGATCACGCCGGCCGAGTCATTGACCACCGAACCCGTCAGGTTGAGGTCACGAGCGGTGACATACACGAACGGCCGGAACCCGACTCCTTGGACGAGTCCGGTGACATGGAACCGGCGGCGGATCCGGGTGTCACGCGGCCGGCCCATGAGCTCGAGCCCAGCCATGGCCTCCGCGGCCTCGGTGGCGTCTACGCGCTCGACGGCGAAGCCCATGTGGATGAGGACCCAGTCACCGGGGCCGAGGCGCTGGTCCTCCAGCATCCCGATGTTGACCTTGCGCTCGGCGCCAGAGACGTCGACCAGCGCCAGCTGCCCGTGATAACCCTCGAGCAGCCTGATCACCTGGCCGGGAATCCCAAGACACATGTCTACGCACGTGCCCTGGTGGTGACCGCGCCAGTGCGCAGCAGATCGTCGACGACTCGGCGAACAACCCTCACTGCGTCGTCCACGACCGCCTCGACGGTCGAGCTGAGACCGATGCCCTCCGAGAGATCTGCCGGATTACAGCCGACGACATACGTCGGGGGCAGCGCCCCGCCGAGCGCTTCGAGGTTGGCGAGCACCGCCACCGGGTTCATCCCGTGCGCGTCGAACTCACCCTCACCGAGGTCCCGGGGTGCCACCTCGAGCACAGAGACGGCGCCCGGCGCCGACCCGTTCGGCACGGCATCAACGATGACGAGTGCGGAGTAGCCATCCAAGATGTCGTACGCCAGGTGCATCCCGCGGATGCCGTAGTCGACGACCCGGACCCGGGCGGACCCTGGCTCGCCTGCCCATGCGCTCGGGAGCCGGGCAGCGACGCGTCGAACCACCTCGGGACCGAAGCCGTCGTCACCCAAGAAGATGTTGCCGATCCCGGCGACCAGGACGGGCGCAGTCACATCTTCCGCATTCGCGCGTAGCGGCGGATGTCGGGGATCGAACGGATGCCTACCGCCAATCCGATGACCACGACGAGCGCAAAGATGACCGTCGCGATGTATCCAATCACTCTCATCCTGGATCTCCTTTACTGCCGGGTGGGTTGGCGTCGGCCGGGTTGAGCGGGATGAGCTCATCGGGGGCGAAGTAGAGATATCGGCCATACCAGTCATGCATCTCAGCTGCCGGGTCGTCAAGGAGCACGACGGCAACGTGCGTGTCGCCGTCGACGTCGTTGAGCACGGCGGTCACCCGAGCGGTCATGCCCCGGTAGAACAGATCCTGGGCGTCCGCCCGCCGATTGGGGGCGACGCGGACGATGCTGCCGGCAGTGACCGGAAATCCGTCGATCACGACGGAGTCGGTTTCCGGGGACACATTCGCGTCGGCCGCGGGATCCCACCAGGGTGCTTCGGTGCTGAACACAAGGTCGTCCGGGAGGTCGTAGGACTCGAGGCCCGGCGCGCCGAACGGCTCGGCCACAGAGCTCAACCTCGCAGCCATTCCATGAGGGTCGCGCAAGATCCCGTGCAAGTCCTGCATCTGCTGGGGCGTCATCTGGTCGCAACGATCGATGATGTCCGCGGCCCTCGGGTCCGTGGCGCGGGCCTCCGCCTTCTCCTCATCGGTCAGCGTCATCACCCGCAGGGTCAGGATCTCGTCGATCTCGGTGGAGTCAAAGAGGGCACCCGCACTCTGTGGAGCGAGTTCGGCGTGGTCTTCGACGATGATCGGCGAGACCAGGAGGATGCGGGACTCCTCAGGCGGTCCGGCGAGCACCGGCCAGCAACGGTGGCCCTTGAGCGCTGCGGTCTGCTCGATAGCGTCGAGGGGGGGATCGGTCGAGGAGAGGAAGTCCGCGCCCTCGGCGACCAGGATCAGGTGCGTCCCGATGAACGACACGGAAATCGCCGACTCCTTGTCGGCCCGCGGCGGCGACGTGTTGTCGACGGACAGCCGCACCTGCCAACAGCTGTTGCCCACATCGGTTGTCTCCACGGCGATCTCGGCAGACAGGTCGGCGCGACGGCGGACGAGCCTGCCGGCGACCTCCCCCGATGTGTCGTGCAGCAGCTCGACGTCCTCACCCCCTGGGTAGCTGATCGGTTCGCGTCGCCCGTCCCCAAGTTCGCTGAGCGACCACGAGCCGAACTCCAGCTCGCACTCGACGGCCTCGTCCCAGCTGAGCCACCGCCTGCCGTCGACGGTGATCTCGGGAATCGGCTCGAACGCGTCGCGTACCCGCTGCTCGGCAGAGCGCGTCTGGCGCTGGAGAAACCGTAGAAGCACGGTGAATCGTGGCACCCTGGTCGCCGCGTCCCCCACAACCCGGATGAGGAACTCGGAGGTCATCGTGCTGTCCTCGCCGATTCCCTGGCCGGCCGCACCGCGAGGACCGAGCACACCGAACTGCCAACGGATCCGGTTCTTTCCGGCGCTCGCGCGATACGGGTAGAGGAGATATCCCTCGTACAACACAGCGTCGGCGACCGCCCGCGCGTGCTGGATGCTCGCGCGCAGGTCCAGCCGCTCGACGGTCATCCGACGGACTCCCCGGCCTTCACGAGGAGCGACCAGAGCGCCTCGTTCCAGGTCATGAGACCCCGCGTGCTCTTGTAGTGGCTGAGCGCGGCGATGGTGTCGTGATCCAGGCGAAGCCAGCCGCTGCCTGGGAAGTACAGCTCGACGAGCTCCTTCCAGACAGCGACGGGCATCTTCTGGCGTGCTTCCCGGTCCCACGGCACCCGCTCGACCCCGAAGCCGTTGAGGCCACGGGTGAACACCGTGCCGGAGAACAAGAAGATCAACGGGACATCGCCTCCGCGCAACGAGTGAAGATATTTCGAGGCGGTGACCTCGAAGTCATAGGTCACCGGCAGCGGCATATCGACGTCCGCGGCTCCGGTGAACCCCTGCACCATCACGCCACACTGCATCCACTGGAAGGGTTTGAGAGTGGTCGACCACCGGTCGCGCGTCCCGAACTGGTCGGTGAGTCCGGTGGTCTCCTCGGGTGTGTAGCCGCGACGCTGCGGCTCGATCTGAACCTGACAGCGCAAGGCAATCGCGTGGATCACCGCCCTCGTCGTCTCCTCGATGTGCAGCTTGGCCGTGAGCTGGGGCGCCGCGGCGTACGGCTCCGCCACCACGTGGCGGACCGAGAAGGCCAGCTCGCTCACCGTGAAGCCTCCCCGTCGACCATCGCCGGGGCCGGCTTGCTACGGGCCCGGACTCCGTTGAAGAACTCGTCGAGCTGCGCGCGAGCATCCTGGCCGCCGTCGAAGCCGCGCCAGACCATCCGCAGCCTTCCGGCCAGCTCGTAACACGCGTCGATGGGAACGAGATGGCAGTCGAAGTCGGTCCGATGCCGCTCCGGAGCCCGGATCAGCAGCGCCTCGACATCGGCGTCGAGGAGACCCAGCGCCGGGTTGGCCTCGGTAATTGACTCCCAGGCGGCGAGCGATAGCTCCGACTCAGTCACTCCCGCCGGCCCGGGGTAGAACGCGACCGTCTTGTCCATGACGGAGTTGTGGAAGAAGAACGCGAGGCCGACCGGAATCTCGAGCGCGTCCCACTGCGCCAGCCCGAGATCGAAGTCAGGGAACGAGAGGTAGCGATCAGGCACGGCGCGATAGCGCAGATCCGCGCCGCGGGCGGTGAAGAGCAGATAGCAGCCGCGACACGTGCACATCAGCCCGCGGTTCTCGATGTCGACCACATGCGGATGCGGTTCGGGGATCGGCTCGGCGCACATCTCACAGCGTTCCCCCGCGACCGGACGGGGACGGTCGCGGACCTTGCGGAGGACCTGTACTGGGCCGCCGGGACCGCGTCCGCCCGCGTTCATGCCCCGACCCCGAGGGGCACGGCCACCTGCCAGCCGTCGTCGCGCCACAACGCGGGCAGCGGGTCGAGATGGGCGTGTCCACCGTGGGCGTCCGCGCCCGCCCTGCGAACGTCGTAGTCGTTGCCGCAAGTGGGACAGGGCACCGCCGTGACTCCCGGCGCGACCTCGCGCAGGCTGCTGCCCGCGAAACTCCCCGCGCACGCAGGACACACGTCACGGTAGACGAACACGTCAGAGCCCTCGCGACAGCCGAAGACGTCTTGGCCGCCGATCGAGAGTCCGGCAATCTCGCCCGGCCCGAGATCGGCAAGTGCCGCCACACCGACCCATTCGACGTCGCCGCCGTGAGGCGGCCCGTCGAGTCGTGAGCGCAGCGCGTCGATTGAAATGAGCGACGCCGTGCCAGCCGGCTCCGACGTGGGCGTCTCGACCTCGATGCTCGTGACCTCGGGGGCGGCGGACTCGATTGCGCCCTCCACGGCGAGCTGGAGCGTCACCGAGGACGACGGACACCCGTCGCAGCTGCCCAGGAGGCGCAGCCTCACGACGCCCTGGTCATCGACACCTAGGAACTCGACGTCGCCGCCGTGCGAGCCGAGGTACGGCCGCACGGCGTCGAGGGCGTTCTGGATCCGTTGCTCGATGCTGTAGGGGTGCAGCCCGTGCACCAGGAGCAGGCTCGAGATCAGGTCGTCGTCCACGAGCGCGCCGAGCGTGTCGTCACCCAGCTGACCACGCCCGTCGAGGATCTCCAGGATGCGCTCGATCCCACTCCCATAGAGGTCGGTGACAAGACCCACGAGCTCCTCGGCGCGTTCGCGGTGCACCACTCCGGCGCTCGAGCTCGCTTCGAGGAGCAGCTCGATCCGATCTCCGACGGCTGACAGATCCGCCGACGAGCGGGGGTCAGGGACGCCGTCAGCGGATCGTTCGACAGCCACGGCCTGCGCTACTCGCCAGTGATCGACTGCGTCGGACTGTGCAGGAGGTCGAGCTCCTTGCCGCCTCCGAGGTACATGTGCACCCCGCAGGGCAGGCAGGGGTCGAAGCTACGCACGGTGCGCATGACATCGATGCCCTTGAAGTGCTCGCGATCGTTCTCCTCGAAGATCGGCTGTCCCTGCACCGCGTCCTCGTACGGTCCGGGCGTGCCGTAGTAGTCGCGCGGGCTCGCGTTCCATGGGGTCGGCGGGTACGGGTGGTAGTTGGCGATCTTGCCGTCGCGGATCACCATGTGATGCGACAGAACGCCGCGCACGGCCTCGGTGAAGCCACAGCCTATGCCCTCGTCGGGCACCTGGAAGCTCTCCCACGTCTTGGTCCGTCCCGCCCGGATCTCTGCCAGCGCCTGCTCGGCGAAGTAGAGGGCACAAGCGGCGGCGTAGGCCTGGAAGTACGTCCGCGCCCGGTTGCGCTCGATCGTATTGCTGCCGTGCGCCGGGATCTTCCACTCGAAGCTGACGGGGCCCTGGAGCGCAGTCTTCGGGAGGTTGATCTGCACGCTGGTTCCGGTCGCCTTGACGTATCCGCCGACGTCCACGAGGCCGGACAACGCGGTCGACCAGAGACGAGCCAACGGTCCGCCGCCCGTATCGAGCGCCAGGTGGTCCGTGCCGTCGAACCAGCGCGGGCTCATCACCCAGCTGTACTTGTCGTCCAGGTCGCGCTTCTGCGGCTTCGGGTTGGTGTGCTGGTTCCACGGGTGCCGGCGGTCGACCGGGTTGCCCAGCGGATCCTTGGTAACGAACATCTCCTGGCCGTCCCAGTCCTCGTAGTAAGAGGAGCCGAGGAGGATCCGGATGCCGAGGTTGATGTCGACGAGGTCGTTCGTCACCAGCTTGCCGTCCACGACAATGCCCGGCGTGACGTACATGGCACGACCCCATTGGGTCATGTCCTTGTAGTTGAAGTTGCACACCTCGGGGTCCTGGAAGGATCCCCAGCAGCCGAGCAGGGTGCGTCGCAGACCAACTTTCTCGTAACCTGGGAGCGCCGCGTAGAAGAAGTCGAACAGGTCGTCGTGCATCGGCACGACCTTCTTCATGAACTCGACGTAGCGCATCAGACGCGTCACGTAGTCCGTCATCAGCTGGACCGTCGCGACGGTTCCAACGCCCCCCGGGTAGAGCGTCGACGGGTGGACGTGACGGCCCTCCATGAGGCAGAACATCTCGCGGGTGTAGCGACTCACCTGGAGCGCCTCGCGGTAGAACTCGCCACTGAACGGGTTGAGCGAGCGCATGATGTCGCCGATGGTCCGATAGCCGTGGGCTCCGGCCTGCGGAGCCTCCGTGCGGTTGGCTTGCTCGAGGACTCCGGGGTTGGTCTCGGCGACCATCCGCTCGCAGTAGTCCACCCCCACGAGGTTCTCTTGGAAGATGTTGTGATCGAACATGTACTCGGCCGCTTCCCCGAGGTTGACGATCCACTCACCGAGAGGCGGCGGCTTGACTCCGTACGCCATGTTCTGCGCGTAGCACGAGCAGGTCGCGTGGTTGTCGCCGCAGATGCCGCAGATTCGGCTGGTGATGAAGTGGGCGTCGCGAGGGTCCTTGCCCTTCATGAAGATGGAGTACCCACGGAAGATCGACGACGTGCTGTGACACTCGACGACTTCTTTTTGCTTGAAGTCGATCTTCGTATAGATCCCGAGGCTCCCAACGATTCGGGTGATCGGGTCCCACGCCATCTCCACGAGGCCGTCTCGGTCCTGGTTGGTGCTCGGGTTCGGAATCGTCGACGTCATGGCGTCGCCTCTCTACCGTGAGTGAAGGGGGCTGACGGTCACCAGGTGCGCTTGGCACCAGTAGTGAGTTGGCTGCCTCTGGCTCGCCACTTGGGTTCCTTGTCGATCGTTCTGGTGGTGATCGCGCGCAACCTGCGGATGGCCGCGCCGTAGGCGCCCACTGCCGTCGTGGACAGCTTGCCGCCTGGTGGCTCGTCCATGAACGGCATGAACTTGTCCGGGAATCCCGGCATCGTGCAGCCGATGCAGATGCCTCCGACGTTCGGGCAGCCACCCATTCCGTTCATCCAACCCCGCTTGGGTACGTTGCACTTGACCACCGGCCCCCAACAGCCGAGCTTCACGATGCACTTGGGGGAGCCGTACTCGGTGGCGAAGTCTCCCTGCTCGTAGTACCCCGCCCGGTCGCAGCCCTCATGTACCGTGCTGCCGAACAGCCACGCCGGTCGAAGCGCCTCGTCCAGCGGGATCATCGGGGCTTGCCCGGTGGCCATGTAGAGCAGGTAGGTCAAGGTCTCCGACAGGTTGTCGGGCTGGATCGGGCAGCCGGGCACACACACGATCGGAATGCCGGCCTTGGACTTCCACTGCCACCCGAGGTAGTCGGGCACGCCCATGGCTCCCGTCGGGTTGCCGGCCATCGCATGGATGCCGCCGTACGTCGCACACGTGCCGACAGCCACGACAGCAGTCGCCTTCGGCGTGAGCCGATCGAGCCATTCGCTCGTCGTCATAGGTTGTCCGGTCGCGGGGTCGTTCCCGAAGCCGCACCAGTAGCCCTCGTCCTTGATGGTTTCGTTCGGGATTGATCCCTCCACGACGAGGACGAACGGCTCGAGCTCACCCCGGTCGGCCTTGAAGAACCACTCCAGGAAATCGTCGGCACCGCCGGTGGGGCCGCACTCGAAGTCGATGAGCGGCCAGTGCACCGCGATCTGCGGCAGTCCCGGCAGCGCTCCGAGCGCAATTTCCTCGATGCTGGGCTGCGTCGCCGCCGTCAACGCCACCGAATCCCCGTCACAACTCAGCCCGGCATTGATCCACAGCACGTGAATGAGAGTTTCTTCGGCCTTCAGAGCTTCCGCTGTGGGCATCTTGGCCACTCCCCGGAGCACGCTGCTCCCGCGTCACTGGAGCCGGCCATCGGCCCACCTATGCGACGTATGTCCTTCTCTACTACCCGGATCTCCGCAGAGTCAAGCAAATCGGCGTTTCTTCAGGCTATGCACGGGCGGTCAGACCCGCGAGCCAGGCGTACCACATTTCCAGGCCGTCACCAGCCGTTGCCGAAACTGTGAGGTAAGGCAGGCCTGGCTTGATCCGCCGCGCGTAGGCCATGCACCGCCCGATGTCGAAGTCAACGTAGGGGAGCAGATCTGCCTTGTTGATCACGACCAGATCCGCGGCCGCGAACATGTTGGGGTATTTGAGGGGCTTGTCCTCCCCCTCGGTCACCGACATGACGACGACTCGGGCCGTCTCGCCGAGGTCGAAAAGCGCGGGGCAGACCAGGTTGCCGACGTTCTCGATGAACAACAGAGAGGCGGAGGGCGGATCGAGCGATGCTAGTCCGCGTTGCACCATGTCGGCATCGAGATGACAGCCCGCCCCGGTGTTGATCTGGACGACCGGGACACCAGTCGCCCGGATTCGTTCGGCATCGAGCAATGTCTCCTGGTCGCCTTCCACGACGGCGATCGGACGGGACCCGTGGCTACTCTTCAGGTCCGCGATGGTTCGCGCTAGCAGTGTCGTCTTGCCCGCGCCGGGCGAGCTCATCAGATTGAGCGCGACGATGCCGCGGTCGTCGAGCCACCCACGGTTGTGCGCCGCTGCACGGTTGTTTTTGGCCATGATGTCCTGCTCGAGCACCACTGTCTGCGTAGTGGGATCCTGGTCATGGTGATGGTGGTGGTCGTGCTCGTGCCTGCGGGCCGGTGGCGCCGACACAACTGTCGACAAGGCCGTAACGCGCGTGCCGCTGTCGTCGCTGCAACCGCAGGTCGAGCACATGACTTACCTCGCCTCCACGGAGGAAACCAAGAGCTCCCGCCCCGTCTTGACCTCCACGTCACTGCTCCCGCATTCACACAGCAGCAACAGATCCGAGACCCCGAAGTCGTCTCCGCACACTCGGCAATGCGCGAGCCCTGGCGGCTCGTCGATCTCCAGATCGGCACCTTCGAGGGCTGTACCCGCGGTCACGAGATCGAAACAGAAGCGCATCGCGTCCGGCACCACCCCCGAAAGTCGGCCGACCTTCAACCGAACCACGGTGACCTTGCGATCCCCGGTCTTCTCGAGGACGGCCTGGACGACGCTCTGCGTGATCGCGAGTTCGTGCATGCGGACTCCTATCCGGACTTCACCGTACGGCGGCAGACCGATCCCGCACAACGGTCGCAGGGACCAGGGGTGTCGGTGCGGCTGCCTACTATGGTCACCCGTGCCAGCGCCACGGCCGATGGGAGCGATCCGGGATGGCTGATCTCGAGGCAACAGACCAGACCACGGCGACGCTCGACTGCAACGAGGTGGGCCTCCGACTCGAGCAGCATCGGGTCGAGCTGACCGCCTACTGCTACCGGATGCTTGGCTCGGCGTTCGAGTCGGAGGACGCCGTACAGGAGACGTTACTGCGGGCCTGGCGGAGTTTCGACCGTTTCGAGGGCCGAGGCGCCCTGCGGTCGTGGCTCTACCGCATCGCCACCAACGTGTGCCTCGACATGCTCAACGGCAGGCAGCGACGCGCCCGGCCGATGGATCTTGCCGCCCCCCAGACCGCCGATACCCTGCTCGGCGAGCCGCTGCCCGAGGCAACGTGGATCCAGCCGATGCCCGACGGACGGGTCGTTCAGGCGGACGGCGATCCGGCAGCTGTGGCCGAGGCGCGCGAGACGGTCCGTCTGGCGTTCATAGCCGCGCTGCAGCACCTCCCGGCCCGCCAGCGAGCCGTGCTGATCCTTCGCGACGTTTTGCGCTGGAAGGCGACCGAGGTCGCGGAGCTCCTGGAGACCACCGTCGCGTCGGTCAACAGCGCCCTCCAGCGAGCCCGGTCAACGCTCGCGGACATCAATGTCTCCGCGAGCGACCCGGCGCAGCCGATGGACGAGGACCAGCGTGCGCTCCTGACCCGATACGTTCAGGCCTTCGAGCAGTACGACCTCGATTCGCTCGTCTCGCTGCTCCACAAGGACGCCACCTGGTCGATGCCGCCCTACGAGCTCTGGCTTCGCCGGCACGATGACATCCGCCGGTGGTGCCTCGGGCCAGGGGCGGGGTGTCGCGGATCACGCTTGATCCCGACCGTCGCGAACGGCTCGCCGGCCTTCGGACAATACAAACCGAGCGTCGCAGGCGGGCACGAGCCGTGGGCGCTCCAGGTCATCGAGGCATCAGCCGGTCGGATCAGCGGGATCAGCTTCTTCCTCGACACCCAGGCTCTGTTCCCCCTCTTCGGTCTGCCCGCCCGGCTCGATGCCTGACCCGGCACAGACCGGCAACACGTCGCACAGGCCCACCAGGGCGATCAGTTCCAGAAGTTCGTCCGAGGCATTGCGGAGACCGACGTCCAGCCCGAGCCGGCGAGCGGCGAGCTGGAGCCGAGCCAACACATCGACCGCGGCGGCATCGGGAGCCAGTGCACACACGTCGCAGACGACCCAGCCCACGTCGTCGTCGAGCAGCACGGGGGCCTCCTTGCTCGGCGTTCCTCACATATAGACCGGCCTGCCGGTCAAAACTCATCGCAATCACCGGCGGGCGCCAGGTTTTCTCACCCGCTGGGCTGGTCCGAAGGGACAGCGTCGAAATCTCGGTGCGACCGATGAGTTCTGCCCCGCGGCACGGTCTAACCCCTTTGAAGGCCAAAGCTGGCATGCAGGAGGACTCGACATGACGATGGACAGCCGCAGACGCTGGTTCGCGCTGCTCGTACTCTGCCTGGGCGATCTGATGATCGTCCTTGACACGACGATCGTGAACGTCGCACTCCCATCCATCAGGGAGGATCTTGGCTTCTCCGAGACCTCGCTGGCCTGGGTCGTCAACGCCTACCTGCTCACCTTCGGTGGGTGCCTACTGCTCGGCGGTCGGCTCGGTGATCTGTTCGGCCCCCGCCGGCTGTTTCTCGTCGGCATCGTGCTCTTCACGCTCGCCTCACTCACCTGTGGCCTCTCGACCTCGCAGGAGTTCCTCGTCGGGGCGCGGGCCGTACAGGGGATCGGCGGCGCCATCGTGTCGGCCGTCGCGCTCTCCCTGATCATGACCCTGTTCACCGAGCCCGCGGACCGCGCGAAGGCGATGGGCGTCATCGGGTTCGTGGCGGCCGGCGGCGGAAGCATCGGCGTGCTCCTCGGCGGCGTGCTCACCGACGCGCTCGACTGGCACTGGATCTTCCTGGTCAACCTGCCCGTCGGCATCGCCGTCTTCGCACTCTGCCTCATCCTGCTCCCCGGCGGCCGGGGCCAGGCGACTGTCCAACGCCTGGACGTCGCCGGCGCAGCAACGGTGACTGCCTCGCTGATGCTCGCCGTTTATGCGATCGTGAACGGGAACGGGGCGGGCTGGACGTCCGCGCATACGCTGGGTCTGCTCGCGGCAGCCGCGACGTTGATGGCGGTCTTCCTCGGCATCGAGGCTCGGGTGGAATCGCCGCTCATGCCGCTCGGCCTCTTCCGGCTGCGCAACGTCGCGACGGCGAACGTCCTCGGGGTTCTGTGGGCCGCCGCCATGTTCGCGTGGTTCTTCCTGTCTGCGCTCTACCTCCAGCGGGTGCTCGGTTACAGCCCGCTGCAGGTCGGTATGGCGTTCCTGCCGGCCAACCTGATCATGGGTGCCTTCTCGCTGGGCCTCTCGGCCAAGCTTGTGATGCGGTTCGGCATCAGGTCGCCGTTGGCGGTGGGTCTGCTGCTGTCGGCGGTCGGGCTCGCGCTCTTCGCCCGAGCTCCTGTCGACGGCACCTTCGCGGTCGACGTCCTCCCGAGCATGATCCTGCTCGGCTTCGGCGCCGGCATGGCGTTCAATCCGATGCTCCTCGCCTCCATGAGCGACGTCGAGCCGAGCGAGTCCGGTCTCGCCTCCGGAGTCGTCAACACGTCCTTCATGATGGGTGGCGCGCTCGGCCTCGCGATCCTTGCCAGCCTCGCGGCCTCCCGTACCAGCAGCCTGCTCGCCACCGGCGACGGTCCCGTGGCGGCCATCAACGGCGGCTACCATGTCGCGTTCGTCGTCGGCGCCGTCTTCGCCGCCGCAGCGGGCGTGCTGGGTGCCGTACTGCTTCGGCCCGGACTGCCCGGCGCCGAGCAAAGCGGCGAAGATGGAGTCGACTTCCCCGATTTCGCGGAACCCGAGTACGAACCCTCGCTGTGACCAGCTAACCAAGGAGAGTGAGCATTCCATGTTCGAGAACGTCAAGGCACTCAGCGGCTTCGCCGTAGACGACCTACCGAAGGCCAGGGAGTTCTACGGCGAGACGCTCGGTCTGCGGATGGCCGAGGAGCATGGCCTGTTGCGGCTGCACATCGCCGGCGGCAGCGACATCGTCGTCTACCCGAAAGCCGACCACACCCCGGCGACCTTCACCATCCTCAACTTCCCCGTTGACGACATCGAGTCGGCGGTGGATCAGCTCGCCGAGAGGGGCGTCCGATTCGAGCGGTATGACGCGATGAGCGCCGACACCGACGACAGAGGCATCTTCCGCGGCGGAGGTCCGTACATCGCTTGGTTCAAGGACCCCGCAGGCAACATCCTCTCCGTGCTCCAGAACAGGTAGAAAGTCGCCAACTGGCCGTCAGCGAACCTGGTCCCGCTCGGACTGGGGCAGCGCACAGGTGGCCGTGCCGCCTGGCAGCCTGTTGCGGTTGCGGGCGACCCGGCGGTAGACCGGCCAGGTCACCCAGAGCACCGGGCGTAGGCGGAGCAGGCCGCCGAGCCCGCGCCACCACGGACGGCTGGCCCTGAGCAGATCAGCGATCGCGACCGGCCCGGACGTGTGCATTGTCGGTGACGTGACCCACTGCACTGCGGCGTCGCACTCGGCCACAGTCAGTCCGAGCGCCTCGATGTCGACGAGCTGCCACGCCTCCACCGCTGCCGGGGTCGGGATCCAGCGCTCCACGAACCGTGCACAGCTGGAGCAGAACGCGCAGTCCCCGTCGTACACGAACGTCGGGAAGGTCGCGCCGGTCATCCGCTCAGTGTCCCATCCTGTGCGCGCCAGTGCGTTGGGCGAGCAGGGACTCGGCCGCGGTACGGACCGGCGCGAGGTCCTCTGGCATGGTCACGCTGCGCTCGGCTGCGGTGAGGACGAGCCGCGCCTGCTCGTGGATCGCGGCCGCTCGCTCGGTATCGCTGCCGACGGTCACCAAGCAGGCGCTCAGCAGCTGCAGGAGTGCGAGGTCGAGCAGCGGCTCGCTCGACCCGTAGCGGCGGATCTGGGCACAAGACAGGACAAGGAAGTCGGCGAAGGTATGCGCCGGGACAGACACCGACGCCCCACCCTGGCGGACGGCGTAAGCGCCGAGGCGTCTGCCTCCCAGCGCGGACATCAGCACGGACAGGTGGTGCACGGCCTGCACGGCGGTGTAGGGATCATTGACCGCGGGAGAGAGAGCCTTGGATGCGACGTCCACCAGCTGCCGGAGCCCGAGCGCGGCATCCTGCTCCGTCGTCCGTTCGAAGCCGATCTTGATGGCGTCCCCCAAGACGTCGCGGAAGGGTTCGATGGCCAGCTGTTCGGCGTCGCCGCTGGCACGCCACACCCACGCGATCGGGGTGCCCGCCACCACATGGATCGCGGGGCGCACTGCGAACCGGACCTGCGCCGCATGCGCAACGGCCGCCGGCAACATGGCCTCCGGGTGCACGGCTTGTACATATCCGGAGCGCTCCGCGAGCAGCGGCGCCGCCCATGGGGGCCAGGCCTCAGCCTCCGCGTCATTGCCCGGGACCGTCTCACCGATCACGGCCAGCGTCCGGCGCTCCACGACTCGCATGATCTCGTCGATCTGCAGCGAATGAGCAAGGTGGTTGGTGAAGTAGACCAGTGCGCCCAGGCTGGCAAAGGTCAACAGCAGGGCGCCGCTCACCGCGAGGCGCGGATATTCCTCGGTACGCGTTCCGCCCGAGACGCCGACGGTGTAGAGGCCCGCGGCGCTGTACGCAAACGTCGCGACGAACATGCTCAGCACGACCTGGTTCGGCCGGTCGCGAAGGAAATTGCGTAGCAACCGCGGGGAGTACTGCGTCGAGGACAGTTGGAAGGCCACCACAGTGAGGCCAAGGACCAATGCGATGACCGTGACCATCGTCGTCGTGACGGCGATCAGCAAGGTCCTCGCGTCGTCGGCAGTGCCCTGGAAGGTGAGGACGTGCAGCCGTGAACCCGGGCTGATGTCGACCTGGGACAAGGCCGAGCCGAGAATCAGCGCCAGCAGGACCGACAACGTGGGCAGGATCCACATCGCACCCGTGAAGTACTCCCGCAGCGCCGCCCGCCGAGCCCTCATCTGCCTGCCACCTTCCGACCAGCCCGCGCTGAAGGCGACCCGACCCCCTCAAGCAGGCCGCCGGTGACGACACACCGCAACTCTAGTGTGCCGTGATGCTGATCACGCCATCGCTCAGGTGCGGCGTCTCCCCGCCGATCAGGTAGGCGGTTCTCCCCGTTCTGAACACGCCGGCGTCCGCCAGCGGGTACGGCAGTCGACCGGCCCGGCGGCACGTCACGGTCGCGGGATCGAACCACCACATCGCCGCGGTCATGGCATCGGGTCCGGTGCGCCCGCCCGCGAGAAGGATGCTGCCACCGAGTGCCACCACCGCGGCGTGCCCCAATGGCCGTGGCAGGTGGCCGACGACACGTGCTCGACCGGTTCGCGCGTCGATCCGCTGGACCGCATCGATCATCTGCCCGTGATGCTCACCGCCGAGCAGCCAGACAACCCCGTGACTCGCGACCGCTGCGGGATACCGAACGGGCACGGGTAGCCGCCCGATGGAATGGAACTCACGTCCGTCAGGACTGGACAAGATGGCGGCGAGTGACTGCACCCCGTCGTACCCTCCGAGGACGATCGCCACCCTCCGCAGGCCGACGGCTACGAGGTCCGCTCGCGGAGTCGGCAGCCGACCGACCTCGCGCCAACCCTGGGTACCGAGTGCCTGGACGGTGGCCTGTTCGGTAGCGTTCCCACCTCCCACCACGAGTGGTGAGCCGTGCAGGCTCAGGCCGGCCGCGTCGTGCACGGCGACGGGGAGATCGGGCAGCGGCGTCACCGTGCCCTGCTGTGGGTTGAGCCGGTACGAGCGGGACGTCGACTGGTCTCCGGCGACGAGACCGCCGGCGACGATCGCGCTGGCATCCATCCTGTCCACGACCTCGCGGGCCACCGGCTCGGGCAGCTTCCACCCTGTGACATCGGCTGCGACCGTTGGCAGATTGTAGGGGTTTGTGCTGGCCGACCGGTGCGTCTGGTTGGCCGACGGCTGACCTGGGGCAGTCGGAGTGGATGACTGCGACGCCATGGAGCGCGGCTGGCCGTCGTTACACGCCGCGATGGCGAGCGCGACCATCGCCAGGACCGGCACTGCCACGCTGTCGCGTCTCACCGCATGTTCCCCGTGTGCCCCAGTGAGTACCGACCCGGCTGCGGCCACACTGCGAGGCCGTGCGGGCTCCCGCCGACGTGGATGCGGGCGACGAGATTGCCGGTCAAGGTGTTGAATCCGTACACCACGCCGTCGTACCTGCCTGAGACCCACAGCATCCTGCCATTGGCCGACACGCCGCCCATGTCCGGGCTGCCGCCTCCCGGGATCCTCCAGGTGTCGACGATCTTGCGCCTCGCGAACGAGACGACGCTCACCTTCCCAGCCCCACGATCCGTCACGTACAAAGACTTGCCGTCTCGACTGGGAATCAGCCCATGCGGCATGCTCGGAGTGGAGATGGAGCCGACCGTCTTGAACGTCTCCGCATCGACGAGTTCCACCTTGTCGCGTCCCATGAGCGCGACGAAGAAGGTCGTACCGTCGGGCGAGAGCCGTACGTCCTGCGGCATGCTCATCGAGCCGAGATCGAGCCTCCCAAGCACCTTGTGCGTAAGGGTCGAGATCCTCAGCAGGGTGCCTGAGAACTCGCAGGTGACGACGAAGAACCGGCCGTTGCCGGAGAAATCTGCGTGGTTGGGTCCGTCGCACCCAGGCTCATGCAGTGCCCCGCGCCCCTGAAAGGTGTGGGGGTCGACGAACTTGATCCGGTCGTACTGCTCCACCATGACGATCGCCTGGGCGCCGTCGGGTGTGAAGTAAAGGTTGTACGGTCGGGGCACGCTGATGCGTCGCATGACCTTTGCAGTCCGCGGATTGATGGCCACCAGCTGGTTCGCCTCACTGGCGTCCGCGTAGAGCGTCGTCAAGTCGTACGACGGATTGACGTGCTGTGACAACGGACCGGACTTGATGATCCTGACGATGTGACGGGTTCGCTGGTTGATCACTGTGGTTGTCGTACCGGTGGAGTCTGGGACGTACAGATAGGCGGGATCGCCCGCGACCTTCGAATCCAACATGCCAGCCCCGGTGGCCGCGTATATGTTGTTGTCGATGACGGGTGGCATGTTAGGCAGGGGATGGCGGAAGGGCAGCGCGACTGGGGCGTTGTGTGCGCCCGTGCCACGGGAGGCGGGAGTCGAAGGAACGCCACCGACCGGGCTGGCCTGCGACCGTTTCGAAAGGCCCAAGCGAGAGGTGGCCGCACCAGCACACCCGCAAAGGATCACGGACAGTAGAACTGAGGAGACGATTCGAGGCATCGGATTCAACGCTGGTTGCCAGTTCTCGCGAGGCACAGGGAAACCGAAGGTAACTCGATGCCAGTTAGCGGAGTGCAAACTGCGACCCGCGAGCAGACAAAGCCAGCTGGGCTGGGGCCATCGTGGAGCAGCTCAGCTGGAGGCTGTCAGGGATTCGGCTGGGGAGTATGGATCGGGACCGGTGTGCCACCGCTGCCACCAGAGTTGGCGATCAGGGTCACCGCCCCCAGCAACACGAGGAACACCATCGCGATTCCGATCCAGCCGAGGACGATGCCGGCGGTGGCCAAACCCCAACCCGTCTGGTTGCCAGCGGAGTTCTTGATCTCCCGGCGCGCCCGATAGCCGAAGATGAGGGCAAACACCGACCCGATCCCAAGGATCCACAACACCCCCAGCAGCACGGAAGCGATGGCATAGCCGTTCGCCGCCCTCGCGGGTGCAAGAATCTGGCCCGACGGCGTTGCGTCGACCGCCGCATTGACGATCTCTTCGGGCGACCCGAGCCGCTCCAACAGGTTTCGTACGGCCGCCTCGTCCCCCGGCTCGATCTCGCGCAACCCCTCCTGCAGGTGGTCCCCAATCTCCGAGGTCAACTCATCACGCCGGGCCGTAGGTAGCACGGATGCCGCGGCGTCCAATCGCATGAGGTAGTCCTCGACGAGCCGGTCAGTGTGCACGTTGTTCATCGCCTTCTCCATGTGTCAATAGTTCGTCGACGGCGTCCCGGAAGCGGGCCCACTCGTCACTGAAGTCAGCCAGCGCACGCTCCCCGGCGCTGGTGAGCTGGTAGTACCGCCGCGGGGGTCCGGCTTCGGACTCTTGCCAGGATGTGGTCACCAGATCATCTCGCCGCAACCTGCTCAACAAGGGGTAGATGGTGCCCTCACTGACCAGGAGCCCATCGGACTCCGACAGCGTCCGGATGAGCTCGAAGCCGTACTGACGGCCGTGTCGCAACAGCGCCAGAACGCAATATTCCAGCGTGCCCCGCCGCAGCTGGGTCAACGCGTTACGTGTCACGCCCGGTTCCATGCAACACAAGGTACCATGTCTGACCGATATCGCAAAGCGCCGGCAGCCGATGGTGCAAGAACCGTCTGATCGTCGCAAGCACGCGTCGCTTCGACGGGAATAGGTGTCGGATCGTTGCGAATAACTGTCGGATCGCGCGAAATAAGTGTCGGATCGGCGGTAATGGGGGCGTACTCACGCCTCAGAGCGGCGCCCACGGGCCGAGGCGGATATGCGGCCATAGGATTGGTCATGTCGGCTGCTCCTGACAGGGGAGGTCAGCATGGTTGAGCTGGGTGTCTTGCTCGGTGTCATAGGGTTCGCCGCCGCTGCCGGTTTCGCGGCCAGCGCCAGAGTCGTCCGGCAGTTCGAGCGGGGTGTCGTCTTTCGGCTCGGCCGGGTGCTGGAACCTCCGCGCCCCCCTGGACTGACCGGCATCGTGCCGATGGTCGACCGCCTGCGGAAGGTCAACGTCCAGATCGTCACGATGCCGGTGCCGGCGCAGGACGGGATCACCCGCGACAACGTCACCGTACGGGTCGACGCGGTCGTCTATTTCCGGGTGGTGGATCCGGTCCGCGCAACGGTCGAAGTGCAGGACTACCAGTTCGCGGTCTCGCAGGTGGCCCAGACCTCGCTGCGGTCCATCATCGGCAAGAGTGAGCTGGACGACCTGCTGGCCAATCGTGAGCCGCTCAACCAAGGACTAGCACTCATGATCGACAGCCCAGCGGTCGGCTGGGGCATCCACATCGACCGCGTCGAGATCAAGGACGTCGCGCTGCCGGACTCGATGAAGCGCTCGATGTCGCGGCAGGCAGAAGCCGAGCGCGAACGACGATCTCGGATCATCACAGCCGACGGAGAGTTCCAGGCATCTCAGAAGCTCTCCGCTGCAGCCAGCGTCATGGCCGACACACCGTCAGCGCTTCAGCTGCGGCTGCTACAGACGATCGTCGAAGTCGCAGCGGAGAAGAACTCGACGGTGATCCTTCCGTTTCCGGTGGAACTGCTGCGGTTCCTCGACCAGGCCGCGACCGGACTCGCCAGGCAAGCATCGGCGTCCGCTCCCGCCCCCAGCGAGCTCGCCGACGTGCCCAAGCGGGCTGTCTCGGCTGCCGACGACGCAACCACCAGCATCGGCTCGCAGCCGCCCCAGGTCGAGACCGACAGACCCTCGGACGAGGCACCATCGCCACCCCAGTGACGGCATCGAGAGCCTCGACCTGTTCGCGACTGGGTGTCCACTGATACGGTCGCGCGCGTGACCGGGGGTTTCCCGCCTCGGCAACGGATCTCGAAGGAGCCCGTCATGAGCACTGCTGCATGGATCGTCATCGCCGTCGTCGTTGTACTGGTCGTGCTAGCCGTGGCTTTTTTCGCCATGCGGAGGAGCCAGTCTGCGCAACGAACGAAAGCCCACGAACTACGCGACGACGCCGTAGAACGCGGGGCCGTCGTGGATCAACGTGAGGCGGAGGCGCAAGAGGTCGCCGCCCGCGCGCAGATGGCAAAGGCTGAAGCCGACGCCAAGGCGGCTGAGGCCGCACGCCTGGAGTCCGTTGCACAACAGCAGCAGGCACGCGCTGCCGATTCACGTGAAGGCGTCGACGAGCAGCTCCGGCAGGCTGACCGTCTCGACCCCGATTTAGACACGCCTGACACTGATACGGCGGCAGCCTCGGACGCAGACGTGGAGGCGAGCACAGGCTTCGATGCGGGTCCAGACCGAGACGTAGACACAGGTCCCGAGCCGCGTCGCACCGAGTAGCCCAGCGACTCCGTCCTACCGTGTGGCGCTCGGTCTCCCGGGCCCCACATTCTGCCGCCAGGGTGGCCGCCCTCGTCATGAGGACGGCCACCCTGGCATGGCGTCAGCGGCGGCGGAAGAATCCGATGACCACAACCACGATGATGATGATGACCAGGATGATGAGCAATGTCTTGAGCACCTGAGTGCCTTCCTCTCGGGGACGTGGCACCAATATGTACCCCCGCGCGATGTCAGCGCACTACCCCCGGCCGTACCTCAGTCAATTTGGTACGGGAGGTATCCGGATCTTCCGT
>JBDUDR010000041.1:0-19712 GCA_040002845.1 Nocardioidaceae bacterium
GGCTGGTCGCAGGTGCGCTGGCGCAACCTGTCCGGTGGGATCGTCGCACTACACCGCGGTCGCCGAACCTGACACCGAGAAGCGGGCACGGAAGTCACTCATTCGCCGAGGTACGAGTTTCAGACGGAAAATCGGGGCGGCGTGGTCATGAACACGTACCTCGGTGGCGAGGCACGGTGCAGAAGGCGTACGTCGAGGGGTCATCCCGAAGGTGAGAACGCCAGTCGCGGCGCGAGGGCCCTGCCGAGACGCCGAGAAGGTGGCGACACGCCGTCAGAACTGCCGAAAAGCTGGCGTCTCGGCGAAAGAAGGGGCGACTGACAACTCGCGGGGGATGGGCCTAGACTGGCGATGGAGCGCGTTCGTGAACCATTTCACTAGCGGCTTTCAGGGACAACCTTGCGAACCACCCACGAACGGTTTCACGAATGACAGCACACCCGCGCGAAGGATCTCCATGAATCCGGACCGACACCGATGACCGGGCCTGAGCGGCACGCCGACGTCATCGTGATCGGCGCCGGTCCTGCGGGGTCTACAACGGCTCATCACCTCGCGAGCGCCGGAGTGGACGTGCTGCTGGTGGAGAAGTCGTCCTTTCCCCGCGAGAAGGTCTGCGGCGACGGTCTCACCCCTCGGGCTGTGCGCCAGCTGCTCGGGATGGGCATCAACATCGAGCAACCCGGCTGGATCAAGAACTACGGCCTTCGCATCGTCGGAGGTGGGCACCGGCTGGAGGTCCCGTGGCCGGACCTGGCCGAATACCCCTCCTACGGCCTCGTGCGCACCCGTGTCGACTTCGACGAGATCCTGGCCCGCCGCGCTCAAGCATCGGGTGCCAAGCTCCTGGAGCGCACGGCGGTCACCGGCCCGGTGCGCGATGACCGCACCGGGAGGGTCATCGGGGTGACCGCCAAGCCGGTCGACCAGGAGGGCCGCAAGAGCGGCGAACCGGTCACCTACCTGGCGCCGCTCGTCGTCGCCGCCGACGGCAACTCCGCCCGCTTCGCGCTCGGTCTCGGCATGGCCAAGCGGGACGACCGTCCGATGGGCGTCGCCGTGCGCACCTACTACCGGAGCCCCCGCCACGACGACGACTGGCTCGAGTCCTGGCTCGAGCTGTGGGACGGCGAACCCGGAAAGGGCAAGCTCCTACCCGGGTACGGCTGGATCTTCGGTGTCGGCGACGGCACCTGCAACGTCGGGCTGGGCATTCTCAACACCTCCAGCGCCTTCCGCCACGTCGACTACAAAGGCTTGCTGCACCGCTGGCTCGACAACACTCCGGAGGAATGGGGCTTCCGTGACCACAACATGGCCGGACAGGTGCGAGGTGCGGCACTGCCGATGGGGTTCAACCGCAAGCCGCACTACAGCGACGGTGTGCTGCTCGTGGGTGACTCAGGCGGCATGGTGAACCCGTTCAATGGCGAGGGCATCGCCTATGCCATGGAGGCCGGCGAGATGGCGGCCGACTCGATAGTGCAGGCGATCGGCCGCCCCACCCAGGACGGTCGAGAACGCGCCCTGCACGGCTATCCGGCAGCACTCGACGCCCGTTACGGCGGCTACTACACGCTTGGGCGCCTGTTCGTGAAGCTGATCGGCAGCCCCACCGTGATGAAGCTGGCAACGAACCACGCCATGACTCGTCCGGCGTTGATGCGCTTCGCGCTGAAGCTGCTGGCAAACCTCACCGACCCCCGAGACGGCGACGCGACGGACAAGGTGATCAACGCGCTGAACAGGGTCGTACCCACAGCATGACGACCGCACCGAGCACGAAGTTCGACCACCCGGGCAGGCAACGAGCCGGGCGGTCCTAGGATGGCAAACCCGTCCACGTACGCGCCCGCGACGGGGGCTTGGACAGGGAGGGAGATTCGGCATGGATCTGTACTGGCCGATCCTCGGTCTTGGCGCGCTGGCCGCGTTCTTCGCCATCTTCTCGGTGGCCATCAGCACCCTGACCGGCCCCCGTCGCTACAACAGGGCGCGACTCGACTCCTATGAGTGCGGGATCGAGCCGACTCCGCAGCCGGTGGGCGGCGGCCGCTTCCCCATCAAGTACTACATCACGGCGATGCTGTTCATCGTCTTCGACATCGAGATCATCTTCTTGTACCCCTGGGCCGTCTACTTCGACTCGATGAGGATGTTCGGCCTGGTGGAGATGGGCCTGTTCATCGCGACCGTGTTCGTCGCGTTCGCGTACGTCTGGCGTCGCGGCGGCCTGGAGTGGGACTGACCTCGATGACTGAGACGGCCGGCCACCACCCGAAAGGGGGCGACAACTGATGGGTCTGGAGGAGAAGCTCCCCAGCGGAGTGCTGCTGACCACCGTCGAGGGTGTCGCCGGCTACTTCCGCAAGGCCTCGCTGTGGCCCGCCACCTTCGGGCTGGCTTGCTGCGCGATCGAGATGATGACTTCTGGTGGTCCGCGTTATGACCTCGGCCGGTTCGGCATGGAGGTCTTCCGCGCGTCGCCCCGCCAGGCAGATCTGATGATCGTGGCCGGCCGGGTCAGCCAGAAGATGGCACCCGTGCTCCGGCAGATCTACGACCAGATGCCCGGCCCGAAGTGGGTGCTGGCGATGGGCGTGTGCGCGAGCAGCGGCGGAATGTTCAACAACTACGCGATCGTGCAGGGAGTGGACCACGTCGTCCCCGTCGACATGTACCTGCCCGGCTGTCCGCCCCGTCCCGAGATGCTGATCGACGCGATCTTGAAGCTCCACGACCAGATCCGGCACACGAAGCTCGGTCCCCACCGGCTGGCCGAGATCGAGCAGCAGGAAGCCGACGCCATGGCGGCGCAGCCGACCTCTGAGCTGAAGGGACTGCTGCGTTGAGCGCCGACACCCCAGAACCCGCCGAGCTGGAGGTCGTCGAGGTCCGCCGCGGCATGTTCGGAGTCTCAGGCTCCGGCGACACCTCGGGCTACGGCCGGCTCACCCGCGCCATGACCCTGTCCGAGGCCGCCCCGCGGCCTTACGGGGGCTACTTCGACGAGGTAGCTGACCGGCTCGAGTCGACCCTCGGGGAGGGTTTCGGCTCCGTGGTGGAGAAGGTGGTCGTCGACCGTGGCGAGCTCACGTTCTTCGTCCGCCGACAGGATCTCGTCGACGTGGTCCGGCAGCTGCGAGACGATCCAGGGCTCCGCTTCGAGTTCTGCAGCGGTGTGTCCGGTGTCCACTATCCCCAAGACAGTGGACGTGAGCTGCACGCCGTCTATCACCTGCTCTCGATGACCCACAACAGGCGCATCCGGCTCGAGGTCACCGCGCCAGACGAGGACCCGCACATACCGTCAGTCGTGTCCATCTATCCGACCTGCGACTGGCACGAGCGCGAGACGTACGACTTCTTCGGCATCATCTTCGACGGCCATCCGGCACTCACCCGGATCGAGATGCCCGATGACTGGCCGGGCCACCCGCAGCGCAAGGACTACCCTCTGGGCGGCATCCCGGTGGAATACAAGGGGGCCACCATCCCACCGCCGGACCAGCGGAGGGTCTACAACTGATGACCGACTCAACGATGCACGACGCCGAGACTCATGAGACGACGTCCGATCCATACGCCGGCGGATCCGACTCGGGCGACCCGACCGGCAAGGTCTACAACGTCACAGGTCAGGACTGGGACTCGGTGGTCTCCGGCATCGCCGAGCACGGCGACGAGCACGTCGTGGTCAACATGGGTCCCCAGCACCCATCGACGCACGGGGTGCTCCGTCTTGTCCTCGAGATCGAGGGCGAGACCGTCATCGAGCTGCGCCCGGGCATCGGTTACCTGCACACCGGCATCGAGAAGAACATGGAGTTCCGGCCCTGGACACAGGGCGTCACGTTCTGCACCCGCATGGACTACCTGTCGCCGTTCTACAACGAGGCGGCGTTCGTCCTGGGTGTCGAGAAGCTGCTGGGCATCGAGGCAGACGTTCCCGAGAAGGCCCACGTGATGCGGGTCTTGTTGATGGAGCTCAACCGGATCTCCTCCCATCTGGTGGCCATCGCCACCGGTGGCCTGGAGATCGGCGCCCTCACGGTGATGACCATCGGTTTCCGGGAGCGCGAGCTGGTCCTCGACCTGTTCGAGCTGATCACCGGACTGCGCATGAACCACGCGTTCATCCGCCCGGGCGGCGTCGCCCAGGACATGCCACCCGGCGCCCTCGAGCAGATCCGCGACTTCATCACGCTGATGAAGAAGCGGCTGCCCGAGTACGCCGCGTTCTGCAACGCCAACCCGATCTTCAAGGGCCGGCTGTGCGACGTCGGCTATCTCGATCTGGCCGGGTGCCTGGCGCTCGGCGCCACGGGTCCGGTGCTCCGTGCGACCGGCTACCCGTGGGACCTGCGCAAGGCGGAGCCCTACTGCGGCTACGAGGACTACGAGTTCGACGTCATCACCTGGGACACCGCTGATGCCTACGGTCGTTTCCGCATCCGGCTCGCCGAGATGTGGGAGTCGCTGAAGATCGTCGACCAGTGCGTCGACCGGCTGCAGGGCCTCGAGGGCGCACCCATCATGGTGGCCGACAAGAAGATCGCCTGGCCCAGCCAGCTTGCGGTGGGGAACGACGGCATAGGCAACAGCCTCGACCACATCCGTCACATCATGGGCGAGTCGATGGAGGCACTCATCCACCACTTCAAGCTGGTCACCGAAGGCTTTAGCGTTCCGGCCGGCCAGGTCTACTGCGCTGTCGAGTCACCGCGCGGCGAGCTCGCCTGCCATCTGGTGTCAGACGGCGGCACCCGCCCGTTCCGCGCTCACTTCCGGGATCCCTCGTTCGTCAATCTGCAGGCGGCCCCGGCGATGTCAGAGGGCGGACTGCTGGCGGACGTGATCGTTGCCGTTGCCAGCCTCGACCCGGTGATGGGTGGGGTGGACCGCTGATGAGTGCTTCACGGATCACCGACGAGACCCTGGAGGAGATGCGCGAGCTCGCCGCGCGCTATCCCCAGGCGCGCAGCGCGCTGCTGCCGATGCTTCATCTGGTGCAGAGCGTGGAGGGCCAGGTCACCCCCGCGGGGATCGAAGCGTGCGCGTCGGTGCTCGGCATCTCCACAGCCGAGGTGACTGGGGTCGTGACCTTCTACTCGATGTACAAGCGCCACCCGGTCGGCGAATACCACGTGGGCGTCTGCACCAACACGTTGTGCGCCGTGCTCGGAGGTGACGCGATCTTCGACCGGCTCAAGGAACACCTCGCGGTCGGTAATGACGAAACGACCCCGGACGGCAAGATCACCCTTGAGCACGTTGAGTGCAACGCGGCCTGCGACTATGCGCCGGTGGTGATGGTCAACTGGGAGTTCTTCGACAACCAGACTCTCGAGTCGGCGACGCAGCTGGTGGATGACCTCCGGGCCGGCAAGCAGGTGCAGGCTACCCGAGGCGCCCGGGTCTGCACCTGGCGCGAGGCCGAGCGGGTGCTCGCCGGGTTCCCCGACGACCGCGCCGACGAGGGCCCGGCGGCCGGACCCGCGACGCTGGCCGGTCTGACGATCGCGCGCGAGCAAGGCTGGACCGCCCCGGGTAACAAGAGCCAGACGCACACCCAGGGCGCCTTGTTCGGCGACGAAGGGAAGGACCAGCCGTGACTGACCTGCTCACCCCGGTGCTTTCCGACAACTGGGACCAGGACCGGGCGTGGACGCTGGAGGCGTACGAAAGCATCGGCGGCTACGAGGCACTCAAGTCGTCCCTGGGCATGGACCAGGACGAGCTCATCGCGGCCGTCAAGGACTCGGGCCTGCGCGGTCGCGGCGGTGCCGGGTTCCCGACCGGGATGAAGTGGGGCTTCATCCCGCAGGGGCCAGGCGCCGATGGAACGATGAAACCGCATTACCTGGTGGTCAACGCCGACGAGTCGGAGCCGGGCACGTGCAAGGACATCCCGCTCATGTTGGCCAGCCCGCACACGCTCATCGAAGGCGTGATCATGTGCTGCTACGCGATCCGTGCGAGCCATGCGTTCATCTACGTGCGTGGAGAAGTGCTCCACGTCGTCCGCCGCCTGCACAGCGCGGTCCAGGAGGCCTACCGCGCCGGCCATCTCGGCGAGGACATCCACGGCTCGGGGTACGACCTCGACGTCATCGTGCATGCGGGTGCGGGCGCGTACATCTGCGGCGAAGAGACGGCGCTGCTGGACTCGCTCGAGGGCCGGCGCGGCCAACCCCGACTGCGCCCGCCGTTCCCAGCGGTCGCCGGGCTCTACGCTTCGCCCACGGTGATCAACAACGTGGAGAGCATCGCGTCGGTGCCGTGCATCATCCGCAACGGCGTCGACTGGTTCGCCTCCATGGGCACCGACAAGAGCAAGGGCATGACGCTGTACTCGCTGTCCGGTCACGTGAAAACGCCTG
Organism: Nocardioidaceae bacterium; assembly: GCA_040002845.1. Taxonomy (GTDB): domain Bacteria; phylum Actinomycetota; class Actinomycetes; order Propionibacteriales; family Nocardioidaceae; genus JBDUDR01. The sequence continues at coordinate 6,384 of JBDUDR010000041.1, forward strand.
GCCAGTACGAAGCTCCGCTGGGCGTCACGTTGCGAGAGCTGCTCGATCTCGGCGGGGGGATGCGAGACGGTCATGAGCTGAAGTTCTGGACTCCCGGGGGGTCCTCCACCCCGATCCTGACGGCCGAGCACCTCGACATCCCGCTGGACTACGAGGGCGTCGGAGCCGCGGGCAGCATGCTCGGCACCAAGGCTCTGCAGATCTTCGACGAGACCACCTGTGTCCTGCGTGCTGTGCTGCGATGGACGGAGTTCTACAAGCACGAGTCATGCGGCAAGTGCACCCCGTGCCGGGAGGGCACCTGGTGGCTCGTCCAGGCCCTCGAACGGCTCGAACAAGGCGATGGCAGCGAGGCGGATCTGGAGATGCTGCTCGACCTGTGCGACAACATCGTCGGCCGGGCCTTCTGCGCGCTCGGTGACGGCGCCGCCGCCGCCATCACGTCGTCGATCCAATATTTCCGGCAGGAGTACCTCGATCACTTCGAGCACGGTGGCTGCCCGTTCGACCCTGCCGCATCCACCGTTTTCGAACCGGCGGTGGTGCCCGGATGACTGTGCAAGCCGACAAGCCGGCCGGTGGCGCCGTCCAGCCGCGCGACGACGTCGTGACCGTGACCATCGACGGGATCGAGGTCGACGTTCCGCGGGGCACGCTGGTGATCCGTGCTGCAGAACTTGTCGGGATCCAGATCCCGCGGTTCTGCGATCACCCGTTGCTCGATCCGGTGGGGGCCTGCCGACAATGCCTGGTCGAGGTGCCCGACGGCGGCAACGGCCGCCCGATCCCCAAACCACAGGCGTCGTGCACGTTGGCGGTGACCCCGGGGATGGTCGTCAACACTCAGCTGACCTCCCCGGTCGCCGACAAGGCTCAGCAAGGCGTCATGGAGATGCTGCTGATCAACCACCCACTCGACTGCCCGGTGTGTGACAAGGGCGGCGAGTGTCCGCTGCAGAACCAGGCGATGTCCAACGGACGTGGCGAGACCCGCTTCACCGAGGTGAAGCGCACCTTCGCCAAGCCGATCAACATCTCCGCGCAGGTGTTGCTCGACCGTGAGCGCTGCGTGCTCTGCGCCCGGTGCACGCGATTCTCCTCGCAGATCGCCGGCGACCCGTTCATCGAGCTCATCGAGCGCGGATCGCTGCAGCAGGTCGGCATCTACGAGAATGCGCCGTTCGAATCGTACTTCAGCGGCAACACGATCCAGATCTGCCCGGTAGGTGCGCTGACGAGCGCCGCCTACCGGTTCCGGTCGCGTCCCTTCGACCTGGTGTCCGAGCCCAGTGTCTGTGAGCACTGCGCGTCGGGCTGCGCCCTGCGAACGGACTTCCGCCGCGGCAAGGTGATGCGCAGGCTGGCCGGCGACGACCCAGAGGTCAACGACGAATGGAACTGCGACAAGGGCAGGTTCGCGTTCACCTACGCCACGCAGCCCGACCGGCTCACGCATCCACTCGTACGTGACGACGAGACTGGTGACCTTCGACCGGCCTCGTGGCCGGAAGCCTTCGTGGTGGCTGCTCGCGGGTTGGCAGCGGCCGGCGACTCGGTCGGCGTGCTCCCCGGTGGACGGCTGACCGCCGAGGAAGCGTACGCGTACGCGAAGTTCGCCCGGGTCGCGCTGGGCACCAACAACGTCGACTTCCGGGCCCGCGAGCACTCCGTCGAGGAGGCCGAGTTCTTGGCGTCAACGGTGGCGGGCTCCGGCCTGGGGGTCACGTACGCCGATCTGGAGGCCGCCTCCATGGTCGTGCTGGTCGGTTTCGAGCCCGAGGAGGAGTCGCCGATCGTCTTCCTGCGGCTCCGCAAGGCTGTTCGCAAGTCCAGCCTCGGGGTAAGCGCGATCGCTCCCTTCACCTCCGCTGGTCTTCGCAAGCTCGGCGCCACGCTGGTGCCGTGCGCCCCAGGCGCGGAGGCGCAGGCCCTTGCAGAGCTGTCATCCGACTCCTCGCTGGATGGAAGTTCGGTCATCTTGCTGGGCGAGCGACTTGCAGCGGTGCCTGGGGCGCTGAGCGCGGCCATCGCGGTTCGCGACCGCACGGGTGCCCGGTTGGCCTGGATCCCTCGGCGAGCCGGTGAACGTGGTGCGGTCGAGGCGGGATGCCTGCCGGGGCTGCTCCCGGGTGGTCGTCCGGTTGCCGACGCCGCCGCTCGGGTGGACGTCGCGACCGCGTGGGGGGTGGAAGGGCTCCCGACCCGGCCGGGGTCGGATATGTCGGCAATCCTTGCCGCCGCGGCGGCCGGCGACCTGAAGGCACTGGTCGTCGGTGGAGTCGACGTCGGTGACCTGCCGGATGCGGAGCTGGCGGCAAGTGCTCTGTCAGCCGCCGACTTCGTAGTCAGCCTGGAGCTGCGGTCAAGCGATGTGACCGCGGCTGCCGACGTGGTGTTCCCGGTGGCCTCGGTGGCCGAGAAGACGGGCACCTTCGTGGACTGGGAGGGTCGACAGCGACCCTTCGAGGCCGTCCTTGGCGGCACGCATGCGCTTCCCGACGTTCGGGTCCTCGCTGGCATCGCTGAGGAGATGGGCGCGCGCTTCGGCTTGCGCACCCCTCAGCAGGCGGCAGCCGAGCTACGAGAGATCGGCAGCTGGGACGGCCACGCCGTCGCCACTCCGGAGGTTGGTCTGCCGGAAGTCGATGCCCCGCCCGCGGGGGCTGACCATGCGCGACTCGCGACCTGGCACACGCTGATCGACGGGGGGCGGATGCTGGCCGGTGAGCCCTACCTGGCTGCCACCGGGCGCCGGCCCGTGGCCGCGCTGTCTCCCAACCAGAGTGCGGCGTTGGGTGTGGCTGAGGGCGGGGTCGTACAGGTGGCGACCGAGCACGGATCCGTGACCTTGCAGGTTCAGATCGCCGACCTGGTGGAGGGGACCGTCTGGATCCCTCAGCATGTCGCTCATCGAGATCTCAAGGCAGTTGCCGGAACAGTCGTACGCCTCGTGGCAGGTGCTTCATGATCGTCCCACCAGCCCTGATCGGGATGCCCGTGCAGGCGGCCGACGAGCTCGGGCGTTTCGGCCACGATCCGTGGTGGGTCATCGTCATCAAGGTCATCGTGGTGTTTGCGCTGCTCGTCGTCCTGACCCTGTTCAACATCTGGTTCGAACGGCGCGTAGTGGGCCGCATGCAGCACCGCATCGGGCCGAACGTGCACGGCCCGCAGGGGCTGCTCCAGAGTCTGGCGGACGGCGTCAAGCTGGCCCTGAAGGAAGACATAATTCCCAAGGCCGCCGACAAGCTGGTCTTCATCATCGCGCCCATCGTGTCGACGATCCCCGCCTTCATGGCGTTCGCCGTCATCCCGTTCGGCCCCGAAGTGCGAGTGCCGTTCAGCGATGTGCACACGCCGCTTCAGCTGACCGACCTGCCGGTGGCTGTGCTCTACGTACTGGCCGCTGCCTCGGTAGGCATCTACGGCATCGTGCTCGCGGGCTGGTCGTCGGGTTCCACCTACTCCTTGCTGGGGGCGCTGCGGTCGAGCGCCCAGGTCATCTCCTATGAGGTCGCGATGGGCCTCGCGCTGGTGGCCGTCTTCCTGTACGCCGGGTCGCTGTCAACCTCGCAGATCGTGGCTGCGCAGGAGCGACTGTGGTTCGGCGTCATCTTGATCCCGTCGTTCCTGATCTACCTGGCGGCAATGGTCGGGGAGACCAACCGGGCGCCGTTCGACCTCCCGGAGGCTGAGGGTGAGCTCGTCGGGGGGTTCCACACCGAATACTCCTCGCTCAAGTTCGCGCTGTTCTTCCTGGCCGAGTACATCAACATGGTCACCGTCTCGACGCTCGCAACCACGCTGTTCCTCGGCGGTTGGCGTGCTCCCTGGCCGCTGTCGCTGTGGGACAGTGCCAACCATGGCTACTGGCCGGTGCTGTGGTTCCTGGCGAAGGTCATGCTGTTCATCTTCGTGTTCATCTGGCTGCGCGGTACGCTTCCGCGACTGCGGTACGACCAGTTCATGAAGCTTGGCTGGAAGGTGCTCATCCCGGTTTCGCTGATCTGGATCGTGGCAGTCGCGACCATCCGGGCCATCAGCCTCGAGTCGGGCTTCGACCGCCGCTACCTGTTCGGCGGGTCCGCGGTGGCCGTCGTCTTGTTCCTGCTGCTGTCGTTCATCGGCGAGGGTGAGCCGGAGGTCGCCGGAACTGCGACAGAGGAGTTCGACGCCTTCGCCGGCGGGTACCCCGTACCCCCGATGCCGGGAGAGAGTCCGCCGGTTCTGGTGCCGGTCAGTGTTGAATCAGCGTCCGAGCCGGCCGGTGACCGCCCCGGCGAGACGGCGGCAGAGGACTCCGCACCGACCGAGGAGCCGCCACATGCCTAGCCTCAGGGAGCAGTTCTGGGACCCGGTAGCGGGTTTCGGGGTGACGTTTCGGACCATGTTCAAGAAGGTCGTGACGGAGCAGTACCCGTTCGAGAAGAAGCCCACCGCGCCCCGGTTCCACGGCCGACACCAGCTCAACCGGTGGCCCGACGGACTCGAGAAGTGCATCGGTTGTGAGCTGTGTGCCTGGGCCTGCCCGGCAGATGCGATCTACGTCGAGGGCGCGTCCAACACCGACGAGGAACGCTTCTCGCCCGGGGAGCGGTACGGCCGCGTCTATCAGATCAACTACCTGCGCTGCATCCTTTGCGGTCTGTGCATCGAGGCCTGTCCGACGCGTGCGCTGACCATGACGAACGAGTACGAGCTGGCAGATACCTCGCGAGCCGATCTCATCTATGAGAAACAGGATCTGCTGGCGCCGCTGTTGCCCGGGATGGAACAGCCGCCGCACCCGATGCGACTCGGAGACGACGAAGGCGCGTACTACCGTGCTGCGGCGGCGCCGGAGGTGGCCACGTGACGCTGTTCTGGCTGCTCGCACCGGTGATGGTGCTGGCCGCGCTCGGCATGGTCGTCGCGCGAAAGGCCGTCCACTCGGCCCTGCTGCTGGCGGTGGTCATGATCGGGCTGGCGATCATGTACGCCGCTCAGGACGCTCCGTTCCTGTTCACCGTGCAGATCATCGTCTACACCGGCGCGGTGTTGATGCTCTTCTTGTTCGTCTTGATGTTGGTGGGCGTGGACGCATCCGACTCGCTGGTCGAGACGCTCAAGGGCCAGCGGGCCCTGGCCGTGACCGCCGGACTGCTATTCGGTGGGCTGCTGGTCGCGTCCGTCGGTCAGGCCTCGCTCGGGGCTCCGGTGGGACTGGGAGAAGCCAACGCCGACGGCAATGTGAACGCCGTTGCGCAGCTGCTGTTCTCCAAGTACGTCTTCGCCTTCGAGGTGACCAGCGCGCTGCTCATCACAGCAGCCATCGGGGCGATGGTGCTCGCACATCGGGAGCGGCTGACGCCCAAGCCGACCCAGCGAGACCTGGTCGAGCAGCGCATGCGGGACTATGCGGCCACCGGCGTCCACCCCGGTACGCTCCCTTCGCCGGGCGTCCTGGCTCGGCACAACGCGGTCGGCACTCCCGCCCTGTTGCCCGGTGGCAGACCATCACAGCTGTCGGTCTCGCGGGTGCTTCGGGCGCGTGGGACCGTTCGACCGGCCGACGACTACCGCGATGACGTCGAACCTGTCGTCCGGGCCATCGAGGCCGGCAGCGATGCGCCGCCCGCTCGCGACGCCACCGACCCGACGGGAGACCAGCCATGAGCCCGACGCCGTTCCTGGTGCTGTCGGCGATGCTGTTCACCATCGGGGCGATAGGTGTCCTCGTGCGTCGCAACGCGATCGTGGTGTTCATGTGCGTCGAGCTGATGCTCAACGCCGCCAACCTGGCGTTCGTCACGTTCGCCAGGGTCTACGGAAACCTCGACGGTCAGATCGCTGCGTTCTTCGTTATGGTCGTCGCGGCCGCTGAGGTGGTCGTGGGGCTGGCCATCATCGTCACGATCTTCCGGACCCGCCGCTCGGCCTCGGTCGACGACGCGAGCCTGCTGAAGTACTGAGGAGCCGAGCCATCGTGACCCCTTCCATGACCGCCAGCGCCGTACAGCTGGCGTCTGACGTCTCCCCGGCCACGGCTGACGGGGTCTTCTCCCTGCTCTGGGTGATCATCGCGATCCCGGCGGCAAGCGCTGCCGTCTTGCTGCTCGGTGGCCGGCGTACCGACAAATGGGGGCACCTGCTCGGGGCCGGCGCACCGGTGGCGTCCTTCGTGCTCGGCCTCATCAGCTTCTTCACCCTGCTGGGTCGCGACGAGAGCCAGCGTTCGATCGGTCAGCACCTCTACACCTGGATCGACGTGAACGGCTTCCACGTCGACGCATCCCTGCTGTACGACCAGCTCTCGGCGCTGTTCGTCCTCCTGATCACCGGTGTCGGTGGGGTCATCCACATCTACTCCGTCGGCTACATGGCGGCCGACGAACGGCGGCGGCGTTTCTTCGGACAGCTCAACTTGTTCATCGCCGCAATGCTGATCCTGGTGCTCGCCAGCGACTACCTCGGTCTGTTCGTCGGCTGGGAGGGCGTCGGTCTGGCGTCGTACCTGCTGATCGGTTTCTGGCAGGGCAAGGACTCGGCTGCCGTGGCGGCCAAGAAGGCCTTCGTGGTCAACCGCGTCGGCGACGCCGGGATGTTGTTGTCGATCATGTTGATGTTCACCACTTTCGGCACGACATCGTTCGTCGGCGTGTCAGCCGGAGCCGCGCAGATGTCCAACGGCACGGCGACCGCCATCGGGCTGCTGCTGTTGCTGGGAGCGTGCGGCAAGTCCGCGCAGGTGCCGCTACAGAGCTGGCTGCTCGACGCCATGGAAGGCCCGACTCCCGTGTCGGCGCTGATCCACGCGGCGACCATGGTGACGGCCGGGGTCTATCTGGTCACCAGATCCAACTTCATCTTCGCGCACACCAACACCGCGTCGACCGCAGTGATGATCGTCGGCCTGGTGACGGCGCTGGTCGGCGCGATCATCGGCTGCGCCAAGGATGACATCAAGAAGGCGTTGGCGGGGTCGACGATGAGCCAGATCGGCTACATGATGCTGGCCGCAGGCATCGGACCCGCCGGATACGCGTTCGCGATCTTCCACCTGCTGACGCACGGCTTCTTCAAGGCCAACCTGTTCCTGGGAGCCGGGTCGGTCATGCATGCGATGGACGACGACGTGGACATGCGCCACTACGGCGCACTCCGCACGTTGCTCCCGGTGACGTTCCTGACCTTCGCGACGGGATATCTCGCCATCATCGGGTTCCCCGGCTTTGCCGGGTTCTGGTCGAAGGACAAGATCATCGAGGCCGCCTTCGGTGAGGGCTGGATCTACGGCGTCGGCGCGGTGCTGGGGGCCGGAATCACCGCCTTCTACATGACGCGACTGATGCTCATGACGTTCTTCGGCGAACGACGTTGGCGGGAGGACGTCCACCCGCACGAGTCACCCGCCGTCATGACGGTGCCCCTCATCGTGCTGGCAGCCGCTTCCACGCTGGGTGGCGTACTGCTCCTCGGCGACTGGATCGTGGACTGGCTCGCGCCGGTGGTCGGCGTCGAGACACATGAGAACCTGCCGATCCCGGCCCTCGGGATCAGCGCGATCGTGCTGATCGTGGTGGCCGTGGGGGTCGCCATCGGCTGGTCGACGTACGGCGGCACCAGGCGCATCGCCGACGCAGCCCCCGCGACGGTTTCGCCGTTCACCACGTTGGCCCGCAGGGACATCTACGGCGACGCGCTGAACGAGACGGTGCTGATGCGTCCTGGCCAGTACCTCACCCGCTCGATGGTGTTCTTCGACAACCGGGGCGTCGACGGCGGGGTCAACGGGCTGGCGGCGCTGGTCGGGGGCACCTCTGGCCGGGTGCGGCGCTGGCAGACCGGGTTCGTACGTTCCTATGCGCTGTCGATGCTGGCTGGTTCGGCACTGGTCGTCATCGCACTGCTCGCGGTGAGGCTCGGATGACCCGGTCACTGAAGGTGCCCATGAGTCCAAGGCAGGAGTCGCTGTGAGCTTTCCCTGGCTGACCGTCATCGGGGCCGCGCCGCTGGTGGGCGCCGTCGCGGTGACGGTGCTGCCCAAGGACAAGATCACCGTTACCAAGCAGCTGGCCTTCGGTGTCTCCCTTGTCCCACTCGTGTTGTCCGTCGTGATGGCCGCGCGGTACGACGCAGGTGGCGGGATGCAGTTCACCGAGACGCAAGACTGGATCTCGACGTTCGGCGCTCACTATGCCCTCGGCGTCGACGGCATCGGGCTCACCCTGGTGGTGCTCACGACCATCCTGACGCCGATCGTCATCCTGGCGTCCTGGAACGACGCGGAAGCCGGCCGCTGGAGCCCCAAGATCTTCTTCGCCTGGATGCTGGCGCTGGAGGGCTTGGCCGTCGGTGTCTTCGCTGCCCTCGACGTGTTCTTGTTCTACGTGCTGTTCGAAGCCACCCTGATCCCGATCTACTTCCTGATCGGCGGGTTCGGTGGCGCACAGCGCTCGTACGCCGCGGTGAAGTTCCTGCTCTACAGCCTGCTCGGTGGTCTGTTGATGCTCGCTTCGGTGGTCGGGCTGTACGTCGTCTCCTCCGACTCTCAGTTCGGGCCCACCTACCTGCTCAGCGAGCTCAGCCAGATCCCGATCGACCAGAACCTGGGGCGCTGGCTGTTCCTGGGGTTCTTCGTGGCGTTCGCGATCAAGGCGCCGATGTGGCCGGTGCACACCTGGCTGCCCGACGCGACCAGCGAGGCGACTCCCGGCACGTCGGTGCTGCTGGTGAGCGTGCTCGACAAGATCGGCACCTTCGGGATGATCCGGTTCTGTCTGCAGCTGTTCCCGGAGGCGTCGCGATGGGCCAGTCCGGTGATCATGGGCCTCGCGGTTTTCAGCGTGCTGTACGGCGCTCTGCTGGCGATCGGCCAGACCGACATTCGCCGGTTGATCGCGTACACCTCGGTGTCTCACTTCGGGTTCATCGTCCTGGGCATCTTCGGGCTCACCTCCCAGGGCGCCGCCGGTTCGACGCTCTACATGTTCAACCACGGGCTCTCGACCGCCGCGTTGTTCCTGGTCACAGGCTTCCTGATCAGCCGCCGGGGTTCCAAGTTCGTCGCCGACTACGGCGGTGTAGAGAAGGTGGCGCCGGTTCTGGCCGGCGTCTTCTTGGTGGCGGGTCTGTCGAGCCTGTCACTGCCCGGTCTATCGCCGTTCGTCAGCGAGTTCCTGGTGCTCGCTGGTACGTTCACGACCTCGATCACGGCTGCGGTGGCGGCCACCTTCGGCGTCATCCTGGCGGCTTTGTACATCCTGTTGCTCTACCAACGCACCATGACTGGCCCGGCACGTGAGTCGACCTCGGGGATCACTGACCTGAACATCCGCGAGCGGGTGGCGCTGGCGCCGCTGCTCGCGTTGATCCTGGTGCTCGGGTTCTTCCCCAAGCCGGCCCTCGACATCATCACCCCAGCCGTCAACACGACGCTGGACCACGTCGGCGTCACCGACCCGGCCCCGACGATCCCCGTCCTTGCCCAGCAGGGGAGTCAGCCGTGATCGTGCTTGCCGCCCTGCCGTTCGCGAAACCAAGCATCGAATACTCCACGCTCTACCCGCTGCTGATCGTGTTCGGAGCAGCCCTGGTGGGAGTTCTGGTCGAGGCGTTCGCTCCGCGGGCGTCCCGATACGTCCTGCAGTTGTTCGTGACGTTCGGTGGACTGGTCGCCGCGTTGGTGGGGACCATCCTGGTGGCCCGCGGCCTGCCTGACCATCCGGGAGCGTTCTCGGCGATCGGCAAGATCACCGCGGTGGGGGCGATCTCGGCGGATGGGCCGTCATTGTTCATCTGGGGCACCCTGCTGGCTCTGACCATCGTCAGCGCGCTGCTGTTCGCCGAGCGCCGTCTCGACGGCGGATTCACGGCGTTCGCCGGTCAGGCTGCTGCGCTGCCGGGCACCGAAGCAGAGCGGGAGGCATACGCGCGAGGGGTGGAGCACACCGAGGTCTTCCCACTCGCGCTGTTCGCCGTCGGCGGCATGATGCTCTTCGCCTCCGCCAACGATCTGATCACGATGTTCGTCGCGCTCGAGGTCATGTCGCTGCCGCTGTACCTGCTATGTGGACTGGCGCGACGGCGCCGCCTGCTCAGCCAGGAGTCGGCGATGAAGTACTTCCTGCTCGGCGCCTTCTCATCTGGTTTCTTCCTGTACGGCATCGCATTGATATACGGCTACTCGGGCTCGATGTCGCTGGCCGGGATCGACCAGGCGGTCACCGCCCAAGTCGGGAACGACGGACTGCTGTTGGGCGGCATCGGGCTGCTTGCGGTCGGGCTGTTGTTCAAGGTCGGCGCGGTGCCGTTCCACAGCTGGATCCCCGATGTCTACCAGGGTGCTCCGACGGCGGTCACGGGCTTCATGGCGTCCTGCACCAAGATCGCCGCCTTCGGTGCGCTGCTGCGGGTGTTCTACGTCGCGCTCGGCGGTGCTCGCTGGGACTGGGAGCCGATGATCTGGATCGTGGCGATCCTGACGATGGCGGTGGGCTCGATCGTCGCGATCACCCAGACCGACATCAAGCGCATGCTCGCGTACTCCTCGATAGCCCACGCAGGCTTCCTGCTCACCGGCTTCGTCGGGGTCCACCAGGTGGCGTCTGCGACCGACAGGAGCATCACCAGCCTGCAGGCAGTGCTGTTCTATCTGGTGGCGTACGGCTTCACGACTGTGGGCGCGTTTGCCGTCATCACGGTGGTCCGCGACGCCGGAGGCGAGGCCACTCACCTGTCGCGATGGGCGGGGCTGGGCAAGGAGTCACCGATGCTGGCCGGGGTGTTCGCCTTCTTCCTGCTCGGGTTGGCCGGCATTCCGCTGACCAGCGGGTTCACCGGCAAGTGGGCAGTTTTCACGGCGGCCTGGGCGGGGGGAGCATGGCCGCTGGTGGTCGTCGCAGTCGTGATGAGCGTGGTCGCCGCGTTCTTCTACGTGCGCGTGATCGTGCTCATGTTCTTCTCCGAGGCAGCCGCCGATGGGCCCCGGGTTGTGGTGCCGTCGGTGTTCACGGCTACGGCTATCGCGATCGGGCTTGCGGCTACCATCGTGCTCGGCGTGATCCCGCAGCCTGTTCTCGACCTGGCCCAGCAAGCCGGCGAGTTCATCCGATGATCGTCGAGGAGTTCGAGTGTCCAGCCCAGGGGTGGGGGTAGCCGGCCTCGGCTTCCCGATCGTCGACCCTGCCCTGGAGTCACGTGTCCGCGAGCGGCTGGACGAGATCGAGCAAGCGCTGCTCGCAGCCGTAGACAGCGACACACCTTTTGTGCAGGCAGCCGCGCGCCATCTGCTGGAAGCCGGTGGCAAGCGGTTCCGGCCGCTGTTGCTGGTGTTGGCGGCGGAGTTCGGAGACCCGTCCGCGCCGGGCATCGTGCCGGCTTCTCTGGTGGTGGAGCTGACCCATGTCGCGACCCTCTATCACGATGACGTGATGGACGAGGCGGCGCTTCGGCGAGGCGCCCCGAGTGCGAACGCCCGCTGGGACAACAGCGTCGCGATCTTGACCGGCGACTACCTGTTCGCTCAGGCCTCGGCCATCGTGGCCGATCTCGGACCCGACGCAGTCCGCATCCAGGCCCAGACGTTCGGCCGTCTCGTGCAGGGTCAGATTCGCGAGACCATCGGTCCTTCGGACGGGGACGAGCTGGGTCACTACCTGTCAGTCGTCGCCGACAAGACGGCCTCGTTGATCGCGACCGCCGCCCGATTCGGCGCAATGATGGCCGGAGCCGAGGCCGAACATGAGCGGGTGCTCACCGACTTCGGTGAGCAGATCGGCGCGCTGTTCCAGTTCTCCGATGACGTGATCGACATCGCTTCTGATGCCGCCGAGTCGGGCAAGACACCAGGCACCGACCTTCGCGAGGGCGTACGCACGTTGCCTGTCTTGTTGGCGCGCCTGTCCACCGATCCCGGCGATGCGCGGTTGCTGTCTCTGCTGGACTCCGACCTGACAGACGATGCCGCTCACAGCGAGGCACTGGAGCTGCTGCGGAGTCACCGGGCGATGGGCGAGGCTCGCTGGCAGATCGGGCGGGGCGCCGAACGTGCCCGGTCCCTGTTGGACTCGCTGCCGGACATCCCCGCTCGTGACGCATTATCTGGACTCTGCGACCTCGTCGTCACCCGCTCCTCCTGACCGGGCACCCGACGGGCCTATGGACCCGCGAACTCCGCAGCCGCCATTTCCGAGTCCGCGAGTTGGGCCGCTCGTGCGTCACGCAGCTCGAGGCGGCGACTCGTGAACGACTCCATGGTCAGGATGGTCAGAGCGACCCAGACCATCATGAACCCGACCCAGCGAGCCGTCGACATGTACTCGTGGAAAACCACCAGCCCAAGGGCAAACTGCGCGATCGGCGCGATGTACTGCAGCAGTCCGAGGGTGGTCAGCGGAACCCGGGTGGCGGCGCCTCCGAAGAGCACCAGTGGAACGGCTGTCACGACCCCGGTGGCGATCAGCAGCAGCGCGTGCCCGACGCCGTACCCGCTGAAGTGTGAGCCGCCACGGGCTGCGAGCACGGCCATGAAGACAACGGCGAGCGGAGCCAGCACCGCAGTCTCAACAGCCAGGCCCTCCAGTGCCCCGACATTCGCCTTCTTCTTGGCCAGCCCGTACGTCCCGAACGAGAAGGTCAGGATCAGCGCGATCCACGGCGGCCTGCCGTACTCGATGGTCAGCTCGACCACAGCGACGAATGCCACACCCAACGCGATCCACTGCCAGCGCCGGAGGCGCTCACCCAGCACCGAGACGCCCAGCAGCACCGTGAACAGTGGGTTGATGAAGTAACCCAAGGAGGTCTCCACCACGTGCCCGTTGTTGACCCCCCAGATGTACGTGCCCCAGTTGCACGCGATCAGTATCGCGGCCGCGGCCAGAATTCGGCGTGCCCGCCTGTCCACCAGCACCGCCCGGAGCCGCGCGACACGCCCGACCGCAACGATCAAGGCGACCACGAACAGCCCCGACCAGACGACGCGGTTCGCCAGGATCTCGGCGGCACCGGCGGGCTCGAGCAGCGGCCAGTAGAGCGGAAAGAGCCCCCAGATCAGGAAGGCCGCAGCTCCGAAGAGGAAACCTCGTCGCCGCTCGTCCACCACCAAATGCTATCTACAGTCCTTACACTCACGTGAACCCTGTCTCACAGACTGACCTGCCCACGGAACGTTGGGGACTGGTTTTGAGCCTGTGCCCCGATCCGGGTTACCCTGCCCAATGCGAATCACCCACGTCCTGACCGGCGGTCTGCTGGTCGCCGGCCTGCTGGGACTTCCTGTCGCTGCAACGGCGGGCCAGCCGACCTCGACCGCTCACCACAAGCAGAGCGTCCAGGCGGACAGGGCGC
>JBDUDR010000042.1:0-19480 GCA_040002845.1 Nocardioidaceae bacterium
GCGACCGCCCGTGAGAGCCGGATGGAGTTCGACCCGGTCGGGCACTATGCGCGGTCCGACGTCTTCCACCTGGTCGTCGACAGCGGCCACCGGGAGGCGGCCCGTGGGGTGGCGCACGAGGTGAATTCACACCAGACTGGGGCAATGACATCAACGACATCCACTCCGGAAGTTCCTGAGCTCCACCAACGCGCCGTCGAACACGTCGGCCAGCTCGTCCAACAGGTCAGCGCTGACCAATGGGACAAGTCGACCCCCTGCGAAGAGTGGTCGGTACGCGAGCTCGTCAACCATGTCGCGGGCGAGAACTGCTGGACGGCACCGCTGTTGGCGGGTCAGACCGTCGCCGACGTGGGCGACCGCTTCGACGGCGACGTGCTCGGGACCGATCCAGCCGCCGCCTGGAAGAGCGGCGCGGACGAAGCCATCGCGGCCGTCCACGAACCGGGCGCGATGGACCGGACCGTGCACCTGTCCTTCGGTGACTTCCCCGGGCGTGAGTACGCCATGCAGCTGTTCGCGGACATGCTCGTCCACGGTTGGGATCTCGCTCGTGCAATCGACGCCGACGACCAACTCGACCCGGAACTCGTGAGTGCGCTGGCGACCTGGTTCGCCGGAGTCGCGGACGTCTATCGCGAAGGGGGAGCGGTCGGGCCGCGTCCGAGCGTACCCGAGGATGCGGACGCCCAGACCAAGCTGCTTGCCGAGTTCGGCCGGGTCGCCTAACTCGGAGTTCGGCCGGCTCGCCCAACTCCGCCGAGACGCCAGTTGTTCGGCGGAATTCGCGGCGTGTCGCGCCACAACTGGCGTCTCGGTTCCACTTCCCGCATCGAACCACGAGCGTGGCCGCATGCGGCCACCGGCGCCGGGAAGGGATTGCCAAAAGGAATAGGCGCTGCTTATCTGAAGGGTAAGAGCCCCGGCACCTGAAAGGACCGGTCGTGTCCGAATACTGTCGCCAAACAGTCTGTTCCATCGCTTCTCCCGATCTGCTGGCCTGGGTCATTTTGGAGGGAAGCCCCGAGCAGCGAGAAGCAGCGCTCGCGACGCTCGCCGCCTCCGCATCCATGCGGACTCAGCGAGCCATCTACGGGCAACTCCGGCGAGACTTCGGTGTCAACATCAGCCAACTGGCCGGCCTGGACGTCACAGCGGAGCGGCGCCAGACGGTTTACGACAACCAGAACCAGGGCCGTTTCAACTTGCCGGGCCAGCGAGCCCGAGGTGAGGGCGAGGACCCCGTCGACGACCCGGCCGTCAACGAGGCGTACGACGGCAGCGCGACCACTCATGAGTTCTATCGGGACGTCCACGAGCGCGACTCACTGGACGGGGCCGGCATGGAGCTTGTGTCGTCCGTCCACTATGGCGTCAGTTTCGACAACGCGTTCTGGAACGGCGCTCAGATGGTCTACGGGGACGGGAGTGGACGCCTGTTCCAGGTAGGGGCGTTGACCGGCTCGCTCGACGTCATGGCCCATGAGCTGACCCACGGCGTCACGGAGTTCACCGCCGGCCTCGCCTACAGCAAACAGTCGGGAGCCCTCAACGAACATTTCTCGGACGTGTTTGGCTCGCTCGTCAAGCAGTATCACCTCGAACAGTCAGCCGATGAGGCGGACTGGCTGATCGGCGAGGGCACTCTCGTCCCCGAGCTCGGCGTCGCCTTGCGATCGATGAGCCAGCCCGGAACAGCATTTCAAGGTGACCGACAGCCAGGTCACATGGATGACTACGTCGACCTGCCCGACGACAACAACCCTCGCAACGACAACGGCGGAGTGCATATCAACTCGGGCATACCGAACCGAGCGTTCTACCTGTTGGCCACCGCATTAGGCGGGAAGGCATGGGAAACGGCCGGGCATATCTGGTACACGACGCTGACAGAACGCCTCGGAAGGGAAACTCAGTTCACCGAGGCCGCGCAGGAGACGGTGAGCGTCGCTGGGGAGTTGTACGGCTCTACAGAGCAGTCCGCCGTCGAAACCGCCTGGCAGGAGGTCGGCGTCCTCCCGTGAAGGTCACCATCGTTCGTGGTGGGGGCCTCGCAGGCATCGTCACGCGCACTGAGGTCGACTCGAACGTACTCTCTCCACAGGATGCCCATACGCTTGCCCAAGAGGTCGATCGAGCGGGTGTACGGCACCTGGAGGAACCCGCCTCAAGACAGAACAGGCCAGACGACCTGCACTACGAGATTCTGCTCGACGACGGCGGCGACGCGGTGAGCAGACGTTTCACGGACGAGACAATGCCGGCCGGAGTCCAGCGGCTCGTTGACTGGATCGACGCTCGGCCGGAACGCTCGTACGCAGTAGAGCCCTAGCCCCTCGGCAGCTGCACGTTGCCGCATCTAGCGCGCTGGCAGCCGCCTGTTGACGGGTCGCCAGTCACCCGAGTAGAAATTGTGGGAGCAGAGCAGGGGTGCCATTTCGCTGGTTGGCTTTGGAGTTGGCGCCTGATGGGAACCGTCGCGAAAGAGGGGGCAGCCGCTATGAATAGGGTCATTGGACGGACCGCGGCGGCGACTGCGGTAGCCCTGGTTGCCGTGCTCGTGACGGTGGTGACGTCAGGGCCTCTGACGGCCCATGATGCGCCCGGCGACCCGCCGAACTGGCTGGGAGCTGCGGCAGCGCGGGTGACTCCCGGGCCGGCGCAGCATGCGCAGATGCGGACACACAACTTCACGGTCGTGGGTCACACAGCTCTTGGTGGTTCCGGCCTGAATGCCGATGTGTGGGAACACCGCGGATTCGCTTACGTCGGAGTGTGGTCGGGTCCCTGCCCCGCCACCGGCGTCAAGGTGGCCGACGTGCGCAATCCACGCGACCCCACACTGGTAAGCCGGCTGCAGAACCCGGCCAAGACGAGCGCGGAGGATGTCGTTGTACGCCACGTCGACACTCGGCGCTTCACGGGTGACCTGGCGGTCGTGGGAATCCAGGCCTGCGGAAACCCCGTGAAAAGCCAGGTGTTCCGCGGTCTGGAGTTCTTCGACGTCACGGACCCGACCCTGCCACGCGAGATAGCCCGGTATCGAGTGAACCCCGACACCGTCGGCTGTCACGAGGTTGACCTGGTTGTGCGCACCGACGGGCGGGTGCTCGCGGCGTGCGCCAACGTCTTCGCGGAGCAGATCGTCGGCAGCGACGAAGTCATCATTGTCGACGTGACCAATCCGTTCCGGCCGCGCAAAGTCGACGGTTTCGCACTCGGTAGGGATCTCAACGTCGACCCCGCAGATAACCCGGACAACCTGGGCTGTTTCCCAGCGTCGTTTGCGCACAGCGTGAGGTTCACCGACGCGGGGCGCTCACTTTTCGCGTCCTACTGGGACTACGGCACTCTCCGATTCCGCGTCCATCCGGACGGCCGGCTTACAGGTCCGGTCGGGCGCACCGATATTGCCCCGCCAGATGAGGATGGCGACAACCATTCCATGACACTCGCCCGGGGCGGCGGCACAATGGTCGTCAATTCGGAGGATTTTTCACCGGGCGACTGCGGCCAGCCGTACCAAGGGTGGGGCGAGGCGCACATCTACACCAACCACCGAGGTGACAACCGGTTGCTGTCGATCTTCTCTACACGCGACAGCCGATCAATGCGGACGGACGGGTTCTTCTCCATTCACAACACGGAGAGTGCGGGCAGCCGGCGTGCCCAGATGTTCTCCTCCTGGTACACCGACGGCATCGTGTGGTGGTCGCTTGTCCACCGCCGGGACCCGGTCATGAAGGGCCAGTTCGTGCCACCGCCCACCGAGGACCCGACGGGCACCTTCCCTGCCGTCCCGATCGTGTGGGGCGTGTACCCCGATCCAGTCAGCAACCTGATCTTCGCCAGCGACATCAACAGTGGACTTTGGATCCTGCGCCCCACGGGCTTAGGTAATTTCTAGCGCTGGGAACCTGGGCGCCGCCACGTACGTCCGATCGTTATGCCGGTGTCACGCTTCTTGCCGCGAGCCCTCAGTGTGGCCTGCCTGCTCGCCCTGGGTCTCACGGGATGCGGCACCACAGGTTCGACCGCGGAGACGGCGGATACGCCTACCATGGGCGCGACCGCCGAACCAGCTGATACCCGCGGCGGCGACCCGTTATCCAGCCCGTCTGAGGACGATCCCCACGGCCTGAGGTTCGATCGACCGCCACCCGTGACGGTGCGCTACGGAGATAGCTCGCTCGCGTTGGATGCATACGGCTATTGCTACGGCAATGTGTGTGCCGATGGCATGCCACCATCAGACCCGCCGAGCGTGGGCAGCCCGGACCACGTGTTGATCGGCTTTCCGCTCGACGGATGGTCCTTCCATGCCATGTTCCAACCGGCGGGCCAAAGGTGCGGACGGATGCAGTCCGTTCCTCTTCATCGGACCGTCCACGGATCCTTCATCTTGCGCCCTGCGGGCCATGTCGACACCTACGACGTGACACTGTTCGGGCGCGGCAACGGCGACCTCGTCACCGTATTCCGGTGGTCCACGCCGTCCGACGGACCGCTACCGGTGCCGAAGTCGCGGCTGGCCCTCCTGGCCGGGCACGACGGACAGCTCGACAGCTACGGCGTCGAGCTAGAGGTATCAAACCTCGCCACGACCCCGAAAGAAGCCGCCGCGAAGATCACCGCCACCGCCGCCAACGGCGAATCCATGACCTTCGAAGCGACTAGGTCGAGGCAACGCTGCCAGCGTGAGGGCACCGTCTACTGGGACGGACCCGACGACCAGGGGTTGGCCGCCGCGCGCCTTGGCCCGCCCCCCTTCACATACAAAGTGGTGCTGACCCTCGATGGCAAGCGCCACGTGGCTACGGCCAGTTGGCCAGCAGACGTGATCCGAGGAAACGAGCCCTCGGTCAGGCTCAACTTCACTCCAGCCCTTCCGGCCCTCGAATAGACGGGGACAAGGCAGCACCGCAGCGATCGGCGGTATGACTCCGGTTGTGCCGCAGAGGGCGCTAGTGGAGACCACCGCTGTGGGCAAGCTTGACGGCGTCTCCGAGGTTCGAGTTGCCCTCCAAGAACGTGACTCCCGCGACCTCCGAGGCGTCCGGACCGGTGTAGCGGAGTACGTACAGGCCGTTGCGGATGTCGATCACGTAGATGAGTCCGTCCTTGATGATCGGGTAGCTCCAAATGGTGACCTTGTTGGGGCCGCCGTTCAGCGCTGGGTCCTCGGTGGCAACCGATGCCCGTGGCGTTGGTGAGAACCACCCGCCTTGGGTCGGTGCGCCGGGGTCGGAGATGTCGACCGCTTGCAGCCCGCCGGAGTGCCAGGCGATGACAGCCAGTCTGCGCAGCACGGTCGGGTTGTGGGACGAGTAGCTGGTGAATTGCTCGGTGGCCGGATCGTCGCCCGGGCTCCCCTGGAAGGCAGGCGTGTTCTGGAAGATCTTGTATTCACCAACCAGATGCGGCCGAGCCGGGTGGGCGACGTTGATCAGGCGCGCCCAACCCCACGGCCAGCCGAACGAGGGAACAGTGAACGTCCCGTACACCTCATCGGTGCTCAGCTCGAAGGGCCGACCGGGTACCGGCACCGCGGAGTGACTCTCGGAGCAGGCTGCCGCGGTGTGGCCGGCACATTGGTTGCCGGTGCCCCACCGGACGAAGTTCTTCACCGGCGTCAGCAGCTTGTCGTTGAGGGAGATGAAGTGGTCGTCGGTGTCGCCCACCACTGGCCTCGTGTCCAGGATCCCGAATCCGCCGCGTAGGTATGCGAGGTAGGTTTTGTTGCCGTCGGCGGTGGGCGCCATCGAGTGCAGGGCGAGATCGAAGTCGTAGTTGCCCGGATCCGCAGCGTCGGGGAAGAACTGGTTCCAGTTGCCCTCCGCGACGTCGGTCACCGGTGCTGTGGTTCCCAGCGGCGCCGGATCAGTGCCGGGAACGCTTCCTGGCACGTCGCTGATATCGACGATCATCAGGTTCGGGCGGCTGGGGTCCACAGAGCTCGTCGGCGTGGAGAGCCACAGCAGGGCGCGGTTCGCGCCCCTGGGGTCGACCCACAGGTACATCTCATGGGGCTTCACCGGCGTGCCAGCCCGATCGGTTGGGACATAGGAACCTATGAAGCGGGGGTGAACCGGATCGGCGAGATCGAAGAACTTGATGTCGAACGGGAAGGTCGTGTCGTTACCGGGAGCGCAGTCGTGGATGACCGAGCTGCAGCGGAAGGTCATCACCATCAGCAGTTTCTGCCGGGGCCAGACCCGCAGCTCGCGGGTGCTGATCCCCGGTAGCGCCGCGTACGGAATACCGATTTCGCCCACGTTCGTCGGGGCCGCAGGGTCGGAAACGTCCTCGATCAGGACTCCGGGATGGGTGTGGATGTTCGCCGACGCGTGGCACGGCTGGACGCCACCGGTCTGACTGCACGGCAATGAGCCGTCCGTGCGATTCCCGACGTAGACGAAGGACCTGCCTGTCGTCGGGTCGGTGTACAGCGCGAGGGCCGCCTGCATCCCCCGGTCGAAGAGCGAATCCTGCCCAACCAACGTGAAGTTCGACGAGGTCCCGGGGGTTCCACCACCCGGGCCCACCCCCACGTCGGCGAACGCGACAAGTGGTCCCCCCGCGCAAACAACAAGAGCGGCGACCAACCGGAAGACAGTGCGTTTCACCGGACTCATCTCCTAGCCCTCTTGCCAGAGGGGCGTCCCTAAAATCGACGTTCAGGTCCGACTTGCCAGCCTAGGACCGCCTCGCTGGCCCGGTCAACGGCATCAAGGGTTCATAGCGGCCCGGCGTTGAGGCGGATACCACCAGGGGGTATGCTGCTCAAACAGCGAGGAGGCGGACGACATGGTGGGCTACATCGACAACAAGGACGCCGTGCTGAAGCGGCTACGGCGCATCGAGGGTCAGGTTCGCGGGTTGCAGCGGATGGTCGAGACCGAGACCTACTGCATCGACGTTCTGACTCAGGTCTCGGCCGCCACGAAGGCGCTCCAGGCGGTCGCGCTCGAGCTGCTCGACGACCACCTCGCGCATTGTGTCGCTGACGCGACTCGGGCCGGCGGTGCAGACGCCGACGCCAAGGTCAAGGAGGCTTCCGAGGCGATCGCCCGGCTCGTCAGGTCCTGACGATCCCTACTCCTGTCGAGGAGCACACACGATGACCACAACCACGACGTACACCGTCTTAGGCATGACCTGTGGACACTGCGTCGCCGCGGTGACGGAAGAGCTGTCGAAGGTCGACGGCGTCCAGCAGGTCAAGATCGACCTCGTGGCCGGGGGCGAGTCACCCGTCACCGTCACCAGCGAGCGGCCGCTGGCGCCGGAGCCCGTACGCGAGGCCATCAATGAGGCCGGGTACGACCTCACCGGGCTTCCCGGATGAGCGAACGCACGGTCGAGCTGAACGTGTCCGGCATGACGTGCGCATCGTGCGCGGCTCGCATCGAGAGGAAGCTCAACCGCCTGCCCGGCGTCGAGGCCAGCGTGAACTTCGCCACCGAGAAGGCCCGCGTCTTGTTGCCGACCGATCTGACGGTGGAGGACGCGATCGCCACGGTGGAGGCGACCGGCTACGGAGCGGCCCTGCCTCAGCCGTCGGTAACCGCTCCTGCAACATCCGGGGAAGCGGGATCCGCAGACCGCCAGGACGATGCCGAGCTGGTGAGTTTGCGTCAGCGGCTGCGGGTCTCGGCGGTGTTGACCGCGCCAGTGCTGTTGCTAGCGATGGTGTCACCACTGCAGTTCGACAACTGGCAGTGGCTGTCGCTCACCCTGGCCGCGCCTGTTGTGGTGTGGGGGGCCTGGCCCTTCCACCAAGCCGCGTGGATCAACCTGCGCCACGGCGCCGCCACTATGGACACGCTGATCAGTGTCGGAGTGCTGGCCGCGTTCGGCTGGTCGTTGTACGCGTTGTTCATCGGCGGCGCGGGTGCACCGGGCATGCGGATGATGTTCGACCTGCTTCCGTCACATGGCACCGGCGCGCACGAGATCTATCTCGAGGTCGCCTCGGCGGTCACCGTGTTCATCCTGGCCGGCCGGTTCTTCGAGGCTCGCGCAAAGCATCGGTCCGGGGATGCGCTGCGGGCTTTGCTGGAGCTCGGCGTGAAGGACGTCGCGGTGCTCCGCGACGGCTCGGAGGAGCGGATCCTCGTCGACCAGCTCGCGGTGGGCGACCTGATTGTCGTACGCCCCGGTGAAAAGGTCGCCACCGACGGCGAGGTGGCCGAGGGTACCTCGGCGGTGGACGCGAGCATGCTCACCGGTGAGCCGGTGCCGGTCGAGGTCGGTCCCGGGGACCAGGTCGTCGGTGCCACCGTCAACGCAGGTGGCCGACTCGTCGTGCGCGCCACCCAGGTCGGCGCCGACACCCAGTTGGCGCAGATGGCCCGGCTGGTCGAGGCAGCCCAGAGCGGCAAGGCGCCGGTGCAGCGTTTGGCCGACCGGGTGTCGGCGGTGTTTGTGCCGATCGTCATAGCCATGGCCGCAGCGACCCTCGGAATCTGGCTCGGCGCCGGAGCCAGCCCCGAAGCCGCGTTCACCGCTGCGGTCGCGGTGCTGATCATCGCCTGCCCGTGCGCGCTTGGCCTGGCCACACCGACCGCGCTGCTGGTGGGCACCGGGCGCGGCGCCCAGATCGGCGCACTGATCAAGGGCCCGCAGATCCTGGAGTCCACCCGGCGGGTCGACACCATCGTGCTGGACAAGACAGGCACCGTTACCACCGGCCGCATGCAGGTGATCGAGGTCACCCCGATGATGGGGACAGACACCGACGAGCTGTTGGCGTTGGCCGGCTCGCTGGAGAACGCGTCTGAGCACCCGATCGCGCAGGCCATCGCCGCTGGCGCCAGGGAACACCTCGGCCACGACCTGTCCCCGGTGGACGACTTCGCCTCCACCCAGGGCCTCGGCGTGCAAGGTGTCGTCGACGGTCACGCGGTGGTCGCCGGCCGCCCGAGCTGGCTTTCCCAGGAGTGGGCGTTGCGCCTCGACCGCCGTCTCAGTCTTGCGCTCGACGCCGCCGAATCGGCCGGCCGTACCTGCATCGCCGTCGGTTGGGACGGTGCCGTACGCGGGCTGGTCGTGGTCGCCGACACCGTGAAGCCGACCAGCGCCCAGGCCGTCGCCGAACTCAAGGCGCTGGGTCTGCGACCGGTGCTGCTCACCGGCGACAACGAACGCGCCGCCCAGACCGTCGCCAACGAGATCGGCATCGATGATGTGGTAGCCCAGGTGCTTCCACAGGACAAGGTCGACGTCGTACGCCGGCTGCAGCGGTCGGGTCGGGTGGTGGCCATGGTTGGCGACGGTGTGAACGACGCCGCCGCGCTGGCCCAAGCCGACCTCGGCATCGCCCTGGGCACCGGCTCAGACGTCGCGATCCAGGCCAGTGACCTGACCCTGGTGCGCGGCGACCTGCGGGTAGCCGTCGACGCGATCCGCCTGTCGCGTCGAACGCTGGCGACGATCAAGGGCAACTTGTTCTGGGCGTTCGCCTACAACGTCGCGGCGGTGCCGATGGCCATGGCCGGGCTGCTCAGCCCGCTCATCGCCGGGGTCGCAATGGCCTTCTCGTCGGTGTTCGTAGTCAGCAACAGCCTGCGCTTGCGCCATTTCCGCGCCGTGTCCACCGAACGGGGCCTGCCGGCAACGCGGGGACCGCAGATGGCCTCACAACCCGCCGGCCAGGTGTCTGGCTGAGTGCATCCGACGCGTGACGCCCCTCCCCCTGCCAGACGACCCGAAAGAGGCCGGCCATGACCCAGGACGCCCCCCACTCCATCTCGGATCCGACGACGGCCGTGCTGGAGGTCCGCGGTGTCCAATGGGCGTCGTCGAAGAGCGTCGCCCAGTCGGTCCTGTCCCGACGCCCGGGTGTCCTGACCGTCGAGGCCAACCCGGTATCCCAGACCGCCACCATCACGTACGACCGGGACCAAACCTCGCTGGCGGAGCTGCGGCACTGGGTGCGTGACTGCGGGTTCCACTGCGCCGGCCAGTCGGTGCCGGCGCACGTTTGCGACCCGATGGCCGAGCCCGTTCCAACCGGACAGCCCGCGCGCGCTCATCATGCGATGACGGGCGAGGCCCCCGTGGCGAGCCCACGCGACGCCATGGGTCACGGCGGGCACGGCGCGATGTCGATGGCCGACATGGTGCGCGACATGCGCAACCGTTTCGTGGTGGCCGCCGTGCTGTCAGTGCCGATCCTGTTGTGGTCCCCGATCGGGCGAGACGTGTTCGGCTTCGACGCGCCGACCCCGTTCGGGCTGCGCGACGACGTGTTCGGACTGCTCCTCAGCCTGCCGGTCATCTTCTACGCTGCATGGATCTTCTTCGACGGCGCCTGGCGCGCGCTACGCGCCCGGACGCTGGACATGATGGTGCTGGTCGCCGTCGCCGTCGGCGCCGGATGGCTCTACTCGCTGGGTGTCACCATGACCGGCGGCGGCGACGTGTTCTACGAAGCCGCCAGCGTGCTGACCGCTTTCGTGCTGCTGGGGCACTGGTTCGAGATGCGCGCCCGGGGTGGCGCGAACGACGCTATCCGCTCCCTGTTGGACCTGGCCCCACCGATGGCGCTGGTGCTACGGGACGGGCAGCCCGTCGAGGTGCCGACCGCCGAGGTCGCCGTCGGCGATCTCATGCTCATACGGCCAGGCGCCAAGATCGCCGTCGATGGCGTCGTCGAAGACGGCGAGAGCGAGGTCGACGAGTCGATGGTCACCGGCGAGAGCCTGCCTGTGCACAAGGCGCCCGGCGGCCAGGTGATCGGCGCCACCGTCAACACCGCCGGCACACTGCGGGTCCGGGCCGCCAAGGTCGGGTCCGAAACGGCACTGGCGCAGATCGTCGCGCTCGTGCAGCAGGCACAGAACTCCAAAGCCCCCGGGCAGCGGCTGGCCGACCGAGCCGCGTTCTGGCTCGTGCTGGTCGCCCTGGTGGCCGGCACGGCCACGTTCCTAACCTGGCTGGGAGTCGGCAGGCCAGTGACCGAGGCGCTGCTATTCGCCATCACCGTTGTGGTCATCACCTGCCCCGACGCCCTCGGCCTGGCCACCCCCACCGCGATCATGGTCGGCAGCGGGCTCGGCGCCCAGCGTGGCGTCCTGTTCAAGAACGCCACCGCACTGGAGACCTCCGCCCGGATCGACACCGTCGTGATGGACAAGACAGGCACCCTCACCAAGGGCGAACCGCAGGTCACCGACGTACTCGTCGACGGGTTGGACACCGTCCGGCTGCTCGCCCTGGCTGCCGCGGTCGAGCGCGAGTCGGAGCACCCGCTCGCCGAGGCCGTCGTCCGCTACGCCGAGGACCATGGCGTGGGTGCGCTCCGTGCCACCGGATTCCGCAACGTGGCCGGTCACGGCGCTGTCGCGCATGTCGACGGCCACAGCGTCGTGATCGGGAACCGGCGGCTGATGGACGCCGAAGGGGTAAACCTGGACGGACTCGGCCAACGACGCGACGACCTCGCTGCCGGCGGCCGGACCGCCGTGGTCGTTGGGATCGACGGCCGCGCGGCCGGGGTGCTCGGCATTGCCGACACCGTCCGAGATACCGCCGCAGCCGCCGTACGAGCGCTGCACGAAGCCGGCGCCCGGGTTGTGATGCTCACCGGCGACAACCAGGCCACTGCCCGCCGGATCGCCGACCAGCTCGGCATCGACACCGTCATCGCCGAGGTGTTGCCCGGCGACAAGTCCGCCCAGATCGCCACGCTGCAAGACGACGGCCGACGGGTGGCGATGGTCGGCGACGGCGTCAACGACGCCCCCGCCCTGGCCCAGGCCGACCTCGGCATCGCCATCGGCGCCGGCACCGATGTCGCGATCGAGACCGCCGACCTCGTGCTCATGCGTTCGGATCCTCTGGACGTCCCGATCGCCCTGCGCATCGGGCGAGGCACGCTGCGCAAGATGCGGCAGAACCTCGGGTGGGCGATCGGCTACAACGCCATCGCCTTGCCCATCGCCGCCGGCGTCTTCGAACCCGCCTTCGGTCTGGTGCTGCGCCCGGAGATCGCCGCCCTGTCGATGTCCGGGTCCAGCCTGCTGGTCGCCGTCAACGCTTTGCTGCTCAAGCGGTTGCGACTACCCTCGCCGGTCCCGGAGAGACTGCCCGAGCCGACGACCGGTCAAGAGTTGCGCCCCGCCGCCTAGGTCGTCTTAGCACTTGGTGAGGCGGCCGCCCAGCCGTGGCGCCCAGGAGTCGTTCCCGACGAAACCAGCCCGGCTCGCGGCCGTGACGGCAGCTCATTCACAGCAACCGGTAAGGCAAATGCGTCAGCATTGGCTGGACTCAGCGATCGCTGTATCGTAAGGTCATGCTGCGGCTTGAGACACATTTGGACGCCATCACCCGTATCGGGCGGGCGCTCGCTGATGCCACTCGGTGCCGGATTCTGCTCCTGCTGTCCGAGGGTCCCAACTACCCGGCCGTCATCGCGGAGTCGTTGGCGCTGACTCGAACCAACGTTAGCAACCACCTGGCCTGTCTGCGTGGCTGTGGTCTGGTCATCGCTCATCCCGAGGGACGGCAGGTGCGCTACGAGCTGGCGCAACAGCAGCTCGCGCACGCGCTCGGTGACCTTCTGGACGTCGTGCTGGCGGTCGACGAGACCGACCACTGTGCGCCAGTGCCGAGATCGCTGGCAGTCCTGCCGTGACTGCTGCTTCGACTGGCATCGATTTTGAGCGGGGCAGGTTGCGGCGTCGAGCCCAGTTGCTTGCTTGGGCCACGATCGGCTACAACACGCTCGAAGCGGTCGTTGCTATCAGCGCGGGAGTCATCGCCAGCTCTGTCGCGCTCGTCTCGTTCGGTCTTGACTCCTGCGTCGAAGTGTTGTCCGCGTTGGCGGTGTCCTGGCAGTTCGCTGGGCGAGGTGTTCGCTCTGAGGAACGTGAGGCGCGGACGCTCCGGTTCGTGGCTATCGCCTTCTTCGCCCTTGCCCTATACGTCGCAATCGACAGTCTGCGCGCGCTGTTCATCGAGACACGTCCTGAAACCAGCGTCGTCGGTATGGTCCTGGCTGCCTCTTCGTTAGTGGTGATGCCGATCTTGAGCCTCGCCAAGCGCCGCACCGGCCGAGGACTCGGTTCAGCCGCCGTGGTGGCTGACTCCACACAGACATTGCTCTGCACCTATCTGTCGGGCGTCCTGCTGGCCGGACTTCTGTTGAACACCCTGCTCGGCTGGTGGTGGGCAGATCCCGTCGCGGGATTGGTCATCGCCACGGTCGCCCTGCGGGAGGGGATCGAGGCCTGGCGCGGCGAGGAGGATTGCTGCTGATGGCAACCAAGAATGAATCGGACCATGGCCATGGCCACGGCGTGACGGCCAACGCCGACCAGCGCTACCTGGCCGGCGCCTTGACGCTCATCGTCGGTTTCATGGCCGTCGAGGTCATCATCGGGATCGCCGCCGGCTCACTGGCCCTGATCTCCGACGCCGGCCACATGCTGACGGACGCCGTCGCCATCGGGCTCGCTCTGGTCGCGATACGGCTGGCTGCCCGCCCGGCTCAGGGAGTCTTCACCTACGGCTTGAAGCGGGCCGAGATCTTGTCCGCCCAAGCCAATGGCATCACCCTTGCGCTGTTGGTCGTCTACTTCGTCTACGAAGCCATCTCGCGGCTCATCGCACCGCCGGCGGTCGATGGCGCTCTCGTCACCATCACCGCTGGTGTCGGGATCGTGATCAACGTTGGCGCAACGTGGCTGCTGAGCCGAGCCAACCGCAGCAGCTTGAACGTCGAGAGCGTCTTCCAGCACATCCTCAACGATCTGTTCGCCTTCATCGCCACCGGCATTGCCGGACTGCTCATCTGGTTGGCCGACTTCCGCCAAGCCGACGCCATCGCCGCCCTCATCGTCGCCGCCCTGATGGCCAAGGCCAGCTACGGTCTCCTGCGCGAAAGTGGTCGGGTGTTTTTGGAGGCCGCACCCCGCGGTACCAACCCCGCCGAACTCGACCAAGCCATCCGCGAACTCGATGGTGTCGTTGATGTCCACGAACTACACGTCTGGGAAGTCACCTCGGGTTTCCCGGCACTGTCGGCTCACGTGCTGGTCAGCCCGGCCAAGGACTGCCACGAGCGCCGCGCTGCCATTGAGAATGTGCTGGATGAGCGTTTCAACATCCGACACACGACGCTACAAGTCGACCACAAACAGGACCTCGTCGCTACTCAACAGTTACGCCGACGCCTGGAGCCGGAACTTGGCGAGCGGGCGTGTGACGGAACCGAACACCCTGGTCATTAGCCCCTTTACCCGCGCCTTGGCCTCATGGATGTAGGGCAGGCGAACTAAACCGTTGCTCCTGGACGGTCAGGTCGGGCGGGGGGTTAGTGCGCGCCGGCGGGGCTGGTGTGGATCGTGGCGGCGGTGAGTCGTCGGACCTGGTCGAGTAGCTGGGCTTCGGCGTGGTGGGCGAGGTCGGCTTGCCGCGACGTCGCGCCGGTGGAGGAGCCGGTCGATCGCTTCGTAGGCGGCCAGCACCGACGACAGGGTGATCATTGCGACGACGAACAGCCCGCCGAGGTCTTCGGCCCGCCCGAAAGCCGTGGGAGTAGCGCTTGGTCGGTGACCGCCGGGCGAGCCGGAACGCGATCAGCAGGGGCATCGCGGTGACAGCGTCAGCCAAGTTGTGCAGGGTGTCACCGAGCAGTGCGACCGATCCGGACAGTACAACGACGATGGGTTGGAGGGCGGCGGTGACCGGCAAGCTGATCAACAGTGCCCGCCGCACGGCATCCGGGCTGAATCCGAGCTCCATCCCGATCTCCGGCGGCAACCAACCGCTCGTGTACATGCGCTCGGCCAGGTTAGCCGCACGCGCAAGACACCAAGCGCTAAACCTTGCGATGACTTCGGTCGCGGCGGGAGTATGTGACGACCACCACACTCCTCTGGGGAAAGGAATGACTATGCGCAAGACGTCGTTCGGAGCTGCCGCCATCGCGGCTCTTCTGATCTTCGCGTTCGCCAACCCCGCGAACGCCAATCACTCCTGGAACGGTTACCACTGGGCACGAACGAGTAACCCGTTCACGTTGATGTTGGGCGACAACGTGGACTCGACCTGGGACTCTTATCTGCGCACCACGTCGAGCGACTGGAGCCAGTCCACCGTGCTCGATACGACCGTCGTCGCGGGACAGACGAGGCCGAGGCATTGCGGGGCAACTTCTGGCCGTGTCGAGGTGTGCAATGCCAAGTACGGCAACAACGGCTGGTTGGGCATTGCATCGATCTGGGTGACGGGTGGGGTTCACATCACCCAGGGCACGGTGAAGGTGAACGACACGTACTTCTCGACCGCGCAGTACAACACGCCGGCGTGGCGGAACCTGGTCATGTGCCAGGAGGTCGGGCACACCTTTGGACTGGACCACCAGGACACCAACTTCACCAACCCCAACCTCGGTACGTGCATGGACTACACCAACCTCCCGGAATCGAACCAGCACCCCAACCAGCATGACTACGACGAGCTGGTCACGATCTACACGCATCTCGACAACTTCACGACCGTTGGAACCAGCACGGCACCGGGTCAGGGCCACGCGGTCGGCAACGCGCCTCGCTCTTGGGGCAAGCTTGTCAGCGGTTCAGCGCGGCACGGCATAGCGACCTATGTCCGCGACCTCGGTGGCGGCAACAAGGTGATCACCCAGGTCATCTGGGTCCGGTAACAACGAGCCGCTGGGCGATGGGCACCCGGCATCGGGACTGGGTGCCCATCCGTTTACCGTTCGAAGGCTTGGTGGAAGGCTGCAGCGGTCTCCGCGTTCCACTCGGTCGTGTAGCCGCAAGGGTTCACCACACCATGGGCGGCGGTGACCAGGTAGCGCTTTGACTCGCCAAAGGTCACCCCGCCATCCAGAGCCACCATGGAAGGGTCCGGTGAGGTCAGCTCAACCTGTTTCGAGTCCCCGCCGCGGTACCAGTGATCCACGTCAAGGAGAACCGTCCCCTTGCCCACATCGACCACCGTGCCCGAGAAGGCGACCGGCATGTCGGCCAGGATGTCGACCGAGAACTGGATGCACGATCCCATGCTTGTGCCCGGACTCGCGACGCCGAGTCTTATAGGTTGTGCATCGGCCGAGGTCGGCGGCTGGACATCATCTTGTCCGTCCCCAAGGGCGGCGTAGCCACCGACGCCGACAATCGCGACGGCGGCCACCGCCGCCGCGAGAGCCCATCGGCGTCGACCCGGAGCCTTCTCCGTAGAAATCATCGTTCCCTCCACGAGGTCTGCCATCCATGACGAAGCCGCGTGCTTCGCGTCCGGTTCCGTGCGTTCACGCCATCCAAGTGCTCTCCACTCCAACGACTGCCCATCCATCGCCCCTCTCCGCCGCCGTCACGCGGGTTAGACGTTCAGCTCCGTGACTGCGTTGCAACCGGACCGGAGAAGTTTCCGCCAACCATGCTGTCGCGGATAGCAGGCATATCTGAACCTCTCAGAGAGACGTCAACCCTGAGGAGGAACGCGATGGACACGCATGCTCGCCGCGTCAGGTGATCGGCCGGCGGGCCGACGGCGCCACCGCTCTTGGGGGATCGACGGCGTCACTGGTCGGGCGTTCGTCTGGTTCTTGCGCCGACTGGCGTCACCGTACGGCCATGTTTGCAAACGCTGCCGACCCGCTCCTGCTGGTCGCCGGCTCGTAGCGGGACTGCGGTTTCTCCTGGATCGGCGGGTGCACTAGCGGTGGGCATCCGGTAAGCGGGCGGTGGTGGTGACCAGTCTCGTCACGGCTCAGGTGGCCGCGGACGGCGATTGGGTCGCCTGCGCGTTCCCGCACGAGACGCTCGGAGCCTAGGAGCCCGTGACCAGGAGCTCCTGATGCATACCGTCGGCGTAGTGGTTGCGTAGGTTGCAGAAGAGCTCGTAACGTCCCGGAGCCAGCGTCAGGGTGATCCAGCTCACTGTGCCCGCATGGATGCCGTCGCCCGTTCCGGCGCGGCAGCTGGTGGAGGCCTCACCCAGACTTCTCGTCTCATCGACCTTGCCGTCGGACCCCGGAATCCGCACGCCAGCCCCAGAACCGTCGGCAAGGGGCACGACCACTAGCTCGTGGGTACGCCAGCCGATGTTCGTTGCCACCAGCGTCACCGTTCCGGCGACCACGCTGGCCGGGGCGGCCCGCAGCATCATGTGAGCACCGAGTGGGGCGGTGCCGCCCATCATCCGGGTCATCCCCATGTCGGCGAGGATGACGTTGATCAAGCGCCCGGGCAGATGCGCCGGGGGTGTGCAGGTCAGCCTGGAGTAGTGGTACGCCGACCCGCCGCCCATCATCCCCGAACCAGGCTGCGGGCTGGTTGAGGAACCTGGATGCTGGTTGGTGGAGGTGCATCCCGCCAGAGTCAGACTGGCGATGGCAGCCCCCATCGCCAGCGCTTTCCTCGGTGTCGAAGCGATTCTCATGCCCGTCCCACAAACGTTTCTCGATAGGAACCACGCCGAACAGCGGGTGTCCCGTCATCCTCACAAGGAATACCCATTAGGGGTATAGGCCTTTGGCCCTTGTGCACGGGACCATCGGCCCTGGTGGCCGACCTCGCACGGGGGCAGGCTCAAGTCATCACACAAGGAGCTGGGAAACCGCCGGAGGGTAGGAGCAATGAAACGTCAGCAGTTGCCGATGTACGCGCTCGCCTTGGCGGTGCTGATCGTCTGGCTCGCCGCAGTGGGGGTGCCAGTCACGACCCTGCTTTTCGGCTTGATCGTGCTCGCCTGCCCGCTGATGATGATGTTGATGATGGGCGGCATGCACGGCGGTGGTCACGATTCGCCCCCCGATCGCCCAAGTCTCCCGCCCGAGCAGGGCCACGACGAGCGCTCCGCCCCGAGCCCTCATCTAACCGGGCGAGGCGGCAGGAGGAGGTTTGATGTTCTGGTACGGCGACCACATGAGCGGCTGGGGGTACGCGCTGATGGGTGTGAGCATGCTCGCCTTCTGGGGGTTGGTGATCACGGTCATCTTCGCGTTCGTGCGCTACCTCGGCGGCGGCGGGCAAGACCGCCAAGCCGCGCCGCCAGGCCGACCCACGGCTGAAGAAGTCCTGGCCGACCGGTTCGCCCGCGGCAAAATTGACGAGCAGGAGTACCGGCAGCGGTTGAAGGCACTGCGCACCGGTGCTTAGACACCGGCGCGATCCTGACCGTCCCACCCTACGGAGGCTTTGAGATGCCCAACCGCAGGGCGCTGCCCGGCGCCCGATTCTGGCCGATGGCAGCACTCACAACCGCGCTACTTGTCCTGACACCGAGCGTCGCTTGGGCCCACGGCGAGGGAGAGAGCAACATGGCGTTCGACCTGGTGCGGCAGGCAATCGGCCTGATCGTCAACACGCCGGATGACACCGCGGCGATCGAAGACAAGATCAACGACGCGCTGCACGCGGAGGACAAGTCCGACGTGAAGATGCCCCCAGTCCAACGAGCCATAGAGGCGCTGGACAGCGGTGACCTCGATCAAACCCGGCTTCTGTTGGAGGTTGCCATCGGCGCTCGTTCTGGCACTGACAGCAGCGAACCGGTCCGGCTCGGGACCGCCCCACCGGTTACCGGGGAGGAGACCGGCACGCTCGCCGCGACCGACCCGTTGCCTGGCCGGGATGGGCTGAGCGGCGGTGACTGGGCCCTGCTGATCGCATCCGTGCTCGTGGGGCTGATGGGTGCCGCCGCGGCGTTCTGGCTACGCCCTGAATCCGCCCGAACAGCGGCAGTTCGGCGGGGTGATCCCTCATGAGCGACACCGCCTCCACCCCCCCGGTATCCGTCGCACCTGAGCCGAAACCCCGGTGGGGCCGCCAGTTGCACGACGCCATCGACGAGCGGCTCGGCATCAAGGCCATCGAGTACCCGGTGCCCGCGCACGCCAACACCGTCGCCTACAGCCTCGGCGGACTGACCGCGTTCTCGCTGGTGATTCTCATCGTCACCGGGGTCATCCTCTCGCAGTTCTACAACCCCGACCCGGTGCTGGCCAACGAATCGGTGCGGCACATCGTCGAGGATGTCCGGGCCGGGCGGTTCGTGCGCGGCCTGCACTTCTGGGCCGCCGAGGCCATGTATGTGCTGGCCATCCTGCACCTGCTGCGGATCTACTTCACCGGCTCCTACAAACGGCCCCGCGAAGGCAACTGGCTGATCGGTGTGGCCATGCTCGCCCTCACCATAGGCGCCCTATTCACCGGAACCGTGTTGAAATGGGACCAGGAAGGCTACGAGGCTCTCGCCCACAACCTGGAGATCGGCAAGCTGCTCGGCGGACTCGGCTTCTGGTTCAATCCCGACCTGACCTCCAACGCTCCGATCCTGGTGCGGTTGTACATCGCGCACGTGTCCATGATCCCGATGCTCATCATCGGACTGCTCGTGCTGCACGCCCTGCTCGTTAAGCGGCACAAGATCTCCCCTCGACCGAACAATCCCACCGAGGCCGGGGAGTCGTTCGAGCCGTTCACCCACCACATGCGACGCATCG
>JBDUDR010000043.1:0-19176 GCA_040002845.1 Nocardioidaceae bacterium
AGACCAGCACCAAGACCAGCAGCGGCGGCGCGGCAGTGGCCAAGAAGGAGAGCGCCTTGGTGAGCCAGTACGGCAAGACATCCATCGCGGACTCAGTGGTGGCAAAGATTGCGGGCATTGCGACCCGCGACGTCTCCGGCGTACATGACCTGGGTGGGGGCGCAGCTCGCGCCGTGGCCGCGATCCGCGAGCGGATCCCCGGCAGCCGCACGAACCGCGCCCAGGGCGTTGCGGTTGAGGTCGGCGAGCGTCAAGCTGCGATCGACCTAGAGCTCGTCGCGGAGTACGGAGTTGCGCTGCCCGATCTTGCTGAGGCCATCCGACGCAATGTCATCGCCTCGATTGAGCGGATGACAGGACTCGAGGTGACTGAGGTCAATATCGCGGTCTCAGACGTGCACTTGGAGTCGGAGAGCGACGAATCCGCAGACGAGCCGGCTCGAGTTCAGTGAGCGAGCGCCAACTCGACAATCCGCCCCCGGCGTTCGACACAGCGTCGGCCGTCGACGTTGGCTGGCCGGAGGAGGTCACCCTCGCCGATACCGTGGTCGCTGTGGTGCTGATGGTGCCAGGTGTTGCTCGGATGCACGCCGGCATGTTCGGCGAAGTCGCTACTTACCTGCCGCGGCGCCGGGTCATCGGGGTTCAGATCCACAATGACGCGACTGCCGTCCACGTGGTGCTCAACTGGGATGTGGACATTGGCTCCACGGCAGACTCGATCCGGGAGGTTGTCGAACCGCTGGTGGGCACCCCCGTGGACGTCACCGTGCAGGACCTCGACGCGGCCCTCGACTCTGCGTAGAAATCAATGGCCTACCGATCGCTGCCTCCCGATACCTACCGATCGTGGCGTGAAGCGCGACGCGACATCGCTCGCCGGCATCACCCCGACGTCGGAGGCGATCCCGCTCGCTACATCCAGTTGATGCGGGAAGTTGACGTGCGATTCGGCATCGATGCCTTACGCGGAACGCCCGACGGTCAATCCGAGACCCGATTGGTGGGTGGCTTGCGGCGAGCGGGGCGTGCCGTACGCCGAGCTCGTCGCCGTACCAGGCACGGGCTGCGCCGGGCTCGCGGGCGACTGCCACGGCGGTTCCCCGGTTCACGCCGTTACATCGACCTTTGACACCCCGTCTCTAAGATGCCTGATCCACGAACCCCAGGAGAAATCATGACTACATCCACTATCGGTCTGCTGGCAGGTCTCCTGCTGGGCATCGCCGCCGCCGCCGGCGGGCTCAGCGGTTTCCTCATCGCCTTGGTCTTGGGTGTCGTCGGCTACGCGGCGGGCGGACAGTTCGACGGCGAGATCGACCTGAGTGCTCTGGTGAGGCGTCGGCGTGACTGAATCCACGGCGTTGGATCCCGGCCAGCGTGGCAACCTCACCATTGCCGACCGGGCGATCAACAAGTTGGCGTCACATGCCGCCTCATCTGTCGTTGGCGTCGTGGAGTCGGGGTCCACGCTCGACAAGTTGGTGGGACGACGCCTACCCAGGACCGCGAGTGATGTTCGCGGTCAATTGACGCGCGTGGGAGTGGAGATCGCCGTCGAATGGCCGCTACCCCTCAGCGAGGTTGCCAAGAACGTCCAGTCAGCGGTCGCTCAAGCCGTGTCGAGCCTCTCAGGGCTGACCGTCGTTGCGGTTGACGTCTCCGTAAGCCGAGTGGAGAAGGCGAGCAATACCCCCGCCCGGAGAGTCGAATGAGCGAATCCGCCACCACGGAACAAACGCTGCCGCAGACTCGTCAAGAATCGCCCCTCACCTCCGCAAAGGCGCCGGTCGTGAACGGAGCGCTGCCGCTGTTAGGCGTCCTCTGGGCGCTGACCCTGATCGGGCTGGGAGGCGTTGCCGTCCGTGACGTGCTGGTCGACATCGGCGTCATCTCGGGACGGCGCTATGTCGACGAGACGCTCACCTATCTGGACAACCGCACATCAGCGGATTGGATGGTTGCCGCCGGTATTGCAGCCGCCCTGGTGGGCCTTTGGCTGGTCACTCTCGCATTGCGACCCCGCCGCCGCAAGGAACTGTCTGTGAAGGCGCAGACAGGAGTCTTCCTCACGACTGCCAGCGTCAGACGCATTGCCCAGGCTGCCAGCTCCGATGTGGACGGTATCGACACGTCGTCAGTAGCGGCGAGCAGATCCAAAGTGACAATCGACGTGACCACGCTCACAGCAGACCCGGCCGAGGCGAGGTCTCGCGTAGAAGAGGCTGTCCAACGAGCTCTGTCGGCCTTGATCAAACCGCCCACCGTCAACGTCAACGTCCGGTCCACGGGGGGCAGCCCGTGAGTCGAACCACCTGGACGCTCGACCGGTTAGCCACGCTCGTCGTTGGTCTCGCCCTGATCGCCGCCGGGGCGCTGGCGGTGGCCTGGCGATTCGACCTGTGGGGGGCGCTCCCAGAACAGACGGACACCTCACAGACAGCCGATGCCACCGCGACCGGTTGGTGGCCGTGGGCACTTGGGGTCGCTGGCGTCATCTTGGTCCTGGTCGGACTTCGCTGGCTTTGGTCGCACATGCCCGAACGCGGAGTGGGCGACCTCAATCTTCTTGGCACCGGCGACCAGGGGCGCCTTAGATTCAACGCTACTGCGGCGGCCTCCACTGCTGCTGAAGTTTTCTGTTCGCGACCGTCGGTGCGCTCGGCCAAGGGAATTGTCAAACGAGACCGGGGGCAACTGGTCGTCGACCTGAGAGTCACTGTCGATCCTGACGCCGACCTCGGTGTCGTCGCGAAGGATTCGGATCAGATCGTCGCCGACCTCACGCACGTCATGGGACGTAAGGACCTGTACGGCAGGGTGCACCTGGTGGTCGCCTCGAGCCTGTCTTCGCCATCCCCGCGCGTGCGATAGGGAAACTGGTCAGCGGCCTGCCGAACGTCGTAGTTCCGTAACCTGCGACCGCTGGGGGTCGCAGCCTCGGCGCTGCCACACTATGCGCAGGCACGAGGCGAGGAGCAGCCACATGACCGACCAGTCCGCCAGCTCAACCGAGGCTTGGGACTTCAGTCACCTGCGAGCCACGTACATCAACTGCACGCTGAAGCGCTCACCAGAACGGTCACACACGCAGGGCCTTGTCGATGTCAGCGCGGACATCATGCGCAAGCACGGCGTCGCCGTCGAGGTCATCCGGGCCATCGACCGCGACATCGCGACCGGTGTCTGGCCGGACATGACCGAGCACGGCTGGGACTCCGACGAATGGCCGGAGATCTACCCGCGGGTGCAGGCCAGCGACATCCTGGTGATCGCCGGTCCGATCTGGCTGGGTGACAACTCCAGCATCACCAAGCAGGTCATCGAACGGCTGTACTCCTGCAGCAGCGACCTGAACGACCAGGGGCAGTACGCGTATTACGGCAAGGTCGCGGGCGCACTGATCACCGGGAACGAGGATGGCATCAAGCACTGCTCGATGGACATCCTGTACAGCCTGCAGCACATCGGCTACACCATCCCTCCCCAGGCGGACGCGGGTTGGATCGGCGAAGCCGGGCCCGGTCCTTCGTACCTCGATCCGGGTTCTGGCGGTCCCGACAACGAGTTCACCAACCGCAACACCACGTTCATGACCTGGAACCTCATGCACCTG
This sequence comes from Nocardioidaceae bacterium, assembly GCA_040002845.1. GTDB lineage: Bacteria > Actinomycetota > Actinomycetes > Propionibacteriales > Nocardioidaceae > JBDUDR01. The sequence goes on from JBDUDR010000043.1 coordinate 3,617, forward strand.
GCCGGAATGCTGCGCACCGCGGGTGGCGTTCCCGCTTACGGCAACCAGCGCTCGGAGTGGGACGCGGGCTGCCGGTTCGACTTCGAGAATCCCGAGCATCGCTGAGCCGTCTCACGGGAAACGGCGAGCCCTCTTGCCGTATCTCATATGTGAGTTAAGGTATCCGCCATGACCGAGGACTACCTGGCCCGAATCGGGAACCTGATCCGCGACGCGCGCAAGCATCGGCGATGGACCCAGTCCCAGCTCGCCGAGGTGCTCGGCACCAGTCAGAGCGCCGTCAACCGGATCGAGCGGGGGCACCAGAACCTCAGCCTGGAGATGCTGGCCCGGATCGGCGAGGCCCTCGACTCCGAGATCGTCTCCTTGGGCGCAGGCCCCGCGCACTTGCGGGTGGTCGGCCCCACCGTGCTGAGCGGCACCATCGAGGTGAAGTCGAGCAAGAACGCAGGGGTCGGACTGCTGTGCGCCTGCCTGCTCAACCAGGGCACCACGACATTGCGCAAGGTGGCCCGGATCGAGGAGGTCAACCGCCTGCTCGAGGTCCTCAACAGCATCGGCGTGAAGACCCGGTGGATGAACATCGACAACGACCTGGAGATCATCACTCCCGCCGAGCTCGACCTGGAGTCGATCGACGCCGAGGCGGCCCGCCGTACGCGCAGCATCATCATGTTCCTGGGGCCACTGATGCATCGCGAGGAGCGGTTCCAGCTCCCGTACGCCGGCGGGTGTGACCTCGGTACGCGCACCGTGGAGCCGCACATGGCCGCGCTCCGCCCATTCGGCCTCGAGGTCAAGGCGACTGACGGTTCGTACCACGCCGAGGCTGATCGCGCCGTCACTCCGCAGCGCCCGATCGTCCTCACCGAGCGCGGAGACACGGTAACCGAGAACGCCCTGCTGGCCGCGGCACGACGGCCCGAGGTAACCGTCATTCGCAATGCCAGCCCCAACTACATGGTCCAAGACCTGTGCTTCTTCCTCACCAAGCTGGGAGTACGGATCCAGGGCATCGGCACCACGACACTCACCGTTCAGGGCGTACGGGAGATCAACTGCGACGTCGACTACGCGCCTTCCCAAGACCCGATCGAGGCGATGAGCCTGATCGCCGCGGCGATCGTGACGGAGTCGAGCATCACCATCGAGAGGGTGCCCATCGAGTTCCTCGAGATCGAGCTCGCGCTGCTGGAGGAGATGGGCTTCGACTACCAGCGCAGCGCAGAGTACGTCGCCTCGAACGGCCACACGCGCCTGGTCGACATCTCGACTCGCCCTTCCGTCCTCCACTCCCCCATCGACAAGATCCACCCGATGCCGTTCCCGGGCCTCAACATCGACAACCTGCCGTTCTTCGCGGTCATCGCCGCCGTCGCGCAGGGCCAGACGCTGATCCACGACTGGGTGTACGAGAACCGCGCGATCTATCTCACCGAGCTCACGAAGCTCGGAGCGACGGTGAAGCTCCTCGACCCGCACCGGGTGCTCGTGGAGGGACCGACGCGCTGGTCTGCGGCGGAGATCATCTGCCCGCCTGCCCTGCGACCCGCGGTGGTCATCTTGCTGGCCATGCTTGCGGCCAAGGGCATTTCCGTGCTCCGCAGCGTCTATGTCATCAACCGTGGCTATGAGGACCTCGCCGAACGTCTCAACCAGCTCGGCGCCCAGATCGAGACGTTCCGTGACATCTGAGTAACGGTGCGGGTTCGTTAGGGCTGCCACGCTTCCCAACAGCCTTCTCCTCGTGTCATCCTTCATCCACCGCGACATGTGCGGCTGACCAGGAGGAATCCATGCGGAACAGACCAATTGTTCTGAGTGTGCTCGCCACGCTCGCCTTACTGACGGCGGCTTGTGGGGGCGGCAGCGACAACAACAGCAGCAGCACCCCTTCGACGACCTCGGACAACACCGTGTGCGGGAAGACCACGGCCACGGGTGACCTGCTCGCGGAGGTCTGTGACAGAGGCACGATCACGGTTTCGACCGACCCGGCCTACCCGCCGCAGTCCTCGCTCGATGCGAAGACCGGCAAGTACGTCGGCTTCGACATCGACGTGGCGGCCGAGATTGCCGATCGTCTCGGAGTCGACATCGCCTGGGAGACTCCGTCCTGGGACGTGCTCACCGCCGGCGCATGGAACGACCGCTGGCAGATGAGCGTGGGATCCATGACGCCGACGAACCAGCGGCAGAAGGTCCTCGACTTCACCGAGCCGTACTACTTCACGCCAGCCGTTGTGGTCGTGAACGAGGCGAACACTGACATCACCGATCTGTCGACTGATCTCGACGGCAAGAAGATCGGGGTGTGCAGCGGGTGCACATATGAGCAGTTCCTCGACAAGACGCTCAAGATCAAGGGTTACACGTTCGACTTCATCATCGACAACGCCCAGATCTCCGGCTATGACACCGACACCACCGCCCTGCAGGATCTCGCACTCGGTGACGGAACCCGTCTCGACGCGGTCATCACCTCGCTCACCACGGCGCAGGGCTACATCGACCATGGCAACCCGGTCAAGATCGTCGGTGACCCGGTGTTCTATGAGCCGCTGGCGGTCGCCATCGACAAGAACTCGCCGAAGGACCCCACCAGTCTGTATCAGGCGGTGAACAAGATCGTCGGTCAGATGCACTCGGACGGTACGCTGACCCAGCTCTCAAAGAAGTGGTACAACGGAACGGACCTGACGAATACACAGTGAGCCGCATCAAGGTGCTCCGATGAGCTCGCTGGCGGGTGGCGATCCGTCACCGAGCCGCCGCGGAGACCGGATGGACCGACTGGCGATGTCCAGCGCCAGGGTCCCGTTCCGCATCAAGGTCGCGATCGTATGGGTGTGCATTTTCGCCGTGCTCGCCGTGTTCTTCTCGCTCGCCGACTATGACACCGGCTGGATGCGCGACAACTTCTCGTTCATCGCCGGCGGCCTCAAGTACACGATGTACATGGCGGTGGGCGGCATCGTGCTGGCGATCATCCTGGCCACGCTCGGGTCGCTGGGACGGATCTCGCACAACCCGATCGCCTACGGCATCTCGGGGTTCTATGTCTCGTTCTTCCGCGGCACTCCCCTCATCGTGCAGATGTTCCTCATCTATCTGGCGCTGCCGCAGATCGGCATCAACCTGGTCGCCAAGTACCCGAACGTGCCCCAGGGGTTCTCCGACGCCCTGATCCTGCCAGCCGCGGTGGCGGGCACCATCGCGCTGGGATTGAACTACGGGGCCTACATGACCGAGATCTTCCGGGCCGGCATCCAGTCGGTCAGCGGCGGACAGGGTGAAGCCGCGGACGCGCTGGGGATGACATACGGCCAGAAGATGCGCAGGGTGGTCCTTCCGCAGGCGTTCCGCGTGATCATCCCTCCGACCGGCAACGAGTTCATCGCGATGATGAAGGACACCGCACTCGTGTCGTTCCTAGGCGTCACGGTCAGCAACGCGGAGATCTTCCGCCGCGCACAACTCGTCGGCAAGGCCGACGTCAAGAATCTCGAGGCCTACGTCCTGGTAGCTGGTTTCTACTGGGCGCTCACCGTGATCTTCACGTTCTTCCAGCGCCGTCTGGAGGCTCGGATGTCGAGAGGTTATGTCAGGGTGCCGACGGCGGGTGGTCGAGCGCACGGAGTCCACGTTGGCACCAGCCTCGACCCGCCAACCTCGACGGCTCGGCCACACGGAGGCGGCGGATAGGCCATGAGCGAGGTAATCGTCCGTGTGGAGGGCGTCCACAAGCGGTTCGGGCACCTCGAGGTGCTCAAAGGCATCGACATCGAGCTGCACGGTGGCGAGGTGTTGGTGATCTTCGGCCGGTCGGGCTCCGGGAAGTCCACTCTCCTGCGCTGTGTCAACTTCCTCGACGACCCCACAGAGGGCACAGTCGAGGTGGCGGGGGTCCGGCTCAGCGGGGGTCATCGCACCCGGCGCAAGCGTGAACAGATCCGTCAGCTGCGCCTGCACGTGGGCATGGTGTTCCAGCAGTTCAACCTCTTCCCCCAGATGACCACCCTCGAGAATGTCATGGTTGGACCGATGTGCGTCAGGGGTAGAGACAAGGACGCGGCCGCGGCACGGGCGCACGAGCTCCTCGAGCAGGTCGGACTCGGCGACAAGGCCGACGAGCACCCGATCCGCCTGTCTGGCGGGCAGCAACAGCGGGTCGCGATTGCGCGGGCACTGGCCATGCAGCCGGACGTGATGCTGTTCGATGAGCCCACCTCGGCTCTTGACCCGGAGCTCACGGGCGAGGTGTTGAGCGTCATGAAGTCGCTGGCGACCGACATGCACATACCGATGATGGTGGTCACGCACGAGATGGGGTTCGCCCGGGAGGTCGCGGACCGGATGGCGTTCTTCCACGAAGGCGTGATCCTCGAACAAGGCCCGCCAGCGCAGATCTTCGGATCGACTCAGTTCGCCGAGACCCGCAGGTTCCTCGACGCCGTCCTCTGACCCCTAGTCCTGTCCCCGCGATCCGACACTTATTCCCCGCGATCCGACACTTATTCCCCGCGAGACAGCGCGGGAAACCACGCGTCGTTTCCCCTTCCCGCGATCTGAGTCCGCCTCCGCTGGGACCGAGACGCCAAAGATGCCGCGACACGCCGTGAAAATCGCCGAAAAGCCGGCGTCTCGGCAGAAAGGGGCGGCCGCTAAGCGCGGGATGCGAGGTCGCGCAGGATCTGCCGGCTGGCCAGCTTGCCGGGTGCACCGATCACACAGCCGCCCGGATGGGTGCCAGAGCCGCATTGGTAGTAGCCGTTGATTGGGGTGCGGTACTGGCTCCATCCCGGTGCTGGCCGGAAGAAGTACATCTGAGGCGCCAGGAACTCGCCCGCGAAGATGTTGCCCTCACTTAGCCCGACCACCCGCTCGATGTCGAGCGGTGTCACGACCTCCCGATGCAGGACCAGCTTGCTGAACCCGGGGAAGAACGACTCCAACGTGGCCTGCACATTGTCGGCGAATGTGTCCCGCTCCGCGTCCCAGTCGCTGCCCTTGAGATGGTAGGGCGCGTACTGGATGAAGCACGACATCACGTGCTTGCCGGGCGGCGCCATGTCGGGATCGACAAACGACTGGATGGCGCCGTCGATGTACGGCCGCGAGCTGTACCAGCCGTACTTCGCCTCGTCGAAAGCCTTCTCCAAGTACTCCATCGTGGGTCCGATGTTGATGAACCCGCCGTACTGGTCAGTGCGCTCGCCCAGCGCCGGGTACTTCGGTGCTCCGTCGAGCGCGAAGTTGACCTTCGCCGACGTGCCTTGGAACCGGAAACGCTGGATGTTCTCGACAAGATCAGCTGGCAGCTCACGAGGCTCGACGAGCTCGAGAAACGTACGCCGGGGGTCAAGGGCGCTGACCACGACCGGTGCGTGATATTCGGTCCCGTCCGCGAGCGCGACTCCGATGGCGTCGCCGTCCTTGGTGATCACCGTCTCGACTGCTGCATCGGTGACGACGTCCGCGCCGAACGACTGCACCGCCTCTGACAGCAGTTGCGTGAAGCCGCCGTTGCCGTGCTTGTGCAACGACCACATCCCGAAGTGGCCGTCATGTTCGCCCATCAAGTGGTACAGCAGCACGAGCCCGGAGCCCGGAGTCATCGGGCCGACCTTCGTACCGATGATCCCGGACGACGACAGATAGCCCTTGAGGATGTCGCTCTCGAAGTAGTCGTCGAGGAAGTCGGCTGCGCTACCGGTCAGCAGCCGCACCATGTCGTGCACCACCTTGGGCTCCGCGCCACTGAGGTGCGTGACCAGCTCGGCGATGGCCTCGAGGTCCTCCTGCGACTTGCCGAAGATGTTCGGCGGTACGGAGTCGAAGAGCGGTTTCACCAGCTGGCACACGCGGTTCATGTCGTGCTCGTACCGTTCGTACGCGTCGGCGTCATGGCGAGAGTGCCGCATGATCTGCTGGATGTTCTCGTCGTCGTCCTGCCCCATCATGAGGTAGTCGCCGTTCTCCATCGGGGCGAACGAGGACGGCATGAGGATCGGGAAGAAGCCGTGCTTGACCAGCTCGAGGTCCTGGACGATGTCGGGCCTGATCAGGCTCAATGCGTACGAGAACGTCGTGAAGTGAAACCCCGGGTGGAGCTCCTCGGTTATCGCGGCGCCGCCGACGAACGGTCGGCGCTCGAGGATCAGCGTCTTGAGCCCGGCCTTGGCGAGATAGCCGCCGTTGACCAGCCCGTTGTGACCGCCGCCGACGACGATGGCGTCATAGTGGTGGTCGCCGCTCGTGGATTCGGTGCTCATGGGTCTATGTCGTCTTTCGGGTCGGGGGTCGACAGGGGCATGCGCTCACGCCGTCTTTCGGCTCGGGTTGAAGAGGGGCATGCGGGCCACGTCGGCCCGGACCGTCTGGTACTCGTGGTTGATCGTCAGCTCCAGGTGGACGGTGTTTCCGGGCGCAGCCTGGTAGGGATGGACACGCGCCATCGCAATGTGGCGTTGCAGTGCTGGTGAGTACATGAGACTCGTCGCGTACCCGATCCGCTGGCCGTCGCCCTCGTACAGCATCGACTCCCACGCCAGCGGTGTCTCGTCCTTCGGGGGGATGAGTCCTGCCGCGTTGTAGAGGTCGTCGTAGTGCTTCCAGTCGACGACCAAGCCCACAGTCGACCAGCGCGAAGTCTTGTCGCGTGCCTCCCGGATCAGCGCTTTGCGACCGATGAACGGGCGGTCGTCGGTGTCGACCTTCCGGAGCATCCAGCCGAAGCCGAGCTCGCGCGGGGTGACCCGTTCGTCGTCGTTGTACGCCAGTCGGCTCGACGAGAACTCGACGTCGATGAGGATGAGCCCCGCCTCGATCCGGGCCATGAGCAGTGCGTCCTCGCCGAACGGGCGGAACCCACGACCGGAGCCGGCATCGATGACCTGGTCGAGCACGTCAAGCGCGTCTTCCGCCCCCACGAGTACCTCGAACCCGAGGTCCCCGGTGTAGCCGGTACGGGAGATCGTGACCGACGCCTTGCCGATCTTGCTCGGCGTGTGGTCAAAGTACTTGAGGTCGTTCACGTCGGACGTGAGCTGCCCGAGGATCTCGCGTGACCGCGGACCCTGGACGGCGAGCATGCCGAAGTGTTCGCTGACGTCCTCGATCGTGACGTCGAGGCGCCCGACCAGATCCTCGAAGTACGCGAGGTTGGGCCGAGCCGCCGTCATGAAGAACTCGTTATCCGAGTGCCGGAAGACCACCCCGTCCTCGAGCACATAGCCGTTGTCGTCGCACCATACGGTGTACTGCGCGTGGCCCGCCTTGCAGATCCGGATGTCGCGGGTAAGGACCCCGGCAAGGAAACGTTCGGCGTCCTTGCCGCGGATCCAGTACTTGTACAGCGGCGACGTGTCGAAGAAACCGGCGCTGTTGCGGACGGCAAAGTACTCGTGCTTGGCGGACATGTCGTAGCGAAGCGCCGAGAGATAGTTGGACCAGTGGCCCCACAGGCCCGTCTCGTTGAGATCCCTGAGACGCTCGTAGAACGGCGTGGTCTTGTACATGAGCCGAGCCTAGAACCGTGTTGGACACTTGCGCAATAGCCACCGAGGGGTCATAGTCGTGTCCGATGGTCCGACTGAGCCCTGACGTACGCCGCGATGTCATCCTCGACGCGACAGTCCGGGTGATGCGCCGCAAGGGGATGGCCGCCACGACCGTACGCGACATCGCGCATGAGATGGGCACGTCGAGTGGGCTGGTCCACCACTACGTCGAGTCGATGGACGTCTTGCTGGCCGACGCCTTCGAGCGGGCGGCGGGTGAGGACCTCCAGGCCACCAGCGTCGCCTTGGCGCAGGCCAGCGGCCCGGTGGCGCGGTTGCGGATCTTTTTCGCGACGTACGTCCGTGCCGAGCAGGACTGGGCGTTCCAGCTGTGGCTCGACGCGTGGGCCGAGGCCGTTCGACGACCCGCCGTCCGTGAGACGTCCCACCGGCTCAACGTCGCCTGGCAGCAGGTCCTGGCGACGGCGATTCGTGAAGGCACCGCGGACGGCATGTTCTCATGCGATGACCCCGAAGCCGCGGCGTGGCGCATCCTCTCGCTTCTCGACGGGCTCACCCTCCAAGCCGTGGCACACGAGGTCGACATCGACCGGACGTCTGTGATCCGCTGGTCCGCCCGGTTCGCCGAGTCCGAGCTCGGTCTCGCAGCAGGGTCGCTCTCGGGCGTCCCGTGACCCCAGCGCTGTTACGTACTTGCGTGGAACGGGGTCCTCATGATCATGCGTGGGCCCCGGCGACCACCGCGGCTGCGTGATCGGGCACGTATGACGCTAGGTCTTGCGGTGGGCGGACATAGCCCGGGTCGTCTTGACGGGGCGGGATCTCGATGTCGGGCATCGGCTTGGGCTCCCAGGGGATCTGGCTCAGCAGGTGGGCTATGCAGTTGAGCCGTGCGACCTTCTTCACATCGGCCTCCACGACGTGCCAGCGAGCCTCCGGGATGTCGGTGTGCACGAACATGTCGTCCTTGGCTCGCGAGTAGTCCACCCACTTGGTACGCGACAGCAAGTCGGTCCCCGACAACTTCCAGCGACGCATCGGGTCCTTGACCCGGCCCATGAACCGCCGCTCCTGTTCGTCGTCGCTGACCGAGAACCAGTACTTGATCAGGAGAATGCCGTCCTCTACAAGCAGGCGTTCGAAGATCGGGCACTGGCGCAGGAAGCGGTAGTAGTCCTGTGGGGAGCAGAAGCCGAGGACGTGCTCCACACCTGCCCGGTTGTACCAGCTGCGGTCGAACAACGCGATCTCTCCGGCGCTCGGCAGCTGCTCGACGTACCGCTGGAAGTACCACTGGGTCGTCTGGCGCTCGGTCGGGCGTGGCAGGGCAACGTGCCTGGTGACCCGGGGGTTCAGGTGTTCGGTGATGCGTTTGATGGTGCCGCCCTTGCCGGCCGCATCCCGGCCCTCGAACACGACAGCGATCCGCGCACCGCTGGCGCTCACCCATTGCTCCATCTGGACCAGCTCCTCCTGCAGTCGGAACAGCTCCTTTTCGTATGCCTTGTTGGGGATCTTGGTCCGTGTCGCACCCATGCTGTCGGTCATACCCAACGACTCTAGCCGCCGGTCAGGGCTTCGATCTACGGCGAATGTCGCGGGGTCAGCCGAACAGCTCGTCGATGAATGACCGCGCACGTGCGGTCGCCGGGTAGGCCGGCGGCGCCGTCATGTCGGTGGTGATTCGCGGCAACGGCTCGGTGCGGGGTCCACTCGCACGGTGCCAGTCGTTCTCGGACTCGATCAGCGTGCCCAGCTCGGAGCGGTCCAAGAAGATGCCTTCACAGTCGTTGCACTGGGTGATCGAAACCCCGCCGCGCACCTTCTCGGCCATGGTTCCCTGACAACGCGGGCAGATCGGCTCGTCCACGTCCCCACGGTAGCGCAGCCACGTCCTGGCGACCGACCACACCATGCCCCGGCCCGGCGTACCAGAAATCGCCTGTGGACGGAGCAGGTTGTCCACAGGCCCGATGTGCCAGCCTGCGCGCATGAAATCACCGAAGAGCCCGCCTCGTCTCGACCTGACCGAGGAGGTCGAGAGGCATCTGGAGCTGGTTACGGACCCGGCGCACGTCGGCGAGCGCACCGTGATGGTGGTCGTCTGCGACAAGGACGCGATCCCGTTGCTGCACATGGTCGTGACCGGTGTGGATGAGTTGATGACCACGTCCGAGTGCGCGGACACCCTGTCCCGGTTGTTCGACCGGCTCCGTTCGGTGGGCGATGCTGACAACCTCCAGGTGCTGCTCGGTCTGACCCGGCCCGGTCCGAACGCGATCCAAGACAGCGACCGCGCATGGTTCCGGGCTCTGCACCGAGTGTGCACTCATCGCGGACTGACGGCGCTCGGCGTCTACTTGGTGAGGAGACACGGCGTTCGCGGCGTTCAGCTCGACGATGTGGCTTGACCAGCACAGACCGGTGATACTGACGCGGTGACGCGCCTGGGTCCCAGTACGGGGTTTGCCTTCCTCGACCACGACGGACCCATCCCGTTCGCGCATCGCGGCGGGGCGAAGTACGCACCTAACGTCGGCCTGGAGAACACGATGGCGGCTTTCCAGGTGGCAGTCGACCTCGGATACAGCTATCTGGAGACCGATGTTCACGCCACCCGCGACGGCGTGCTGCTCGCGTTCCACGACAGGAGGCTCAACCGGATCACCGACCTTCGTGGACGGATCGCCGACCTGACCTACGCCGAGGTGCAGGCGGCTCGCATCAACGGCACGGAGGTCATTCCAACGCTGTCGGCGCTGCTCACCACCTGGCCTCATGTACGACTGAACATCGACGTCAAGCATGCCTCCGCCATCGACCCACTCGTCTCCACCGTTAACTCGCTGCGCGCCCACGAGCGGATCTGCATCGCGTCGTTCTCACAGGTGCGGATCAACCGGGTACGAGCCCGGCTGGGCCCGTCCGTTGCCACTGCCTTCGGCCCCCTGTCGGTGGCTTCGCTGCGGCTCATCCCCTTCGGCGCCCTTCGTCATCGGCTCCTCGCCGCAGACGCCCCATGCATCCAGGCGCCAAGGGCATTCGGTCGCCTTGTCATTGTCGACGAGGCATTCGTGGCGCGGGCGCATGAGCTCGGCAAGCATGTGCACGTGTGGACCGTCGATGACGAGGCGGACATGGTCCGCCTGTTGGACCTTGGGGTCGATGGGATCGTCACCGACCGGATCGACACCCTGCGCGATGTGCTCCGGGCCAGGGGCGAATGGAAGCCGGTAGTCCCTTGACTGCGGCAGGACCAACGACTGCGCCAACCTGACCCCATTCCTACCGGCCGGCAATCTTCGCCGTGATCGGCTTCCTCGTCGTCGGATTGGCCCTACTGTGGATGCTGGACTCGGACCGGGCCATCGCAGAAGCAGGAAACACCGCGCCGACCGTGGTGTGACCAAATCTGAGCTACCCGGGAATCTTGCGCCCCTGAGGGTCGTTGCACCATATGAACGGTGCCAGCGGGACCGGGATTTTAGTCGGGGAACAACGGGGAAACTGTCGACAGGGAGGTACCCCATGTCGGAGCGGTCACTGCGAGGCGCGCGCCTTGGCGGTCAGAGTTTCGAAGACGAGCGGGGCGTGGAGTTCGCGCCGCGACAGAACGTCGCCTACGAATGCTCCAACGGACATGCCTTCCAGATTCCGATGGCGACCGAGGCTGACGTACCAACGATGTGGGAGTGCCCGCGCTGCGGTGCCGAGGCCAACCTTGTGAACGGTGGCGAACCCGAAGCCAAGAAGGAGAAGCCTCAGCGCACCCACTGGGACATGCTGCTCGAACGTCGATCGATCACCGAGCTGGAGGACATCTTGGCCGAGCGGCTCGCGCTGCTGCGCGGTGGCGAGATCGGTCCCGCCCATCTTCACCGCACTCGCAAGCCGACGGCGCGTCGCAGCGCCTGAGACACCCATCACGACCGCCGGGTCGCGTCATTCTCCCCCGATGATGCGACCCGGCCTCCTTCTACGACCTCCCCATCGACCACGGAGGCGCTCGGTGGCCTGAAGCGGCTGTGCGAGCCCGCTACCACGTGGATGGTGCCGCGAGACACCCGCCGCGCGATGTACGCCAGCAGCACCCGGCGCGCCAGCGGGCGAGTGAACGGCAGCACGCAGAAGAAACCGGCGACATCGGTGACGAACCCCGGCGTGACAAGCAACGTTCCGCCGACCAGCACAAGTGCCGCGTCCGCCAGCTCCTTGGCCGGGACACGTGCCTGGTTGAGCGACAGACGCAGCTCCTGCCAGGCCCGTCGTCCCTCACGCTTGAGCAGCCACACGCCGATCGCGCTCTCGATCAGCAACAACGCGACGGTCTGCCACACGCCGATCGCCTGACCGACCTGGACGATCACATAGATCTCCACGATCGGCGTCAGCAGGAAAGCCAGCGCCACCCAGCCCCAGCGCATGCCGGTCAACCCCTCCGTCTGTCTGATCGGTGCGGACGCGGTCTGCGGGCCACTTCGACGGCTTGACGCATGCGATGTCGGGCCCCCCAGTAACCGACTCGGACGAACGCCTCACCGACGATCGCCCGGTTCATCTTCGACTCGCCTCGAGTGCGCTCTACGAACTCGATGGGCACCTCGACCACCCGGAAGCCCGCGCGCACCGCCCGCCAGACCAGGTCGATCTGAAAGCAGTATCCCGACGACGAAACAGTCGTCAGGTGGAGGCCTTCCAGCGTCGCCCGCCGCCACACTCGGTAACCACCGGTGGCGTCGGCGAGTCCGACGCCGAGCGCAAGGCGGGCGTAGCGGTTGCCGCCTCGCGACAGCACCTGACGAGACCGCGGCCAGTTGACCACCGAGCCACCCGGTACCCACCTCGACCCCAGCACCAGGTCGGCATGCTCGAGAGTGGCGAGCAGGCGTGGGAGCTGCTCAGGCTGGTGCGAGCCGTCGGCATCCATCTGGACGAGTACGTCGTAGCCGTGCGTAAGCGCCCAGCCGAAGGCACCGATGTACGCAACGCCGATGCCCTGCTTGCCCAACCGGTGCCGGACGAGAACCTGAGGATCCCGCTCGGCCAGCTTGTCGGCCAGCTCACCGGTCCCGTCAGGCGACGCGTCGTCCACCACCAGCACGTCGAAGCGGGGCACACACGTGCGCACTCGCGTGACGATGTCCTCCAGGTTGCCGGCTTCGTTGTACGTGGGGATCACGACAATGCCCTTGCCCAGATGTCGCCAGTCGCTCATGAAGTGGGTTCCTCTGAAATGGGTTCCTCGCCCGGTGACCCCACGGTACGCGGCCAGCGTCGATAGATCACGCTGGCCGCCACCGCCAACAGGCCGGTCACGCTCAGCGTCCACTCGATCAACGCCCCGAACCGGGCAGCCGGTGTCAGGCCGGACTCGAGAGGCACCCGTCGGACCAGAACCGCCCGCGTTGCCGGCGAGGATTCGGCCAGCACCGTGCCGTCGGGTCCGACGATTCCGCTGATGCCGTCGGTGGAGGCTACCGCCACCGTCCGCCCGAACTCGATGGCCCGTAGCCTCGACATCTGCCACTGCTGGGGCAGCTGTGATGTGCCGAGGTAGGTCGCGTTGTTGGTCTGCACCACAAGTAGCTGGGCTCCCCCGTTCACCAGATCCCGCAACAGGTCGTCGTAGGCAACCTCGAAGCAGATTACGTCGCCGATGGTCGTTCCCGCGACCCGGAGGACACCGGGCCGGGCACCGGGGGCGAAGTCGATCGGGATCTGGTCCAGGGCACTGATGTGCGGGGCCAGCAGGGAGCGGAAGGGGACATACTCCCCGAACGGCACCAGGTGCCGCTTGACGTACTCCACGCCCGGCCCGGTCCGGGGGTCCCACACGATGCCCATGTTCAGCAGGTGGTCTCCGTCCGGCGCATCCACCACCGCCCCCACCAGCGTGGGCGCCCCCACATCCGCCACGGCGCCCGAAATGGCAGCTGCCGCCGCCTTGTCGGCGAACGGGTCGATGTCGGTGGAGTTCTCCGGCCAGATCACCAGATTGGGTCGTGGCAGCTGGCCGGATCGGATCGAGGCGGCCAGCTGGTGGGTGGCGCTCACGTGGTTGTTCAAGACGGCGCGTCGCTCGACGAATGCCTCCAACCCGCGGCCGGGCACGTTGCCTTGAACCACCGCGACCGTGAAGGTTGCAGCGGATGGAGAGGAGACCGGCAGCAGCCAGCCAACGGTTACCAGGGCAGCGACCGAGGCGATGAGGAGCCCGGAGGCGGGCTCAACGCGTAGGCGCCAGACGGCGGCCAGGGCAAGGTTGACGATCAAGACCGCGATCCCGGTCAGCATGGCGACGCCACCGAGTCGTGCGTACGCAGCGAGTGGTGTTTCTCCCAATGCGAAAGCAAGCCTGCCCCAGGGCAGGCCGCCCCAGGGAATCGAGGCCTTGAGCTGCTCAGTCCCCACCCAGCAACAGGCGACCCACAGGGGCCAGCCCGGCCTGCCCACCACCACCGCGACGGCGACCCCGAGAAACCCGAAGAAGACGGCCTCGAGGGTCGACAGCGCGATCCACGCCGCCGGCCCTATCACCGTCAGCCAGGGCACCAAGGCCAGCGTGAACGAGAGACCGTACGCGAAGCCCACCAATGCAGCGGCCCGAACCCGGATGCCAGTGCAGACGACCGTGAGCCCGGCCACCGATGGTGCCAGCAGCCACCACTGGTCATATGGGGCGAACGCCACCGCCAGCGCGAGACCCAGCACCACCGCCGCGAGCACCCGGCCAACCAGCGGGATGGCGGGCATCGGCGGCAAAAGCGACTCCTTGTTCGTGGACAACGAACGGTACAACGGTGTCGTCAGCGAGGAAGAAGCCCGCGACCCTTCGGACCGAACGAGCACCGATTGGCTATCAGCGACCGTCCGTTGTCTACTGGGTACGGGCTTCTTCCGTGTCACACCCCGACAGTGCGGGTACGGCTGGCGCGCCACGCGATGTGAGACCTGGATCCCGACCCACTCACGCGGCCACCCAAGCGCCGACCCGACATGCTGGCCTGCTTTGGCGGACGCACGAAGATTGGCGCCTGGCCGGCCACCGTGTCAACTCCGGATAGCCGGTGGGACCACCACGGTCCCGACGGCTGTGGTCGCGACCAGCGACTCCTCGAGCACCTCGGCAGCCGACTCTGCGAGGTCTGGTCGACCTCGGCAGATCACCGTGACCTTCAGCTCCAGCGTGCGACTCCTGGTACCGACCCGCGTCACCGATGCCTCGATCTCGACCACGTCCCCGGCCCGAATCGGCGCCTTGAACTGCACGTCCGAGTAGGACGCGAACAGCCCCTCGTCACCGTCGGTACGGATGCAGAGCTCGGTCGCGGCGTCTCCGAACAGAGCCAGGCTGTAGGCGCCGTCGACCAGATTGCCGGCGTAGTGGGCGTGAGAGTACGGAACGTACCGTCGATGTCTGACGGTGAGGCCGACCCGTGGATCGACCTCCTGCGCGGTCACGCGGGTATCCTCTCGCTCGGGATCAGCGCGCTCACGAGATAGCTGGCCACCTCGCCGGGAGTCGTACCCCTGCCGAACACACGGTCCACCCCGAGCTCCGAAGCCATAGCCTCGTCGAACCGCGGGCCACCGATGATGAGCAACGGTCGGCGGTCAGCTGGGTAGGCCTCGCGGAAGGCCGCCGACATCTCCTTCGTATTGAGGATGTGTGCGTCACGCTGAGTGACGACCTGGGAGACGAGCACCGCGTCGGCGTTCTCCTGCTTGGTGCGGGCGACCAGCCGGGGCACGGAGAGCTGTGCTCCCATGTTGACGACGCGGAGCTCCCGGTAGTACTCCAGCCCCTTCTCACCGGCGAAACCCTTGATGTTCAAGATCGCGTCGATGCCGACGGTATGCGCGTCCGTCCCGATGCAGCCGCCGACCACGACGACTCGTCGCCGCAGTGACCGGCGGATCGCCAGGTTGACCTCCTTCGGCGATAGCAGTGGGTAGTCGCGTTCGAGGACCTCCACCTGGTCGAGGTCGACCAGGTGGTTGGAGGTGCCGTAGACCACGAAAAAGGTGTAGTCGGGG
>JBDUDR010000044.1:0-18755 GCA_040002845.1 Nocardioidaceae bacterium
CGGCGCCGACATCGGCCGATGGGCTGATGAGGTGCGCGATCTAGCCGCCCGGCAGGCGGGCGAGCTGGCGGGCATCATCGTCGAGCCGGTCCTTCAAGGCGCCGGTGGGATGTACGTGTACGACCCGGGCTGTCTGCGCATACTGCGAGACATCGCCGACAGCCATGACCTGGTCCTCGTGTTCGACGAGATCGCCACCGGCTTCGGCCGGACCGGCGAGATGTTCGCGGCCGACCACGCAGGTGTTGCGCCGGACATCATGTGCGTCGGAAAGGCGCTGACCGGCGGCTACCTGTCGCTGGGTGCGGTCTTGTGTACAAGCCGGGTGGCGCGCGATGTAGGGAGCTCGGAGTCCGGGGCGTTGATGCACGGACCGACCTTCATGGCCAACCCGTTGGCCTGCGCGGTCGCCGGTGCGTCGCTCGACCTGCTCGCGCGGCGCGGCTGGCGTACCGACGTGCAGCGGATCAATGCAGGACTCGTCAAAGGACTGGCCCCCGCCGCCCAGTCAAGCCGGGTGGCGGACGTCCGAACGATCGGCGCGGTCGGCGTTGTGAAGCTCACGGAGGCCGTCGACGTCGCCCGCGTCACCGAGGTGGCGCTGGACCACGGGGTCTGGCTGCGACCGTTCCGGGACCTCGTCTACACAATGCCGCCCTACGTCTGCACCGAGCACGAGATCGCGACGATCTGTGCCGCCATCTGCGCGACCGTCGAGTCATGAGTCGGTTGGTTGGCCCCGCATGAGTCTGGACCGCTGGCTGGCAGACCGGGCGCGCGAGCGCGACCGGGCGGGCCTGACTCGCTGTCTCGGCGATCGGGCCGAGGACCTGGGGCTGATCGATCTGGCCGGCAACGACTACCTCGGGCTTTCCAGACATGCCCGAGTGGTTGAGGCAGCCGTACAGGCCGCGCGCACCTGGGGTGCAGGGGCAGGTGCGTCCCGCCTGGTCACCGGAACGCTGGGCGTTCACCGCGAGCTGGAGTCCGTGTTCGCGCGATTCTGCGGACAGCCGGCCGGGCTGGTGTTCTCCACCGGCTACCACGCGAACCTGGCAGCGGTGGCCGCCCTGGCCGACGAAGACACCCTGATCGTCTCCGACGCGCACGTGCACGCCTCGCTGATCGACGCGTGCCGGCTGGCTCGGGTTCGCGTGCAGGTGACGCCGCACAACGACGTCGAGGCGGTACGAGCGGCGCTCGTAGGCCGGTCGGAGGACCGGGCACTGGTACTGGTGGAGTCCATCTACTCGGTGTTCGGCGACGCTGCTCCGCTGGCTGAGCTGGCGTCGCTCTGCGCGGAGCACGACGGCGTGCTGATCGTGGACGAGGCACACGCCATCGGGGTCGCCGGGAACCGGGGACAGGGTCTCGTGAGCTCGCTGGGGCTGGCCGGGCGGAGCGGGGTCATCGTGACCGCGACGCTGTCCAAGGCCCTGGGCAGCCAGGGCGGCGCGGTGCTCGGCTCGGCGGCATTGGTCGAGCACCTGGTCAACAAGGCTCGGCCGTTCATCTACGACACCGGGCTCGCCCCGGCTGCGGCGGGAGGCGCCCTTGCGGCCCTACGCGTGCTGCAGGACGAGCCCGAACGCGCGGCCGCGGCGCGGGCATGTACGTCGGCGCTGGCCGATGCCGTGAGGACTGCCAGACCCGCGGGCGCGGTGCTGGCCGTACCCATCCCCGGGCCGCGAAAAGCGCTGGCCGCGCAGGCTCACTGCGCCAAGCGGGGCCTGCGAGTCGGCTGTTTCCGGCCGCCGTCGACTCCCGACGGGTCGAGTCGCCTGCGCATCACCGGCCGGGCCACGTTGCAGGGTGCCGAGCTCGATCATGCGTGCCGCGCGCTGTCCGAGTCCCTCGCCGGCGCGTTCGGTGATGCAGGGTGACCATCACGTTGGTGACCGGCACCGGGACCGGCATCGGCAAGACGGTCGTGACCGCGGCGCTGGTCGCGCGTGCGCTGGCGGCCGGCAGCTCTGTCGCCGCCGTCAAGCCGGTCCAGACCGGTGTCGCGGCAGGTGAGCCGGCTGACATCGACGAGATCGGGCGGCTGTCCGGCTGCTCCAGCCTGCACGAGCTGCAACGGCTCACCGATCCGCTGGCTCCCGAGAGCGCCGCCCGGATCAACGGCGTCCGCCTCGCGAGCTGCACCGAACTCGCCAAGTCCGTGCTGGAGATCGCCCAGGACCACGACGAGGTGTTCGTCGAAGGCTCTGGCGGGTTGCTGGTCCGGCTCGACAACACGGGCGGAACCCTGCTCGATCTGGCGGATGCGCTCGGCGCCGGGGTCACGTTCGTGGTGGTTACCTCGCTCGCCCTCGGCACCCTCAACCACACCGAGCTGACGGTGAATGCGTTGCGGGCCAGGGGTTTCGAGCCGGCCGGTGTGGTGATCGGCCGTCGACCGCCGGACCCACTCGGGCTGGCGGAGCGATCCAACCTCGTCGACCTGCCCCGGCTCACCGGAGTCCCCATCCTGGGCGCCATCCCCGACGGCGCCACTTCTCGCGATCCGACACTTATTCGGCGCGATCCGACACTTATTCCGCGCGAGCGGATATGACTGCACCCCGAGCCGACACTCGTCAAGGCGGCGCCACGACAACACGGAGACCACGACGTGAACACCTACCGTGTGCAGACGGCAGTTATCGCCCGTACGCCCGGCGCGAAGACGCACCCCATGGCGGACGCGGGACTGGCAAAATGAGAAACCGTCCCCAGTTCCGTTCGTGTCATTTCCGTTCCGGAGGACTCGTCAAAACCGAGCAAGGTCCCCGCATCAATGTCAATGGTCCACACCAGGCCTCCGGCGACGATCGGCGGACCGGCGGCGAACGATTCCGAGTGCCAGGCCGCTGCGAAGCTGCGGGAGCTCTGATCAAGGGTTAGTGCGAACAGCCCGTCAGTGCATGGAACGAAGATCCGATCAGATGTGTGGGCCGTTCCCCCGTACACGCCCGCGCATACTGATCTGGAGTAGACCTGACCTCCGATGCCTCCAAGACGTCCGGCGTCCAACAAGTAGCCAACGCCCGCCTTGCCGCCTTGGAAGATCAGTTGGTCGCCAAGAACCGCCGGGCCGACGGATCCGAGGTCCACGTCCCCTGAGTTCAGCTCTTCCCAATTGTCGGGTGCGAAGTACCCGGTCTTGGTGAGATCCGGTGAGAGCTTGATGACGCTGCTTCCGAGATCGAAGGTGCCGTCGGAGAAACTGTTGCCCGTCGTCACGAACAGGTTGCCCGCACCGTCGGTCGCGGCACCCGACGGAGCCCATATGCCACCTCCATTCTGGGTGGGTACCTGGTAGTCGAGCAGCGAACCCGTCCCGTCCGTCCGAATGCCGGCGACCCACCCGTGGTAGCTCCCGCAGTCGCCGAAGAGGCCACCGAAGGACACATACACATGGTCGTTCGACAGAGTCAAGGCAGATCGTTGCTGCTGCGTCATCGGATCCATGCCTTGCGGGTCGACGACGCGGTTCCATGCGACGTCCCCCGTTCGCTCGCTTATCGCGAAGATCTCGTGATGGCCGGGACTCAGAAAGGCGACCACGTAGATCATCCCGCTTGCCCGGTCGGCAACCGGGGTGCTCGTGATTCCCGACGTTGGCGAAATGTTGCCGCAAGGAAGGGAGGAACTCGGAACCGGCGGACCAAGGTGGGCTTTCCAGATGGTCTGCCCAGTCGTGGCATCGATGTCGTAAACCGTGTTGTTCTCTGTCACGGCGATGACGTGCGAGTTGACGACCAGCGGCTCACCGTAGATGTCACCGTCCAGGCTCTCTGAGGTCCACGCGCGGCGTACGTCGTCGAATGACGCGCCAGGAGCGAAGCCGCTTCTCGCACCGTCGCCGCCAAACGTAAGCCACTGGCTCCTACTCTGGGGGGCGCTGTGGGACGAACTTGTCGGGCTCGGTGCCGATGATGGCGAAGGGGGCGAAGGGGGATTATCTCCAGAGCAGCCGGCGGCAACAAGGACGCCGGCCAACAGGATGCCCCGAGGCCACGCCCCGGCTCCCGACTCAGCCTGTGTCGACGTGCGCGTAATGCTCGCTCCTTCGACTGCCGGGCGCATGGGAGCCCTCAGGGTAACGGACGCCCGACCGGCACATCTTGGGGTGACAACCGCAGGCGACCGACTACCGGTACGCCGACGCCGGCAACGCGGTCAGGAAGTCGGCAACCACCGGAGCCGCGTCATGGGCTCCCGACTCGCCACCTTGCACGAACACGGCGAATGCCAGATTCCCCCGAAACCCGATCATCCAGGCGTGCGTCCGGGTGGCGCCGGTCGGGCCGTACTCCGCCGTGCCGGTCTTGGCGTACACCGGCAGCCCGGGCAGGTCGAGCGCGGAGCCGGTCCCCTCGGTCACCACCGCTCGCATCATCGCCTTCAGGTCGGCGTCCAGCGAGTCCGGCAGACCGCCGGCCGACGGGCCGCCCGCATGCCGCGCGGGCACCAGCTCCGGCTGGAACGGCTGCCCGGCGTCAACTGCCGCAGCCACCATCGCCATCGCCAGCGGGCTCATCAACACCCGCCCCTGGCCGATCATCGTCGCGGCGCGGTCGACCAGGTCGGTCGGGGTCGGTACGGAGCCGGAGTACGCATCGAGTCCGACATCCCAGGATGCGCCGATCCCGAACTCGGCCGCCGCTCGCGGCAGGGCGTGGTCGTCGAGCCGATCGGCAAATCCGACCACCGTGGTGTTGCAGGAGGCAGCGAATGCGTCGACCAGCGTGCTGCCGGTTCCGACGATGCCGTTCTCGTAGTTCCTGAACCTCTTCCCGCCGACCACGATCGTGTCGGGACATGACACCCGGTCTGTCGGCGCAACCACGCCGGCCTGGACCAGCGCCGCCACACTGACCACCTTGAACGTCGAGCCCGGCGGCAACTCCCCGGTGAACGCAAGGTTGTCCGCGGTGATCTCCGGGCCGTTCGCGACCGCCAGGATCTTGCCGGTGTTCGCCTGTACGGCCACCAGAGCCGTGGTCTTCGTCTGCCCGGCCAGCGCGTCCTCGGCGACCTGCTGGACGTCGTAGTCGAGCGTCGTCACGAGCGGCTCACCCGGGACGGGTCGTACCCGCCACAAGGTACGGACCAGATGGCCGCTCTTGCTGTCTACCAGGTCCACCGACCCTCCCGGTCTGCCGGCCAGCTGTTGTTGGTAGGCGAGCTGCAGCCCGCTGTCCCCGATCAGATCGGCGCTCTCGGCGAGCGGCCCCGCCGCCTTCAAGGTCTCGGGAGTGGCATCCGAGACCTTCCCCAGGACCGCCCTGGCCCACCCCGACGTCGGCGCGAGCGACATCAGTCCGGTGTTGATCAAGATTCCCGGCACCTTCAGCAGCTGACCACGGATGTCGTCGTACTCGGGTCGTCGCATCGGGTAGATCTCCACGAAGGAGTTCGGGTCCGCCGCCTGCACCGAGGCCCGCAGGCTCGCGACGTCGATGTCGAGCAAGTGCCGAAGAGCCGGGTAGCTCGCCGGCTCCACCTTGGCCGGCACGACGCCGATGTCCACGATCGGCAGGTTCTGGGTCAGGGGATTGCCGTTGCGGTCGAGGATCGACGCGCGGTCTGGGAGCTCACGGGTACGGTCGAACTCCGTGCCCGGAGTGAGCCGCGGATGCAGCACGCTCGGTGTCCAGTGGACCAGCCACTCACCTGAGCGGGCGCCGGCGCCCACCAGCCGAGCCTCGATCGAGGTCTCGTACCGCCAAAGTCCGATGCCCCGGATCGACATCGTCACGAGCTGCCGCTGTGTGCACGCCGCATCTGTGCGGCATACAACCGATCCGAGCGGGTCGATCACGGTGCGCTGGGACTCAAGCTCGTCGATCGCCGCGGAGGACACCCCCGAGGCGTCATGCGGGTCGTCGGTCGCCCGCGCCATGGCGGCGATATCGCCGGCCACCCAGGCGCCGGTGAACTCCGCGATCGCCCCAGCGCCCAGAGCGGCCGGGGACTGCCCACCCCCCTGGTCCCCACCGGAGCAGGCCGTCAGCACCAACGAGCCCGCCACCATCACGGACGCGGCTCTCAGGACAGACATCACATCAGCCCCACCGGGTCGGCCGTGTCACCTGCGTCCGGCGGCCGGGCCGACCATCGCCGGGCTGATCTGGTCGACGCCGGTTGCCCCGGTCAGCGCCATCGCCAGCCGGAGCTCGTCGCGCAAGGTCTCCAACACCCACCGCACGCCTGCCTCCCCGCCGATCGCCAGGCCCCACAGATAGGGCCGGCCGATCAGTACGGCCCGAGCACCGAGTGCGAGTGCCTTCACGACGTCGGCGCCGCGGCGTACTCCACCATCCACCATGACATCGATCCGACCTCCTACCGCCTCGACCACCTCCGGTAGTACGTCCAACGCCGCGGCCGCGCCGTCGAGCTGACGACCACCATGGTTCGAGACCACCAGAGCATCAACCCCGGCCTCGACGGCCATCGTCGCGTCTTCCGCTGTCATCACTCCCTTGAGCACGATCGGCAGCGGTGACAACGCGCGGAGCCAGTCGAGGTCTTCCCAGGTGAGGCTCGCGTCGAAGAAGCGGCTGTCTGGATCGAAGAGCTCGCGGCCCGCGGTGCCCCCGGTCGACAGAGCTCGGGCGCTGGCCGCCTGAATCTCCTCCGGGAACCACTGCTCCATCCGGTTCTTCACGTCTCGTTCCCGTTCACCGAGGTAGGGCACATCGATGGTGAGTACGACGGCCCCGTATCCGCTTTCGTACGCGCGAGAAACCAGCCGCTCCGCCGTCGACCGGTCCCGGTGGACGTACAACTGGAACCAGCGAGAGACACCGGTGGTTGCGACCTCTTCCAGCGGAGTCGTGGCAGAGGTCGAGACGCACATGGTGACTTTGACGGCCAGCGCGGCGCGCGCGGTCGCCAGCTCACCCTCGGGGTGGGCCAGCCGATGAAAAGCCGTCGGCGCGAGCAGGACCGGCATCGACATCGGCTGACCGAGCACCGTGGTCGCCAGCTCGATGCGGGACACGTCCACGAGATAGCGCGGCCGCAGAACCCAGCGGTCAAAGGCGGCGCGGTTCTGTTCCAGAGTCCACTCCGACCCCGCGCCACCTGCGTAGTAGTCGAACGCCGGCCGCTCCATCCGGTCGCGTGCCAGCGGCTCGAGCTCCGTCAGGTTGGCCACGAGCTCAAAGGGATCCTGCTCGTTCATCCGCCGCAGCCTATGCGATGGCGAGTTCCACACCTGTCCACGGCGTGCCCTCAAGCGGATGCTCAAGGCCCTCGAGTCCCCCTGACCTCGCGGGCCCGACGGCCGCTCGTCATCTGGCCATCAGCCTGCGCACCTGACCCAGCGGCCCGTGACGCATGACGAAGCCGATCGGCTTCCACGGCCACATCGGCACCACCGCGGTCGCGACCTCCTTGTCGATCGCAGCGACCATCGCCCGGCAGCCGGTCTCGGTGTCGACCATGAACCTCACCTTGTGTGCCACACGTTCGTTCATCTCAGACCGGATGTAGCCCGGGAACAATGTGGTGACGGTGATCGGCTTGCCGAGCACGTCAGACCGGATGCCTTCGGCGAGCGCGGCGACGCCTGCCTTGGTCGCGCCGTACGTCGTGATCGCACCCGGCGTCCCCCGCATCGCCGAGATCGACGAGATCACGACCAGATGTCCGGCGTTGGCTCGATAGAAGATCTCCATGGCGGCCTCGCACTGAGCCAGCGCCCCGATGAAGTTGGTCATCGCAGTCTGTCGGTTGGCGTCGAACCTGCCGGTTCCGATTCGCGCGCCCTTGCCGAGGCCCGCGTTGACGATGACCCGGTCAAGCGATCCTAGTTCGTCGGCGAAGGCGCGGAAGACCTCGAACACCTGGTCGTGGTCATTGACATCCAGGGCTCTGGTGCTCACCCGCACATCGGGATGTGCCTCGACCAACGAGCCACGCAGCTGTTCGAGCCGGTCGACGCGGCGAGCGCACAGTGCAAGGTTGTGGCCCTTCGCGGCGAACAGCCGGGCCATCCCCTCGCCCAGCCCCGAACTGGCCCCGGTGATCAACACATTGGTACGCATGCGAGGGTCCCCTCCCTTGCATCAAGCCCACCGGGGTCGAGCGGCTAATTGCCCACGGGCGTGGGGAACAGCTGTTTGTTGGGCCTGCAGACCTTTCCTTGGACTGGCAGCACTCGGCGTACCAAGTAACGCTGCATGCTCTTCTTGGTGCAGGCGCTCTGGCCCAGCGCGCCATGGCCCCAGCCGTTGAGGGTGAGCAACCGGGACCCACCGAACAGGCCGTTGAGTCGGCGCGCACCCGAGATGGGGGTGGCGGGGTCGTAGATGTTCCCGACGATGAGCACCGGAGACGAGGGGTGCACCTTGAACGGTCCGCGGAACGCGTCAGCAGACGACCCTGGCCACCTAGCGCAAATCGAGGACACCCAGGTCCAAGCAGCACCGAACCAAGGCGACCGGTGGTCGGTCAGCCGGGCAGCCCCGACCCACGCCCTCGGTTTGGATGGGTTCAGGCTGTCCGAGCAGAACACGCCCTGGCCAGCAAGGTTGTATGCGCGGCCGTAGCCGTACGGGCTTGTCACGTCACCCTTCTTGATGATCGCTTTCAGCTGCCGGTAGGCCTTCGCCGGGTCGATGGCTGTACTGGCCGTAGCCGTACCGAACATCGCGTTGTACACAGCCGCGATGTACCTCATGAGCGGACGGTAGAAGCGGCGGTCGTACAGTGCGCCCAGCGCCGTACCCACGACGTCGCTGTAGCGGAGCGTGAATCCGTTGATCTTCACCGGGCCCTGCTTCAGGCGATGCACCACCAGATGCCACTTGCGGGCCGCCTCGCCGGAGAGCAGACAGCGGCTCTTGCCGACGCGGTCGCATTCGGCGAACGCGGAGGTCAGGGCGAGCCACGCACCCTTGCCGCTTCGCAACCGGCTGGAGAACGGCAGCTTCGTACCGTTGCCGTTGCGACCGGTCGCCCAGGCAACCGGATCGAGCACCCCGTCGACCACCATCGCTCGAATGTTGTCGGGGAACATCGCCGCGTAGGTAGCGCCCAGGTAGGTGCCGTAGGAGATCCCGTAGTAGGTCAGCTTCTTGTCACCGAGCGCCTGTCTGATCAGGTCCATGTCGCGCGCCGTGTCCGCTGTGCTCATGTGATCGAGGATCGGCCGGCTGTGCGTGGCGCAGAGGTGCCGCAGGTACGCGTCGAACCGGAGCCAGCCGGTGATCTCCTTCGCGGTGTAAGGAAAATACCGGCGGACGGGCGGAGGCGCGTTTTGCGGAGTAGGGTCGTGGCATACGAGTGGTGCGCTTCCACCCACCCCTCGAGGGTCGACGCCCACGACATCGAAGCGTTCGCCGATGTGCCTGCCCAGCAGCTGAGCGGCGTACGGCACGAAGCCCCGCGCCGACCCGCCCGGGCCGCCCGGATTCACGAACAGTGTGCCGATGCGCTTCGACGGAACCGATGCCTTCTCGCGGGCCAGCGCCAGCGTCGTCTTGGCGGCGTACGGGTGGTCGTAGTCCATCGGGACCTTCGCCTGCGCACACTGCAGGTTCCTGCCGCACTTCCTCCAATGGAGTGTCGGGATGGGTGCGTTGACACCCCTGGCGGGCTTAGGAGAGGACGCTGTCACGAGCCGGGGATCAGGCCGTTGAGAGGAGACGGCTGACGGCCCGTCGACCAGGGTTGCGGCGACCAGGGCGATCGTGGCGGCCGCGACGCCGGCCAGGCGTACCGCGCCGGGTTTCGATGCGAGCATGGGTATCCCTCAGAGAACGTGAACCGAACACCGGACGGAGCACACGCTAGCGGCCAGGGCGCGCGGCGCCTAGCAACCGGCTGCTACACCACGGTCGGATCGCGCGGAACAAGTGTCGGATCGCGCCGAATAAGTGTCGGATCGGCGATCAGGGGGAGAGCAGCCGGGCTGCCTTCATCGCCATGTATCCCGCGAGCATCGCAGCAACGATGCCGTTCAGCGGATGCAGGAAGCCGAGCTGGTAGTGGGCGTCGCCGGCGCCGAGCAGCGGCCCTTGGGCAAACATCTGCACGAACATCACGACGGAGATGATGAAGAACGCCTTGCCTGCGCGGGCTGCGATCGCCAGGCCGATGAGGACCAGGGTCACGGCCCACAGGCCGAAGCCCACGATCGCGTGGGCGTCGAAGGACGTCACCTTGTCAGGGTCGGCCTTGCCGTCGCTTCCGAAGTCGTCGCTACGGATTCCGAAGAGCCCCACACCGGCGAGCGGCACCTGCAGCAGCAAGGCGACCAAGGCCCAACCGAGGCTGGTGAACCGGACCGCCTTGAGAGCTCCCACTCGGTAGCCAGCGGTTGGTGGAGCGGCAGCAGATGCGGTCATCGGGTCTCCCGTTGCAGTTGGCGACACGGCTTATGCCGACGTCACCCTAGCACCCCAATAACCCGCGATACGGCGAAATGTCAGGCGGGGCCGACCCGGGCTGGATCAGCTGAATCGGGCCCCGGCGGCCGCCTTCTCCACGAGCAGCTCCGGCGGGTCGAAGCGGTCACCGTACCTCTCGGCCAGCTCCCGGGCGCGAGCCGCGAACCCCGCCACTCCACCGGCATAGCCGTTGATGTACTGCAGGGCGCCGCCGTACAACGGGGGGAACCCGATCCCCATGATCGACCCGATGTTGGCGTCGGGAACGGACGTGAGTACGCCCTCGGCCAGGCACTTGACCGTCTCGAGTGACATCGCGAACGTGAACCGCTCCTGCAGATCGCGGAAGTCCGGCTCGCTCTGGCTGTCCACGAAGTGATCCCACAGACCCGGCCACAGATGCTTCGGGGCAGCAGCCGGATAGTCGTAGAACCCGGCTCCCGAGGACTTCCCGCGGCGACCGAACTCATCGACCATGCGGTCGATCGTCGCCGTACCCGGGTGTTCGGCGAAGACGTTGCCTTCCGTCTCCGCCGCCGCTTTTGCCTCGGCGCGGATCTTCTGGGGCAGCGTGAGGGTCACTTCGTCGATCATCGCCAGCGGCGGCGCCGGGAACCCCTGCTGGGTCGCGGCTCGCTCGATGGTCACCGGGTTGATGCCCTCACCGAGCATGGCCGCGGCCTCGAGCACGAGCGTTCCGAACACCCGAGAGGTGAAGAACCCCCGGGAGTCGTTGACCACGATCGGGGTCTTCTTGATCTGCCGAACGACATCGACAGCCTTCGCCAGTGCCACGTCCGAGGTCTGCCTACCCTTGATGATCTCGACCAACGGCATCCGGTCGACGGGGGAGAAGAAGTGCAGCCCGATGAAGTCGGGTTGACGGCGTACGCCGGTGGCGAGCTCGGTTATCGGCAGCGTAGAGGTGTTCGACGCGAGCAGGGCGTCCGCCTCGACCAGTTCCTCGATTTCGGCGAACACTCGCTGCTTGAGCTCGGCGCTCTCGAAGACCGCCTCGATCACCAGGTCACAGCCGGCAACGTCAGCCGAGTCAGCAGACGGGGTGATCCGGTCGAGAACATCGTCCCGCTTGGCCGCCGAGATCCTGCCCTTGGCCAGCTGTTTGTCCAGCAAGGCCGCGGAGTGGGCCTTGCCCTTGGCCGCCGCCTCGACAGACACATCCTTGAGCACGACCTCCATCCCCGACCGGGCACACTCGTAGGCGATGCCGGCGCCCATCATCCCCGCGCCGAGCACAGCAACCTTCTTCGCGTTGTACGCGGGGACGGCGGCCGGCCGTGACCCGCCGGCGTTGATGTGCTGCAGGTCGAAGAAGAAGGCCTGGATCATGTTCTTGGCGATCGGGCCGGTCGCGAGTGACACGAGATAGCGCGACTCGATGCGGGTAGCGGTGTCGAAGTCGACCTGAGAGCCCTCGACCGCAGCGGCGAGGATCGCCCTGGGAGCGGGGTACGGTGCTCCCTTGAGCTGCTTGCGCAGGTTGGCCGGGAACGACGGCAGGATGGTCGCGAGCTTGGGCGACGCGGGAGTGCCCCCAGGCATGCGATAGCCGGGACGATCCCAGGGTTGACTGGCCGCCTCGCTGTCGCCCTGGTGCTCCATGATCCACGAGCGGGCAGCGATGATGAGGTCTTCCGGGCCGGACACCAGGTCGTCGACCAGGCCGATCGCCTTGGCCTGGGCAGGCTTCATGCGGGTGCCTTGAAGCAGGACGTTCATCAACGCGTCTTGCAGGCCGAACATCCTGACGGTACGAGTGACGCCGCCGGCGCCCGGAAGCAACCCGAGCGTCACCTCGGGGAACCCCAGCTGGATGCGGTTGTCGTCAACGGCAATCCGGTGATGGCAGGCCAGCGCGATCTCGAGCCCACCACCCAGAGCGGTGCCGTTGATCGCAGCGACGACTGGCCGCTCGAGCAGCTCGAGGCGGCGGAACTGCGCCTTGACCAGCTCCACCTCGTCGTACATCTTCTGCGCGTCGTCTGGGCCTGCCTGGATCATCGCCTTGAGATCCGCGCCTGCGAAGAAGGTCGTCTTGGCACTGGTCACGATGACACCGGTGATGCGATCGAGGTCGGCCTCCAGCCGATCCAAGACCGTCGCCATCGAGGCGACGTACGCATCGTTCATGGTGTTGACGTTGGCGCTGGGGTCGTCGAGGGTCAGCGTCACCACGCCGTCGTTGGCCAGGTCGTACCGGATCGTCGACTGCTGTGTCATGACCGTTCCACCACCGTCGCTACGCCCATGCCGCCACCGACACACAGGACGGCCAGCCCACGCCGCAGCTCGCGACGCTCCAGCTCGTCGATCAGGGTGCCGAGCATCATGGCCCCGGTGGCCCCCAGCGGATGACCCATCGCGATCGCGCCACCGTTGACGTTGACCTTGTCGGGCGGCAGGTCTAGATCCCGCATGAACCGCATGACGACGGCGGCGAACGCCTCGTTCATCTCGAACAGGTCGATGTCGTCGGTCGTCAGACCCGCCTTGGCCAGCGCCTTGCGTGCCGCCGGGGCCGGACCGGTCAACATGATGGTGGGTTCGGAGCCGGTGACGGCGACCGACACGATGCGGGCCCTAGGCGTCATGCCGAAGTCGTTGCCGACCTGCTCGTTGCCCACCACGACGATGGCGGCCCCGTCGACGATGCCGGAGGAGTTGCCCGCGTGATGGACGTGGTTGATCGTCTCGACCCAGTGGTATTTCTCCAGCGCCACAGCGTCGAACCCGCCCAGCTCACCGATGGCGGCGAAGGCCGGCGGGAGCCCGGACAGCGACTCCACGGTCGTACCCGGCCGGATGAACTCGTCCTTGTCGAGGATCGTGAGGCCGTTCTGGTCGCGCACCGGCACCAGGGAGCGGTCGAAGTAGCCGTTGGCCTGCGCCTTCGCGGCTCGCGCCTGAGACTCGGCCGCGTATGCGTCGACGTCCTCGCGTGACCAGCCGCCCAGGGTCGCGACCAGGTCCGCACCGATTCCCTGCGGCACGAAGCCGGTCTCGTACGCCGTCTCGGGGTCCGTCGCCCAGGCCCCACCATCGGACGCCATCGGTACGCGGGACATCGACTCGACCCCACCGGCGTAGATCAGGTCTTCCCAGCCGGAGGCGACTCGCTGTGCCGCCTGGTTGACCGCCTCGAGTCCGGACGCGCAGAACCGGTTGAGCTGCACGCCACCGACGGTGTCCGGATAGCCGGCCGCGAGCACTGCCGTCTTGGCGATGTCGGACCCCTGGTCGCCGATCGGGGTGACGCACCCGAGCACGACGTCGTCGATGCGGTTCGGGTCGATCTCCGACCGGCGGCGTCGCAGCTCGTCGAGCAGTCCGACGACCAGCGAGACCGGTTTCACCTCGTACAGCGACCCGGTCTTCTTCCCGCGACCCCTCGGCGTGCGAATGGCGTCGTACACGTAGGCGGCCTTGCTCATGACGGGGGTCCTCTCGGCGACTCCACCCATTGTGACACCGGGACTGTCACAGTAATCAAGGCATCGGTCCTATGATCTAGGCCATGCTCGACCCCACGCTCGACACCGCGCTCGACTCTGCCGACGCCGCCACGGAAAGCGCCTTGACCGTGGACGAGTTGGCGCAACGCGTCGGGATGAGTGTCCGCAATGTGCGGTTCTACGCGAGTCGCGGGCTGATCCCTCCTCCGCACCGGCGCGGCCGCGTGGGGTTCTACGGGCCTGACCATGTCGTACGCCTGGAGCTGGTGCGTGAGCTGCAGGCCCACGGGTTCACCTTGAACGCGATCGAGGGGTATCTCGAGCGCATCCCGGCCGACGCGTCACCTCAGGACGTGGCTCTCCATCGGACGCTGCTGGCGCCCTGGATGCCCGACCTGCCGGAGACGGTGTCTCGCATCGAGCTGGTCAAGCGCTGCGGGCGGGCGCTCAGCGACTCCGACATCTCGACCCTGATGGCGCTCGGAGTGGTCGCGAAGGCCGGTCCGGGCGACCCCGATGGCTCGTACCGTGTCGCGCCGGCCATGCTCGGGGTCGGCGTGGAGATGCTCGAGCTGGGCCTGCCGAAGAAGTCGGTACGCGCGGCTCACGACGTCTTCACGGCGCACGGTCGCGCGATCGCCGAGGAGCTGACCGAGATCTTCCGGACTCAGGTATGGCCGCTCTATCGCGAGTCCGGCGAGTCCCCGGAGCGGATCCGGGAGCTGGTCGAGCGGTTCAAACCCATCACGGTGCAGGCGCTGGTGATCGCGTACGAGCGTGCGGTCAACGAGACCAAGCGAGCGACGGTGCGGCGCACCACCTCGCGCCAGCGCCAGCCCTAACGTCCGCAAGGGAGAGTGCAATAGCCCACTCTTGTGCGGACGCAGCGACTCGTTCGAGGCGCCCGCCGGGCTGCCGGGCTGGCTCTGCCACAAACTGTGACGGTGATGCTGTCCCGTGACCCGGCCGACAACCGGTACGTCGCATTTTGCGATGCCCGACCGGGATCGGCGGTCCGGCAGCCGCTCATCAGCTTGCGGTGCACACGAACCGGTCTGGGGTGGTTCGGCGCGTCTGCGCTGCATCGACAGGCTGTGTCTTGCCGCTCGCAGCGTCCGGATACCGCAATTCATAGCCTGTCGATCCCACACCCTCGCATGACATCGCCTACGGGCTGACCCGAACGAGCAGCCGCGCTCGATGCTGACCCTTAAAGCGCAACAGCCTCAATCGCGCACGCTCCAGCGGACGCAAAGTGGGGCCAGGCTCAGTCTCACGACTGGATCGCCGCACCGGACTCCAAGAGCGCGTCGACGTCCGTGAGTCCCCAGTCGCGCAACACCTCCCGGGTGTGCTCGCCAGGCCTGGCAGGTGGATAGGACAGCGCGCTGGGGGTACGCGAGAACCGCGGCGCCGGAGCGGGTTGACGCACGCCTTGATGCTCGACCAGGACATCCCGCGCGCTGATGTGCGGATGGTCCGCCGCCTCCGAAAGGCTCAGAACCGGCGCGACACATGCGTCGGACCCGGCGAAGACCTCAGCCCATTCGTCCCGGGTCTTGCTCGCAAAAGCCGCGGCGAATCGAGTGCGCAGCTCAGTCCACTGCCGGGGATCCTCGCGGTCCGGTGCGTCCGTGAGCCCGAGCCGCGTGATGACCTCGGCATAGAACTGAGGCTCGAGTGCCCCGACGGACACGTACTTGCCATCGGCCGTTTCGTACACGTCGTAGAACGGAGCGCCGCCATCCAGCAGATTGGATGCCCGGCTGTCACGCCACTCGCCGCTCGTCAGCAGTCCGACGATGAGAGTCGTCAGATGTGTCGTCCCATCCACGATGGCCGCATCGACCACCTGACCCCGCCCGGACTGCCGGGCCTCCAGCAGGCCGGACAGCACTCCGACCGCGAGATACAGGGCTCCTCCCCCGAAGTCCCCGATCAGGTTGAGCGGGATGGCTGGCCGCTCGGCCGGTCCGATGGCATGCAGAGCACCCGTCAGAGCCAGATAGTTGATGTCATGCCCCGCGGTGGCAGCAAGCGGGCCGTCCTGACCCCAGCCGGTCATCCGCCCGTACACCAGCCGAGGGTTGCGCTCCAGACAGGCCTGCGGGCCGATGCCCAACCGCTCGGCCACCCCTGGCCGGAATCCCTCGACCAAGGCGTCGGCCCCCTCGACCAGCCGCAAAACGACGTCCGCTCCGGCCGGTTGCTTCAGGTCGACGATGGCGGACCGACGGCCTCGGCCCAGTAGATCGGCGCCGGACGGCCGATGCTCGCCCGGCCGGTCCACCCGGATCACGTCGGCGCCGAGGTCGGCCATCAACATGGCGGCGAACGGGACCGGCCCGAGTCCGGCGATCTCGACGACGCGTACGCCTGACAGCGGGCCGCTTCCCATGACCCGCATTGTGGCAGCCGATCCTGATCAGGTCGGGAGCACGCGGGTCAGGAACTCGCGGGTTCGCCGTTGGGTCGGAGCGCTGAGGATCTGAGCGGGTGGACCCTGTTCGAGCAGTACGCCGTCGTCGAGGAAGCACACGGTGTCGGCGACGTCGCGGGCGAATGCCATCTCGTGGGTGGCGATGACCATCGTCATCCCACCTTCCTTGAGTCCCCGGATCACGTCCAGCACCTCGCCGACGAGCTCCGGGTCGAGCGCCGACGTGACCTCGTCGAAGAGCATCACCTGCGGATCCGTCGCCATCGCGCACACTACGGCGACCCGTTGCTGCTGCCCACCGGACAGCTTGTCCGGGTGGTCCTGGGCCTTGTCGGCCAGACCGAACCGCCCCAGGAGGTGGAGGGCAGCGGCTTCGGCGTCGCGTCGGGGCTTCTTGTGTACGCGTCGGGGGGCCAGCGTCACGTTGTCGAGCACCGTGAGATGCGGAAAGAGGTTGTAGGACTGGAAGACCATCCCGATACGTCGCCTCGCCTGATCAGCATCGACACCGGGCTCGGTGATGTCCTCGTCGCCGAGCCAGATCCGGCCGTCGTCGACCTGCTCCAGCAAGTCGATGCATCGCAGCAGGGTCGACTTACCGGACCCGGAGGCACCGATCAAACAGACCACCTGATGAGTTTCGACGCTGAGGTCGACTCCTTTGAGCACGACCTGGTCGCCGTACTGCTTCCACACATTGTCGAGTCGCAGCATGCTCATGACGATGTCCCGAACTGTCGCTCGACAGAGCGCCTGGTCAGCCGGTCGGTGAACCTGGCCAGCGGGATCGTCAGCACGATGAAGAACATCGCGGCGACAACGTACGGCGTGTAGTTGAAGTTGCTGGAGGCGTAGACGTTCGCGACCCGGAGCGTCTCGACGACTCCGATCACCGAAACGAGAGCGGTGTCCTTCTGCAAGGACACGAAGTCGTTGAGCAACGGGGGGATGACGTTGCGGACCGCCTGCGGCAGCACGACATAGCGCATCGTCTGCGCCTCGGTGAGCCCGCGGGCACGACCGCTCGCCCGCTGGTTCCGGTGGACCGAGTCGATGCCGGCCCGGAACACCTCAGCCACGTACGCGCCGTACGACAGGATCAAGGCGATCCAGCCCAGCACGAACGGGCTGGTCGGCACGCCTTGCAGGTTCAGGGCGGGCAAGCCGAAGCCCACCAGGAAGACCAGCAGCAGCGTCGGCACACCGCGAAACAGGTCGGTGTACGCGATCGCGAGCGCGCGGAGCGGGAACATCACCGGCGACCGGGTGCCGCGCACGACTGCGACCGCCAGCCCGATGACCAAGATGACGGGTTCCGCTGTGAGGAACAGCTTGATGTTGACCCAGAACGCCCTCGCGATGTCCGGGAACGACGCCTTGGCGTCGGGCCAGGAGAAGAAGGCTCGTCGTACGACCGGCCAACCGGGCGAGGTGAGCACGATCAGGGCCACGACGCCCAGCAGCACCACCGTCGAAATCGTCGCAAGAGTGGCCGAGCGGAGGGCTAGGCGGCGACGCCGCTCCTCGCGTGCGAGTTGCTGATCGCTCTTGACCCAGCCCGCGTCCGACACCGATGCGCCGTCGGTCAGTTGAGCACGGGCACGTTGACGACCTGGCTCAGCCAGCGCTTCTCGATCTGCGCGAGCTCACCGGACGACCTGACCTCCGACAACGCCTGGTTGACGCACGGCACCAGCGAGTTGCCCTTCTGGAAGAGCATGCCGAACTGTTCCCCGTGCCCGCCGGTTGGGCGGAACTGACCTACGATCGTCGAGTTCGGGATCTGGACGGCGCTGATGTAGAACGCCGTAGGCAAGTCGACCACGATGCCGTCGATCTGGCCGTTCTGCAGTGCCGACTTCGCATCGTTGGTGTTGTTGTAGATCAGCGGATCCTGCGATGGCTTGACGTCATCGGTGATCGCCGCCAGCGAGGTCGTACCGACCTGGGCACCGAGCTTCGCATCCTTCAGGTCGGCCATCGAGGTGGCGTTGGCGAGCGGGGAGTCCTTCAGGGTGACCAGCGCCTGAGCCGCGTCGTAGTACCCGTCGGAGAAGTCGACGACCTGCGCCCTCTTGGGAGTGATCGAGATCTGGTTGATGTCGAAGTCGAAGTCCTTCTTGCCGGGGGCGTACGACCTGTTGAAGTCCTCCTTCACCCAGTGCACCTGGTCCTTGCTGAAGCCGAGCCTGTCAGCGACCGCGTACGCGACTGCCGACTCGTACCCCTTGCCGTTGCTGGGGTCGTTCTTGACGAACCACGGTGGGTACGCCGGCGAGTCCGTCGCGACCGTCAGCTGTCCAGGTTTGATCAGGTTGAGCTTGCCCATGGCGCACTGGTTGACGTTAGTCACCGTCGGGTTCGCGGCTTCAGTGTTGTCGTTGGCCGGCCCGCAGGCCGACACCAGGAAGCCGATGGTCGCTGCCGCGGCGAGCCACCGAGCTCGGTGTG
>JBDUDR010000045.1:0-18626 GCA_040002845.1 Nocardioidaceae bacterium
CGCTAACCCCCGGCTGACCCGCCGCCGTTCGCTAACCCCCGGCTGACCCGCCGCCTGCTTTTGGTGGCGCCGCTGGCGCTCCTCTCGCGATCCGACACTTATTCCGCACGATCCGACAGTTATTCCCCGCACGCACGGTTTGGGGCTACTCACCCGTACCCGGACCCCTGCGAGTTACCCCACAGGTGGGATTCACCCCGGGAACCGTTCGAGTTGGCGTCTGGAGCGGCTGACTGAACATACAAGAGATGACCATTTCGGACCAATCCGGTGTAAGGGTTGCGGCGAACCTGGAGTGACACCAAACGCACCCGGTTCGGAGAACCAATGAGTCTTTCGCGCTCTCGCACAATCGCGGCACCTATGGCCGCGGTTTCTGCCAGGCTTGTCTGAAGGCTCGGGACGATGATCCGCGACCCACGTGACATGCTGGTCGACGGATCGTCACTAAATGGAGTCCCGTCACAACACGAACCGGTGCGTCGCGTGAGCATACGCCAGAAGCCGCGGAGGCTTGTCAGGACAGGGGAGTCCCCTGACCTGAACGCCCTCGTGGTCGACGTGGCGCTTGGTGATCAGGCGGCATTCGCCCGGCTGTACGACGCGATCAGCCCGGCTGTGTACGGCCTGGCCCTGCGGGTGGTCCGGGATCCCTCGCGAGCCGAGGAAGTCGCGCAAGAGGTGTTCATGACCGTGTGGCAGCAAGCCACCCGGTTTGACTCGTCCCGCGGGTCGGCATTGACCTGGATGCTGACCATCACTCACCGCCGGGCCGTGGACGTGGTCCGGCACAGTGAGGCGGCCACCCGGCGCGACAATGCGGCAGCGATCCGCGAGACGGGATTCGACGATGTGTCGGAAACCGTGATCTTGCGCGATGAGCACACCCAGGTGCACAAGTGCATGGACAGCTTGACCTCTCTGCAGCATGAGGCGGTCAAGCTCGCCTACTTCAACGGCTTCACCTACAGCGAAGTCGCATCCTTGCTCAAGGCCCCGCTGCCAACGATAAAGACCCGGATGCGGGACGGACTGATCCGGCTGCGCGACTGCATGGAGGGAGTGCGATGACTGACGACGACATGCACATCCTCGCTGGCGCGTACGCCCTCAACGCACTCTCTCCCGAAGAGCTCGAGCCGTTTGTCGACCATCTGAGCGAGTGTGACACGTGCGCCGTTGAGGTGCGGGAGTGGCAGGCAACCCTCGCAGAGCTGGGTCAGAGTGTGGCAGTTGCACCGCCCCCCGAGCTGCGTACTCTCGTTTTGGCCGGTGCCAGCAGGCTGCCTCAGCTGCCGCCCCTGACCGGGTTGTCGCTGCCCACCGCGCCACCGACGACCCCGCTCGGTCCGGATGATCGCGCACCGGATGACTTGCAGCCGCGACGTCTGGAGAGGGCTGCACCACGCCACGCGGCTCGACGGTCGCGCCGCAGGTCGCTGTTGGCAGCGGCCGCCGTGGTCTTGGTGATCGGTGGTACGGCCGCCGGAGTGGCCATCTGGCAGAACCAGCACCAGACAGGCCAGGTCACTGTCGAGGAGCAGATCTCCGCGGTCGTCTCGGCACCGGACGCGCAGGTGC
The DNA here is from genome assembly GCA_040002845.1 of Nocardioidaceae bacterium. Taxonomy (GTDB): domain Bacteria; phylum Actinomycetota; class Actinomycetes; order Propionibacteriales; family Nocardioidaceae; genus JBDUDR01. The sequence goes on from JBDUDR010000045.1 coordinate 1,582, forward strand.
TGTCGGGGACTGTAAAGGGTGGCGGGGAGATCACGGTGCTCGCCTCTGCCCAGCAGGGCGAGGGTGTCCTGCTGGGGCCGGCGCTGCCGCAAATCCCCACCGACCGCGACTACCAAGTGTGGGCCATAAAGGACGATGTTCCTCGCTCGCTCGGCTTATTCCCGCGGGCACCCGCGACTCCGCGACTGCTGTTGCCGGGAATAGCCAACAGCGACGCCATCGCGATCAGCAAAGAGCCTGACGGCGGCTCCCCGCAGCCCACCCACGTGCTTGCGGTGGTGCCCCTCAAGTAACCAGTGCCCTGTCGTTCTCTTGTTGCCGAGACGCCAATTGTTCGGCAGTTTCTGACGCCATGTCGCGTCGGACTTGGCGTCTCGGCGATTGAGCGGGCAGCCGCAGATGGGGCTCGGTCCGGATCACCGGATGCGCTTCGAGCTCCGTTCGTGGAAGGCACGAACCTTTGCCCGGTTACCGCACGAGCTCATGCTGCACCAACGCCGCCGCCCCCTGGTGTCGATGAACATCCAGCCGCAGTCATCACCGGGGCAGGTCTTGACGGCGAGCAGATCCTCGGACGTAAGCAACTGAGCCGCACTCCTTGCGACCGCCAGGAGTGGGAGGTGCAAACCAGAGTTGGCGGGGATGTCCCAGTGGGCAACGCCATCGGATCCGGGGCGCAGCCGGGCCACCTCACCTGCCTTGCGCACCTGACCGGTTATCCGGCTTAAAGCCGAAATATCGGAAGGATCCAGAACTGCCGCATGGATCGCCGTACGCAGCCGATGCGCCTCCCCGAGCAGGCGCCTCGCCTCGTCAGGATGCCGGTGAGCGGCCCGTCGCAAGCGCACCACATCCGCGGCCCCGATCAGATCGGCGTACGCCGCCCAGAGCGCCAACGTCTCGTACTCCTTGAGCCACTCGCGATTGGGGGAGGGCGGCTTGCCCCAACCCGCCCATGTGTTGCAGAAGTCGAGGGCGGGATGACCGCCGATACGTCTCGGCAGCGGTACGCCCTCGACCATGACCCAGTGCATGGTCCAGATTGTGTCTTGATTCGTTATCTGACGCCATGGTTTCGTCCTAACCGCAAGAAGTGTTATAACCGGTTAGGAGGCGAGAGGATGTCCAAACGAGTCGCAACCGTACTGGCCGCAACCGCTCTCGTAGGCGCCGCTGGGAGTGGCAGAGCAACGGGGGCACCGGTCGCGTTGGCTCATGCTCCCGCGGTGCACACCGTGAAAGCCCAACCCACGTGGTCGAGCGGATGGATCAGGTATCACCAACCGGACTTCTCGCTCGACGCTGGCGTGGCATGTGACTTCGGGGTCGACGCCACGGTCGTCCGCGACCGTGAGTTCTACAAGGATGTGGGGTTCTACTCCGACGGAACCGTCAAGACTCAGTGGAAGGGACCGTTGGTGATGGACTTCACCACGCCGACAGCGGTGTGACGATCCGGCGCGACCTCAGCGGACGGGCTATCCAGGAGTACGACGCGGATGGCGCATTCGCGTCGATCCTCATCCAGCACGGAAACTTCGCAGCTGTGCTGCCGCCGGGAAGCGACCCTGGATTCGGCTTCTATCGGGTCAGCGGCGACTGGTCATCCCTCACTGTCAATCCGGGTGGCACCAGGACGATTGCTCTGGGGGTCGATGGCACGGCCGAGAACATGTGCGATGCCATGGCCGACTAGCCAAGCGAGGGAGTCGGCGAACTGTGCGTCAAGGCCACTAGACTGCACAGCCGTGATCCGACGTCGTGTGGTTGTCCGCGGCGACGTTCAGGGTGTCTTCTTCCGCGAGAGCTGTCGCCGCGAGGCGCTGACCGCTGGCGTGTCCGGCTGGATCAGGAATCGAGCCGATGGCGGCGTGGAAGCGGTCTTCGAAGGCAGCGAGGAGGCGGTCGACTCCTTGTGCTCATGGTGCCGACATGGTCCGCCTCACGCCCGTGTCGAGCAGGTCGACGTCAGGGCGGAGCCGCCGCGGGGTGAGTCGAGCTTCACGATTCGCTGACGTAGCCGCTGCCTATCGGCGGTCAGCTCCGGCGAGAAAGCGCCGCATCATCTTGGGCGAAGTCGTCGCTGGCGTCCGTCGGTGGGTTATCCAGATGCCAACTGACGGATCGGCGCAGAGCCTCTCGCGAGTCGCGGTCCTTCCACTGCAAGATCCGCCGGGCCTTGGACGCATCGAGGAGCAGGTGCTGGCTGACCGACCCGGTGATCTTGAGGTCCTCTGGAAGCCTCTCCTCGGGAACGGGGACCAACTCGAGCTCGCCGTCAGCTGCCGCGATGATCTGCTCGGCAAAGAGCCGGTACGCGGAGGTCGTAGATTCGGCGATGTTGAAGATCTCGCCAGCAAGGTCGTCCCGCTCTAGGACTTCCGCAACCGCCGTGGCGACGTCTCCCACGTAGATCCGGCTGAACAGGAACGTCCCCGGGCCGATGGGCAGCCTTCGCCTACCCGCCCGAACGCGCCGGAGGACGAACTCGAACCGATGCTGGTAGTCGTGCTCGCCGTACACCGCTGCCAGCCGTAGCACGGTGGCTCCGGCGGCGAGATAGCGTTCCTCGATCTCGATGTTCTCCCAGTCAGGGGTGTCAATGTGGCGAACCTGGCGAAGCGGAGACAGTTCGCTGAGGGGCACAGGGTCAGTCTGCCTGCCAGCGTGGAGGGATTGGTACGCGCGATAGACGTCACCACTGGAGATGACGACAAGGCGCAGTTCCGGTGGTAGCGCGCGGAGAGCCGACTCAGCCCCGACGCCGTTCAAGGCTGAGACATCGACGGCCGCTTCGGCTCCGAACGCGGCGAGTTGTGTGCTTTGACTCGGCCATGAAGCTCGATCGGCGTGCAGATGCTGCGTCTGCGCGAGGTCCCCGGGCTCCGCTCGGCCGCGGTGGACGAGCAACAGGTCATGACCTCGCGATGTCAGCTCGGAGCAGATCGCATGACCGACAAACCTCGTCCCCCCGAGCACGATGATGCGCAACTTGGGCCAGACAATCCCGAGGGTCTAGGGAAGCCACTCGTCTTGTACGTCCAGGTTGTAGAACCGCGGTGGGCCGTCGCACAGCTCGGCCATCTTGGCGGCGAACTCACTGGTCTCGGGCCGCGCGGAGTTCTCCATAGCGGCCTCATATGAGTCGAACTCCGCGATTGTCAGGTAGTAGCCGGGACGGTCCCGGTCCGCGGTGGCGGTCACGCGCGCCACCGACGTGGCACCGTCGGCCGTCCGCGACCCTCGCATGTCATCGGCGAGTGCTTGGACGTCCTCAATCCGTGACGTCTTGTATTCGATGATCTGCACAAATCCGGCCATATCGCCTCCTAGATCGACGAGCACCAGCGTGTCACTGCTGTCCCCTCCCCGCAAGGGATCGGCTCGCTCGCCGGCAGTCGCAATCGCGCCAGTCTGCGGGCCCGGGTGGGGCGTACCAACGATCAGATCGCCAGCGAGCTCCTCATCTCACCCAAGACCGCGAGCGTCCACGTGTCCCATATCCTCACCAAACTCGATGTCGGCAGCCGGTCCGAGGACACCACAGCCGCTTACCGACTTCACTTGCTCAACGACCACGGAGGTACCTGAGGGGGTCAGCCAACCGGGCGACGTAGGACGGTTCCGTCGAGCACGACGACGGCGGGCTCGGCCAGCACCGACGGGTCATCACGAGGGTCGTCGCGGTACGCGACGAGGTCGGCGGGGGCGCCCTCCTCGATGAGCGGTAGACCGAGCCACCGGCGCGCGTTCCACGATGCGGCGCCGATCGCGGTCTCAGGCTCGATCCCGGCGGCGATCAAGAGCTCGACCTCCCGCCGGACCATGCCGTGCGGCACCATCCCGGCATCGGTTCCTGCGAGTACGACGACACCGGCGTCCACGGCCTGCCGTACCGTCTCCGGCTGCGCGTCGAGGCAGGCCTCGACGTACTCCACGCTTGAGCTCGAGTAGCCCAGCTGTCGCACCATCGAGCGGATCGGATCGCTGATCGACAGGGTGGGAATCCACGCGATGTCGGCATCCAGCACCGACGCGAGCAGGTCAGGCGGCATGAACGTCGCGTGCTCCAACGAGTCGAACCCCGCCTCGACAGCACCATTGATCGTCTCCGGCAGGCTGCAGTGCACCGCGATCCGGCCGCCGGCGTCGTGGACGGCCCTGGAGACTTCGTACAGCCCTGCGTCGGAGTACGTACGGGTGATCCCGTCGCCTCCGAGCGGTGAGTCACCGATGATCTTGACCCAAGCCTGACTGTGAGCCAGCTCTTCGAGGGCGGCCGGTACGAGCTGCGCCTCCGGCACCTCCCTCGCAAGGCCTGGGAAATACCGGCCGGGCGGTGCGAGAAACCGCCCTCCTGTGACGGTCCGGGGTAGCCCGCGATCGGGTCCAAGCCCCTTGGACGCGTGGTTCGGGGCACCAGGCTCGCGAAGCGCCAGGACGCCGGCATCGACGTGCGCTCGCGCGCTCGCCGTGGCACGGTCTTCGTCCGAGGCGTCGTCGCCCGCCGGGCTCCAAAGGGCCAAGTGGGCGTGCAGGTCGACAAGGCCGGGCACGATCAGCGCAGCCTGGATCAGCACATCGGAGTCGTCAACGGGTTCGAACGTGATGCGACCGTCGACGATGAAGATGTCGCGCTGATCGCCGTCGGGAAGGGTCGTGCCCGAGACCCGGTACATCGATACCTCCTCTGGACGCGGCAGCCGCGGGTCCAAGCATGCCCGGTTACGTCGTGGTGCGAGCAGCATCGGCTAAATGACAGAGCGCGGGTGAGGGACCGAAGCCCCTCACCCGCGCTCTGCTACTCCTCCGAGCCAAATCGAACAACTACCTGTCAGCCGGCGAAAAGGAAGCTCCCAGCCGATGCTTGGGCAACCGAGGTTGTCAAAGACTCCGACGGATCTACCCCGGCTAGTGCACCGTGTGCGGGCACGGGTTGGTGGGTAGAACCCTGCGGAAGTCTTCGAAGAATGAAGCGGTGCCCGGGAATCCCGGGAAGTCCGGGTAGACCAACGGTATGAGCGGCCCGTACTCCGTCGTCGAAGTACCGCCGAACGTCCGCACTGTCCCGGGGATGTGGGTTCCCCCTTCCTGCCAGGCGCAGCCGTTCTTGCCCCTCGTCGAGTAGATCGGGTAGAAGTTCGACCCCGGCGGCGGATTCACGCAGTTGCTACCGGTCGTCGTGTCGCAGGCGGCCTCGATCGCCGGCAAGTCCGCCTCGAAGGCGACGCGTGAATAGTTGGATCCGTGGGACAACGGGCTCGTGAACCGGAACGACTCGGCGTGGAGACGCCGATCTCTGGTCGCGTTCGCGAGCGTCCCCGACCACACGCGCTGGTACGACGTACCGTCGAAATCGGTATCGGTGGCGATGCAGCCACCTATCTTGATCAGGAGCGACGCATCTGCGTTGAAACACCCCTGGTCGTCGGAATCGACCTGCGAGTCGTTGCCACCGGGCTGGACACACCTGCCGCGGGCGTTTGCCTTGTCGCAGTACTCAAAGTGACCGATCTCGTCCGAGAAAGCGACGTTGTATGAGTGAGCGGCCCACGGCACACGGGTGTGCTCGCCCGACGTCGAGTACATCGGGTGGAATGAGTACGGAGCCTCGGAGCAGGTGGCCGCGTTCGGCTGGAACAGCGGGTGCGCGAAGCCGTTCGCGGCGCTCGCCGTCATGGAGCCGCTCTTGCCAGTAGTCGTGTCCGTGATCGCCGTCACGAGGCCGGCGGCGCTGTCGTGGATCTTGATGGTGAGGCGGTCGCCGGCGTTCATGAACAGATCCTTCGACGGATCCGGTGTGAACGTGGCCGCGGTGAAGCTGGCCGGATCAGGCGGGGCCTGCGGCTTGCCGCTCTTCGTGATGAAGGCGAAGTTCGGCCATTCCTCACCGACGGTGTTGAGGCAGTCTGCGTTGTTTGTCTGCGTCAGGCTGTCCGACAGGCCGAACACCGCCATCGCCGCGCACCACTTGGTGGGGTCGCACGAAGTTCCCACCAAGAACGGCGTCCATCCCGGCGGGTAGAACTGCAACTCGAGGAACCCGGTCCCTGCGTGGTTGCCGATCCAGTTGGGCGAGGACGTGTTCGCCGAGTCCTTGATGTTCGCGTCGGAGTCGCGCGGACACGGCGCCCCCGGGTTCGGGTAGCTCTGCGTCTCGCAGAGCGCCATCCCGAACCAAAACGCGATGTGCTGCTGGAAGTTCCACGTGCCGCCCGTTCCGTCCTGGGTCGGCAGCGTCGGGGATTCGTGCGGGAGCCGGAGATGCCAGACGTTCGAGTTCCCCGATCCCTGGGCGTCCGAGTAGAAGAGCACCGAGGGCTCGTCGTGTCCCACGTACTCACCCTCGTAGTTCCTGTGCGTACGTGTGTCCGGGCAGGCGGCGGCCTTGGTCTCGCAGAACGGCTCGATGCGGCTTGTGGACCCGAGGGGACTTCTTGCGGCCACCGGGGCTGCGACCGGGGCTGCGTACGCAGCAGCCGCCGTCAAACTCGCGATCGCCGCTAGGGAAGTGATCAGTTTCACGCCGATCTCCGATCGTCGCGGATCGCTTGCAAGGAAGGGGAAATGGACTCTATTGCCCGCAAGCGATGTGGCACAAGGCAAGGCGGGTGCTCGAGTCAGTCCCTTGCGACTAGCGCGGAGGGGTCTGCATCCGGTTGCCCGTCGGGATCCCATGCGCCGCGGTGGCGGTGGAAGCGGTACCAGCGACCATCGCGGCCGAGCCGCAGTTGGATGTCGCCGCGGGTGACCCGGTTGGCCCGCGCCGTCGACTCACGACCAAGGGCACGACGAGCCTCGGCGACGGCATCCGGGTCTGGCCGCCAACTGTCCGTGAGCACGTTGAGGCCATCGGGGCCGCCCGCCTGCCAGGCCAATGCGGCGCGGGCGAGGTCCCGCCGGCGCCGCTTGGCAAGAATGGCAAGCTGATCGAAGTCGGCACTGCCGAGGGCAGCGGCCGCCCGACGGGCGAGATCGGCGTCGACGGCCAGTGTGAGACCGCCGTCGCCTTCGCCCACGGCCAGCGACCAGGCGCGCGCGGCGGCGTCGGCGGCAAGCGCTCGCAGCGCGTCCGCGAGCTCCGGTGGCGGCGTCGACAGTGCGGCCGGGTGGCCGGGTCGCACCGGCGGTAGCGGTGTCAGTGGCAACGGTGGCTTCGCGCTGTCGACGTACGCGGCTCGTGCTTCCACCCCGGTGTCTGGATCGCCGGGGAAGACGAACGAGCCGGCATGGCGAGGTGCCCCCGCCGCGGCCCGTCGGGCGCGCAAAGCCCCGAGCACGTCGTCGCGGTCGCGGCCACGCAGCAACAGCAAGCGGAACGGGTCGGTGTCGATCAGGTCAGCGACGAGGTAGCAGACGGCGGCCGCGTGCTTGCACGGATCGGCCCAGTCCGGACAAGAGCAGCGGGGCTGCACCTCACCTGGGCCCGGGAGCAAGTCGAGCCCGACGGCTAGGACATCCTCGGCGACCTCAGGCGGCAGCTCACCCTCGAGCAGCGCTGCGACGTGGCCGATCTGGCCGGCGATCGCGTCGAGCACGCGGTCCCACTCGGGCGGGGTGAAGACGCGCACCCGCACTCGTACCTGGTAGGGCGCCGGCCGGCGGCCACGGACCGGAGCCCGGACCGCGCCGGCGCTCACTTCGAGCTCGCCGACGGCACCCGACCGGGCGTAGGTACGGCCGCGGGGCAACCGGTTCGGGTCCAATCGGGCGCGATCCTCGAGCGCCGTCACCCAGGCCACACCCCACCAGGTGTGACCGAACTGCCGGCGTCGAGTCGGCGTCGTCGCGCGCCTCGTCTTCATCTCGATGTGCCCAAGCTGACCAACTCCCGCAGCTCGTTGTCGGCAAGCTCCGCGATCCATGCCTCGCCGCCGCCGACGACAGCCTCAGCCAGGCCGCGTTTGCGTTCTAGCAGCTCGGCGATGCGGTCCTCGACGGTGCCCTCGGCCACGAGCCGGTGCACCTGCACCGGTCGGTGTTGGCCGATGCGGTGCGCACGGTCGGTGGCTTGGTCCTCGACCGCGGGGTTCCACCACCGGTCGTAGTGCACGACGTGGGTGGCGCGGGTGAGGTTCAGCCCGACGCCGCCGGCCTTGAGCGAGAGGATGAACACCGGGGCGGCGCCGGATTGGAACTCGTCCACCATCCGCTCCCGCGCTCGCGCAGGCACGCCGCCGTGCAGGAACAGGGTGCGCAGGCCGTGTCCGGCGAAGTGCGCTTCCAGGAGGGCGGCCATCTGTACGAACTGGCTGAACACGAGCACCGACTCGCCTTCTGCGGTGATGATCTCGAGCAGGTCGTCGAGGGCAGCCAGCTTGCCGGACCGAGCGGTCAGCGGCCCAGGCTGGTGCAGGTATTGCGCGGGATGGTTGCAGATCTGTTTGAGCGCGACGAGGAGCTTGAAGACCAGACCCTGTCGCTCGATGCCTTCGGAACGGCTGATCCGGTCCATCGTCTCCCGCACCACGGCTTCGTACAGCGTGGCTTGCTCTGTGCTTAGAGACACCAGCCGGTCGGTCTCGGTCTTCGGTGGCAGCTCGGGTGCGATGCCGGGATCTGACTTGCGACGACGCAGGAGGAACGGCCGGACCAACCGCGAGAACTGCCTCGTCCGGTCCGGGTCGCGATAGCGCTCGACCGGCGTTGCAATCGTGGTGCGGAATCGCTCGAGCGGACCGAGCAGACCGGGTGTGGTCCAGTCCAGGATGGCCCACAGGTCGGTCAGCCGATTCTCCACCGGCGTGCCCGTCAGCGCGACCCGGGCGGCTGCCGGCACACCGCGCAGCTCCCGCGCCGTACGCGAAAGCGGATTCTTGACCGCCTGCGCCTCGTCGGCGACGACGAGACTCCAGTCGACAGTGGCAAGTTCCTCGCGGTCGCGTAGCACGACGCCGTACGTCACCAGTACGACTTCGTCGTCGGCCAGGTCGTCGAGGTGACGACCGCCGCCGTGGTAGCGGCGGACCGGCACGTCCGGCGCGAACCGGTGCAGCTCCCGCTCCCAGTTGCCCAGCAGCGAGGTGGGGCAGACTACGAGCGTCCGGCCATGCCCCTCCGTGCGCCGATGCAGGTGCAACGCGATCACCTGAACCGTCTTGCCGAGCCCCATGTCGTCGGCGAGGCAGCCGCCGAGACCGCTGGCGCACATCTGCGCCAGCCAGGAGACACCGCGCAGTTGATAAGGCCGGAGCGTCGCGACCAGCCCATTGGGCGGCTTCAGGGCCGCTGGCGGTGCCGCAGTCAGGCTGGTCAGACGGGCTGCGAGGTCGGCGAGCGGCCCGGACGCCAGGAACTCGACGCGTTCACCGTCCACGTCTATCCCGCCGGTGAGCGCCGCGGCGAGCGCCTCGGCGCCGCTGAGCGCCCGTTCCTTGCGCTGCCGCAGCTTGGCGACCAGCGCCGCGTCGACCGCGACCCACCGGCCGCGGATGCGGACCATGGGGCGCTTGGCCTCGGCCAGTGCGTCGACCTCCTCCTGGCTCAGCACCTCGCCGCCAATGGTGAGTTGCCAACGGAACTGCAGCAACGTGTCGAGAGTGAAGCCCGCATCGGTGACTGGCTGCGGGCTCGGCGTCGCCACCGCATGCAGCTTGATGGCCTCGAACAGATCGGCAGGCCACAGCAGTTCGATCCCGGCGCCCGCCAGCGCCTCCGCGCCCCAGTCCATCAGGCCGGCGACGACGTCGTCGTCGAGGAGCAGTGCCGTCGGAGTCGTCTCGTGGAGGAGTGGACCGAGCGGCGGCCAGGCGCGAGCGCCTCGCCGCAGCGCCAGCAGCAGGTCGGTCTCGGCCTGAGTCCCGAACCGGGCCAGTACGGCGGCGGGAGCCCGCCACAGGTCCGCGGTATCGATCATCAGGCTGGGATCGACGGAGCTGCGCAACTGGAGCACGGCACGCGCCGGCTCGTCGGCCGAGTCAGGAAGCTCGAGGCGGAGGCAGGCCCGAGCCCCCGCGTCGAGTTCGTCCTGCGTGCCGTGCAGCCACGTGCGCAGCCCGTCCGGCACCGGAGTCGGCGCCGGCGCCGCGAACAACCTCGTACCGGTGGCGACCGGCGCTGACGCGCTACGGACCATGGTGTCAGCGATGGCGTCCCATGCTTCTCGGATGACGGACTCAGCTGATCGGATCCGAAGCGGGCGGATGCCGGTCACCTCCAACGGATGCGCCAGGGGAGGGAAGGCTGCCGCCAGCGAGCGCAACCACTCGGCGTCGGCCGCATCGAGCGGCCCGATCCGCCAGGCGTCCATCCCCGACTCGGTTACCGCCGGCAGCAACCGACCGCGGCCGATGAGTCCGACGGCCGCGGTCGTTGCGACAGACCAGGCCGCCTGGCTGGGCGTGACAGAGTCCCGGTCAGCGTCGAGCAAGAGCGGCAACGCGTCGGTCACGGACACGAACCGTGCCGAGATGCGGCGCCGTCGCACCGATCGGGCGGTGGGCAGCACCAGGTCAAGCGATCCCTCAGGGTCGCTGACGCCGTCCCCCCAGATCGCGAATCGACCCGATCGCGGCGGGTCAGCCGGGACGAACACCATCTGACTGTGCGGTGACAGCTCCGGTTGCGAGACACGATCCACGACGCTGACGTTATCGACTGTGTCCAACCACCCTGCACTACCGTGGGTGGCGGTCAGTGTTCGGTGAGGTCGCGCCGGCGTCGGAGATACTCGTCATGGTCGATTTCGCCGGCGGCATAGCGGCGGCGCAAGATCTCCTCGGGCGTTTCGTCCAACGGAGGGTTTTCGGCCCTTCTCCCGCTGGACGCGCTTGCTACGGTTCCGAAATGACGGACATGCTCCGAGTGGTCGGGGCTGGCCTGCCGCGCACCGGTACGTACTCTTTGCGCGTCGCATTGGAGCGTCTCCTGGGCGGGACCTGCTACCACATGTCGACGCTCCGGGAGCGAGATTATGTGGACGTACCGACCTTCAGCGCCGCCGCATGTGGCGAACGCGTCGACTGGCCGGTTTTCTTCAAAGGCTGTTCCGCGGCTGTGGATTGGCCGACCGCCGCCTTCTGGCGTGAACTGGCTGGGGAGTATCCCCGATCGCTCATCTTGCTCTCGGAGCGAGACAGTGCTGAGGTCTGGTGGCGCAGCGCCGACGCGACCGTGTTCGCGAACATGCGGCAGCTTCGGGCACATCTCGACGACGCGGAGCCGCTCCAGAGGTCGTGGTTCGAGATGAATCAAGCGTTCATGATCGCGGTGTTTGGCCCGGACTGGGACGACGCCGAGGCCGCCAAGTCACGCTATGACCGCTGGAACGATGAGGTTCGCGCATCCGTAGCGGCGGAGCGACTCGTTGAATGGCGACCAGGAGACGGCTGGGCACCGCTTTGTGAGGCTCTCGCCGTCCCCGTCCCTGCTGAGCCTTTCCCGCATGTCAACACCGCAGACGAGTTCATTCAACGCGTGGCGCGACGTCGCGGTGTCTGGCTCGGTCGGGGTTGAGGAGAGATCAGGACGAGAACGCCGAACGGCTAGGCGCTGCCTGCGCTCCTCATCCGTTCGATGAACCCGGCGTCCGTCGGCGGCTAGTCAGCGCCAACCGCCCCTATCGTCACCGCCTGCGCGCTGATCCTTGCCGGGCGAACTGTCCGGTCGATGCCGCGGTCCCTTGTTGGCCCAGCCGGTCCCGTGGCAGGATGCAATGACGAGCCCAGCCTGCGGATGGGCGCTGCCCCGTCGCTGGCCGGACTACCCAGCGATGAAGGGATGGCGGTCATCTTGAGCAGTCGTCGCCGTACGGCCTTGATGTGTGGTGTCGCACTCGGCGTGGTGTTTGCGCTAACAGGTGGGGCAGGTGCGAGCAGTTCCGCCGAAGGCAGGTCGCTTAGGGGCGACGGCATCGGCACCGCAAAGTTCAAAGAGCAAGCACTGTCTGGAACCGTCTCGTCACGAGCCGAGACGATCCCGAACTTTACGTCGGCGTTCACCGACCCCACGAACGGTCGGACCTACCACTACACGATGGTGGGTACGAACCCGGCGAACGGGAACGTGACCACGACGATTCCGACTGAGATTATTCCGATGCGGTTCGTGTTCGACGTATCTGCTGACCCCAACGTTCGTGTTCTAGACGGGACCGACAAGTTGGCGGCCACTATGAATTCGCCCGTCTTCCAGAGCGCCGACATCGGAACCGCTGCCAACACGACCGCCAGCGAGCCGCCTCAGCCACCCGACACTCCACCCGGCGTTGCCCCTGATCCGCGGGTCATCAATGAGCCGTCGGACGTCACTCAGGTCGGGGACGCGATCTATCGGGCTCAGTGGAACAAGTCGGGCACTGGCTACCACGTCCTGCTCGGGACACCCACGGTCACGGCGACACAGACGATCGCGGTGCCCAAGAACCAGGGTCAGATCGTGGTGGGCAGCCGCTCACATGCAGACATCGGGCTCGTGAGCTACTCCTGGTTCACCAGCCACCTCACCAATCTGTTGGTGTCTATGAAGATCAGCCCGCACGTGTTGCCGATCTTCTTGGTCAACAACACGTTCCTTTACGTCCAAACCCCGGGCAACTGTTGCATTCTTGGCTACCACGGGGCCACGTCATCTGTTAATGGCAACGGCACTCAGCAGGTCAACACCTACATGTTCGCGTCGTACAGCCAGCAGGGGATCTTCAGCGCCAATGCGGGCGACACCGAGTCCTTCATTGCCGACATCCACGCCCTCAGCCATGAGGTGCAGGAGTGGTATGACGACCCGTTCGTCAACAACATCGTCGACCCGTGGCTGACGCCCACCGCCCCACAGTACGGCTGCACCAGCTATCTCGAGACCGGCGATCCAGTGGTCGGATACGGGTTCAAGGTGACCTTGGGCGGCATCACCTACCACCCCGAGGACGAGGTCCACTTCTCCTGGTTCGCTCGTGAGAGCCCGTCACGAGCCGCCCAGGGTTACTACACCTATCTGAACAATTTCGCAGACGTAGCGCAGGGCTGCTAACGCGCCTCCCGACTGCCCCCGCGCCCACGTGGGCGCGGGGGCAGTCTGCGTCAGGCAACGTTCAGGGCACCCGCATGCAACCTCTGAGCCGCGATTTCGCGTCTACTCAACGTGGAGGACTTGCAGACGTTGCCAAGTCGAGGAGCGATCGCCCCTGGGCACGAGTGCGCAGCGCGCGCGAGCTTCGATGAGTATGTGGCCGCTCGTTCGCCGGCCTTGCTGAGGCTGGCGTACCTGCTGGTTGGCGACAGCGGCCTTGCCGAGGATGTTCTGCAGGAAACGCTCATCCGCGTGTATCGACGCTGGCCCTCTCTGTCCCACGACAGCTCGACGCTTGTCGTGGTCCGCTCAGGAACGGGTGAACCCGTGACCAACGTGGATGGGCCGGCCCCCGCTGAACTCTCGTAGTCGTGCTCAGACGAGCACCCGCACGCGCGATGCCCTGATGGCACGGGAAAGCTCGCTGCTCGTAGCGTTATGCCGGTGACCCCGCGTTCCCACATCGTTACCACAAGAGCCTGAAAGAGGCGGCGACCCTTCGCCGAAAGGCCAGGTCAGACGTGGTACGCCAGCGGGGACTCGAACCCCGAACCCGCTGATAAACGCCGCGCCGTTCCGGGCGCTCTGGGTTGGAGACGATGATCGAGCTGTGACGTTGGAGATCACCGCAGTCGTGGTCGAGGACGACGTGCTGCTGTGCGGCACGTGATGCCTGGGCGGTACGGGAGGAGCTGATGGCCAAGTACGTCGAGGCAGGCAATGTCGACCTGGACAAGGAGGTCGTACGCAGCTCGCGGTAGGAAGCCGTCGGTGGATCCAAAGACCGGACCCGCCGGGCAATGGCGACACCCGCAATCGTGCGACATCATGGAAGGCACCGATGCAGTCCGGACGCACTGGGAGATACCGCGATGACCGAGACCAAGCAGCGTGTCGAGGGCGAAACTGACAGCGCAGCGAGCCGCCGCGTCTCAGCTTGGCTCTCCGAGTTCGAGACGGCACTGGCGGAGGGTGACATCGACGCCGCGGCATCGATGTTTCTTCCCGAGAGCTTCTGGCGCGATCTCGTGTCCTTCACCTGGAACATCAAGACCGTGGAAGGGCGCGAGGGTGTCAAGGAGATGCTCGGCGAGACGCTGGAGCAGGTGAAGCCGCACAGCTTCTCTCCCAGCGAGACGCCGACGGAAACCGACGGCGTCACCGAAAGCTGGATCACCTTCGAGACCACGGCTGGCCGCGGGCGTGGCCATCTCAGGCTCAAGGACGGCGGCTGCTGGACGCTGCTCGCCACCCTCTACGAGCTCAAAGGGCACGAGGAGCCGATGGAGTTTCGACGGCCGATGGGCGCCGAGCACGGTGCGAACAAGGCACGTCGGACCTGGCTCGAGAAGCGGCAGCAGGAGGCAGCCGAACTCGGCCACTCCGTGCAGCCCTACTGCGTCATCGTCGGTGGCGGTCAGGGCGGGATTGCTCTGGGCGCGCGACTTCGCCAGCTCGACGTGCCGACCATCATCATCGAGCGCAACGAGCGCGCCGGTGACTCCTGGCGTAACCGTTACAAGTCGTTGTGCCTGCACGACCCGGTGTGGTACGACCACCTGCCCTACATCGACTTCCCAAAGGTCTGGCCGGTGTTCTCGCCGAAGGACAAGATCGGCGACTGGCTGGAGATGTACACGCAGGTGATGGAGCTCATCTACTGGCGCTCAACGACCTGCAAGAGCGCACGCTACGACGAAGAGAACGCCGAGTGGATCGTCGTCGTTGAACGCGACGGGGCCGACATCACCCTGCGGCCGAAGCAGCTTGTGCTCGCCACCGGCATGTCGGGCAAGGCCAACCTGCCGGAGATCCCCGGCATGGACGACTTCACCGGCGACCAGCACCATTCCTCCCAACATCCAGGACCAGAGGGCTACCGGGGCAAGAAGGCAGTCATCGTCGGCTCCAACAACTCGGCCCACGACATCTGTGCGGCACTGTGGGAGGAGGGTGCCGACGTGACGATGGTGCAGCGCTCCTCAACGCACATCGTAAGGTCGGACTCATTGATGGATCTCGCCCTCGGCGACCTTTACTCCGAGCGTGCCGTGGCCGCCGGAATGACGACCCACAAGGCGGACATGACGTTCGCCTCGGTGCCCTACCGCATCATGCACGAGTTTCAGATCCCGGTGTACAACGCGATCCGGGAGCGTGACAGCGACTTCTACCAGCGGTTGGAGAAGGCTGGGTTCATGCTCGACTTTGGCGAGGATGACTCCGGGTTGTTTATGAAGTACCTCCGACGCGGGTCGGGCTACTACATTGACGTGGGCGCTTCAGACCTGGTCGCCGACGGTGAGATCAAACTGGTCAGCGGCGTCGAGGTCACCAAGCTGACCGAGACCTCCGTGGTCCTATCCAACGGCGATGAGCTCGCGGCGGATCTCGTTGTGTACGCCACCGGCTACGGATCGATGAACGGCTGGGCAGCGGATCTGATCTCGCAGGAAGTCGCCGACAAGGTCGGGAAGGTATGGGGCCTCGGCTCGGGTACCGCCAAGGACCCCGGTCCGTGGGAGGGCGAGCAGCGGAACATGTGGAGGCCCACTCAGCAGGAGGCCCTGTGGTTCCACGGCGGCAACCTGCACCAGTCCCGCCACTACTCGCTGTACCTCGCGTTGCAGCTGAAGGCGCGCGCAGAAGGCATCCCGACGCCGGTCTATGGCCTGCAGGAGGTGCACCACCTCCGCTAGGTCGGTGGCGTCGGCTGGATCTCTCGGAGATCAGTCAGGCAGGCTTGATGTTCTGGTTGAACCGGAACACGTTTTCAGGGTCGTACTGCCGCTTGAGGCTCGCCAGCCGGTCGTAGTTCCCCTTGTAGTTGTCCCGAATCCGATCCTGGTCGTCTCCGGCCATGAAGTTGACGTAGCCGCCGCCCTCCGAGTGTGGTGCCGTAGCGTCGTAGTAGTCGCGGACCCACTCGGTGTTCGCCTCATTCTCGTGGGGATCAGGCCACATCCCGGCGATCACCGTCGCGAACGTTGCATCGCGATAGGCGAACGCGGTCGCGTCATTCGGCACCCGGTGACAGGCACCGTTGATCGGATAGATATGCACCGTGGAGTTCACCACCGGAAGCTTGGGGCCGTGCTCAAGGTGAGCCTCGATGGCGCCATCTGTGAGCTCGCGGTTGAAGTTCGCCTTCCAGTAGTGCTGAAGCCCAGGCGGCACCAACCCGTCAAAAGCGCTGTTCAACGCCGGGTACGGCATCGGGCCGACGTGCTCAGCGAGCACAGGCGCCACGTCGTGGAAGGGCTGGAGCGCCCGCTCGCCCTCCTCCAGCGGCCCGGCCCAGCAGGCCACCATCGCCACGAACGGCTCCCCATGCCGATCCTCGGGGATGAACGGGAGCGGGGGAGCGATCTGAAAGGCCGGGAAGGCGCCGAGCTCCTCAGGTGCGTCGACGATGTATTCGCGGAAAAACTGAAGTACATCGCGCGCATGCTCGAGCTCGAAGAACATCGGCCCACCGTAGATGTCCTTCACCGGGTGCAGGCGGTATTCGAGGGACGTGACGACGCCGAAGTTGCCACCACCCCCACGAATAGCCCAGAGGAGGTCCTCGTTGTCCGTCTCGCTGGCAACGTGCATCGTCCCGTCGGCGGTGACCACGTCGGCCGAGATCAGGTTGTCGCAGGACAGCCCGAGGCCACGTGCCAGATAGCCGATGCCACCCCCCAGCGTGAGACCACCGACCCCGGTCGTGGAGATGATCCCTCCGGTGGTCGCCAGGCCGAACGGGTACGTCGCGGCGTTGAAGTCTCCCCAGGTCGCCCCGCCCTCGGCCCGGGCTGTTTGGGTCAATGGATCGATCCGGACTCCGCGTCGGCTCGACAGGTCGACGACGACGCCGTCGTCGCAGGTGCCGAAGCCGGGCACGCTGTGGGAACCACCACGGGTGGCAACCGGCAGGTCGTTGTCCCTAGCGAAGCTGACCGCCATCATCACGTCGCCGGTGTTGGCAGGACGGACGATGACGCGGGGCCGACGGTCGATCATCGCGTTGTACACCCGCCGGGCGACGTCGTACCCCT
>JBDUDR010000046.1:0-18567 GCA_040002845.1 Nocardioidaceae bacterium
CCGGCTGGTAGGGCGTGTACGCGGTGTACCAGGAAGGGTCCTCGAGCACGTTGCGCCTGATCACGGACGGTGTGATGGTGCTGTAGTAGCCGAGCCCGATCATCGGTTCGAGTGGGCGGTTGTGAGCCGCGAATCGTCGCAGGGCGGCCAGCGCCTCGGCCTCGCTCAGCGGCTCCGGCAGGGTGAGCTCGCCGTTAGTCCGGATGCCGTCAGGGATCGCCGCGTAGAGCAGGTCTTGCAGGGTGTCGAAACCCGTCACGGCCAGCATCGACTCGACTTCGGAGTCTCGCGGCCCGATGTGCCTGCCGGCGAAGGGTGCCGTCTGCTCCAGGGCTGACAGGGACGGACGGTCGCTCATCGTCACCGAATCTACCAGGTGAGTTCCACCATGTGGCACGCACCGGGGCGGGTGCTCAGCCGCTCAGTCTGGCCCTACGACGCGCCGCCAGCTCATCGCTCGGGTGCTCCCCCGCCAACTGATCTGCACGCTCGCTCGGCAGCTCAGAAAGGGACCCCTCGATCTCGCGCCAGACACCGCCGATGGCGATGCCGAACACACCTTGGCCGCCTGCCAGCAGGTCGATGACTTCCTCGTTGGACGTGCATTCGTAGACCGTCGCGCCATCGCTCATCAACGTGACCCTGGTGAGATCGTCCGTGCCGCGCTCACGCAGATGATGAACGGCCGAGCGGATCTGCTGCAGAGAGACCCCCGCATCCAGCAGGCGCTTGATGATCTTGAGCAGGAGGACGTCGCGGAAGGAGTAGAGCCGCTGCGTGCCGGAGCCGGTAGCCGACCGCACGGTGGGCTCGACCAAGCCCGTCCTGGCCCAATAGTCGAGCTGCCGGTAGGTGATGCCTGCCGCGTTGCACGCAGTCGGGCCGCGGTAGCCCACATCCTCAGGCAACGGAGAGACGTCATCGTCGAACAACAGGCCCTGCTCCCCGGCGACGCGGTGCGCCGCGGACTGATCCGCGGACCGCCTGTCTTTGTCGGCCGCGCTCGTTGGCCTGTCGCTACTGCCTGTCACGCCGACCTCCGGACACGGGTTGCACACATGGAGTTACATCGAAGACGTTCAAAGTAACGGTAGGCGGTGCGATCGGTCGGGTCAACGACACTGACCCTTTCGCGAACGCGTGTCGGAAGTCTCAAGTGGAGGTTGAGGTCAAGCTGCCCGTCGCCTTACTGAGCGCCGGTCTCGAAGTCCTCCGGAGTGATTTGGTCGAGAAACTCCCGAAACTTCTCGACCTCTTCTTCCTGCTCGTCAGGTACGGCCAGGCCGGCTTCGCTCAACACCTCGTCAGCACAGACGATGCGCGTGCCCGTCCGGAGCGCCAGCGCGATGGCATCCGATGGGCGAGCGCCCACCTCCACACCGGACGCGAATACCAGCAGCGCATAGAACACGCCGTCCTTGACCTCGGTGATGCGTACCTCTGTCAGGTCTTCGCCAAAGGCCTCGAGGAGATCCTTGACCAGGTCGTGGGTCAGGGGTCGAGGCGGGACGACGCCCTGTTGAGCGAACGCGATGGCGGTGGCTTCAACGGCACCGATCCAGATCGGGAGATAGCGATCACCGGCCGCCTCGCGCAACAACACGATCGGCTGGTTGGACGGCATCTCCACCCTCACGCCGACCACATCAACTTCGCGCACGACACCCACCCTACCCCGCAATAATCCGCGGACTCGGGACAGTCAGCGAGCCGAACGAAGCCCGATCTTGACCAACATTGCGTGGAGACGCACGGATGCGGCGGCCAGCTCCTGGACGACTTCCTCGGCGCGTGCCTTGGCGTCCCCGCCGCGGTGCCGGAGCAGCGGCGTCACAACCTGCTCGAACAGGCCGATCTCTCGGTCGGCTGCCGCCTTGAAGGCGCGCAAGTGCCTCGGTTCGACCCCGTAGGTGGCCATCTCACCAACCGTCTTGGCAACCAGCAGGGCGTCGGCGTCGTAGTAGCGCGCGCCGCTGTGCGTGCTCACCAGGCCGAACCCTTCGATCTGGGTCAGCAGGGCGTCGTCGATGCCAGCCGCCTCGATCAGCTGCCGGCGGGTGAACCGTACGTCGGCGGAGTCCGCCCTGAACATCTCAGGAGACGGGTGGCCGTCGGTGAGGACCACGATCGGCATGCGCTGGTCGTTCGCCGCGGTTTCCGGTTCGCGACCGTCATCGATCGCGTTCAGGTGGTCCTTGATGACCTTCAGCGGCCAGTAGCGCTCGCGTTGGGCGGTCAGGACGTACCGCAGTCGCCCGACATCTGCACGCGAGAACTTCCGGTATCCCGACGAGGTACGCTCCGGCTCGACCAACCCCTCGGCCTCCAAGAACCTGATCTTGGAGATCGTCACATCGGGAAAGTCAGGCCTCAGCTCGCCCAGGACCTCGCCGATGCTGAGCCTGGACCTTCCCGGCATCGGTGACGTCACCGAGCGGCTCCGCCCGAGCCGGCTGGGCCCGCGAAGTAGACGAGGCGGAACTTGCCGATCTGCACCTCGTCACCGTTGCTCAGCAGCACCTCGTCGATCCGGTCCCGGTTGACATAGGTGCCGTTGAGGCTTCCCACGTCGGAGACGATGAAGCCGTCGGGCGTACGCCGAAACGCGGCGTGCCGACGCGACACGGTCACGTCGTCGAGGAAGATGTCGCTGTCGGGGTGACGGCCGGCCGTCGTGTGGTCTGTATCAAGCAGGAACCGGCTGCCCGCACTTGGGCCTCGCTGCACGACCAAGAGCGCACTGCCGACCGGCAGTGCCTCGATGGCTGCGGCGTCTGCGGCTGAGAGTTCGGGGCCTGGCTCTGTCTCGGTCTCGGCCGATGATCCGAAGGAGATGGTGGAGGTCCCTTCCACGGCCGACTCTGCATGGACCAGACGAGCACCGCAGTTCGAGCAGAAGCGGGCATCGGCGGGGTTCTCGT
Source organism: Nocardioidaceae bacterium (assembly GCA_040002845.1). Classification (GTDB taxonomy): domain Bacteria; phylum Actinomycetota; class Actinomycetes; order Propionibacteriales; family Nocardioidaceae; genus JBDUDR01. The sequence goes on from JBDUDR010000046.1 coordinate 2,922, forward strand.
GTCCGCACTGCGTGCAAAAGGGCATGCCGTCTCTCCAGTCGAAGTCTAAAGTCCCACTTGAGGTTCATGGTTGTTCCGAACCTATGTTGCAGGGATTCGCGGGTCAACCGAAGAACCGCATGCTGGGCGTACGTCTCAATGTGGTCAGGCGTCGCCGTCGAGCTGTGCGGTGTAGGCATCGACATCGAGCAGGTTGTCCAGCTCCGCCGGATCAGCGGGCGCGATCTCGACGATCCAGCCCTCTCCGTAGGGGTCGGAGTTCACCAGCTCGGGCGACTGCTCGAGAGCGGCGTTGACGGCCACGACGGTCCCTCCGATCGGTGCGTACAGGTCGCTCACGCTCTTGGTCGACTCGAGCTCCCCGAGCGTGCCGCCGGATTCGACGTCCGTACCCACCTCGGGGACATCCACGAACACGATGTCGCCGAGGGCGTCCTGGGCATAGTCGGTGATGCCGACGCGAACCGAGCCCTCGGTCTCACCGGGGGCACGCACCCATTCGTGGTCGGCACTGTATTGAAGGTCGTCGGGGTACACGTGCATCTCCTGCGGGTCGGTGCTACTTCCTGGTGTCGGACTGGATTTGCAGAGGCAGACTACCCACCCGGCTGGGGCACCGTCTGGGCGTACTGAGGTTGTTCGACCTGATGCAGCGATGCGATCTCGATGTCGCTGAGCTCGCGAACCCTGACACTGCCGCCAAAGGTCTCGACCTCGTCCCGGAGACCACCGGGGAACCTCACGGCCTCGTGCAGGGTGTGTGCCGAGCCGATCGCCTCGATGACGTAGGGCTGTTGCAGCTGTATCCCATCGACCTGCACGCCATCGTCGACGTCGACCAGGGCCGTCTGTGCGACCACCCGAACGCTGTCGTTGAGCTCGATGGCCTCGGCTCCGGCGTCTCGCAGCTCCTCCAGCGCATTCAACAAGGTGGACGAGCCGATCGCCTTGCTCGGGTCTGTGATGGTTATGCGTACGCCCGGACCCTGCGCCGGGATGGTGCCGGCCAGGATGCCGAGAACCTGCACCTGCTCACGTGCGGCGTCCAGCGCTGCCTGGTTGCGGTCGGTGTCGCTCTGCAAGGAAGCCTTGGTCTCTTCCAGGCTGTCGATCTGGGATTGCGTTCGCTGCGATGCGGCCTCCAGCGAGTCCAGGAGCTCGATGAGGTCACCTCGCCTGGCCCCGGCGAAATCGTTGGTCGAGTGGGTCGTGCGCACCTGAAGGACGAGACCGAACCCGACGAGCACCATCAAGACCGCGACCACCACTTGCGCCCGGGAGGCACGAGGCTTCATCGCGGCGATCAGCCGGTCGCGGCCGGCGTCGGGTCCGCCGCGGGTGGCTGCAGACTCGGGGCGCTTCGGGGTGGGCTCCGGATCCAGCTCGAATCGCAGCTGGTGGTCGTCGTCAGGCGTGGAAGACATGACGACGGATAGCAGCGACGTTGGAGAAGATGCGGATGCCCAGCACGACGATCACACCGGTGGACAGCTGTCCGCCGACACCGAGCTGATCGCCGAGGTAGACGATCAGCGCCGCGATGGAGACGTTCGACACGAACGAGATCACGAAGACCTTGTCGTCGAAGATTCCGTCCAGGAAGGCTCGCAGACCGCCGAACACGGCGTCCAGCGCCGCCACCACGGCGATCGGGAGGTACGGCTGCATCCCAACCGGGACCGAGGGCTCGAAGATCAGTCCTAGAGCGATGCCTATGACCAGTCCGATGGCGGCGATCAACTGCCTCCCCCTCCCGGTTGAGCGAAGTCCAGTGTGACATCAGTACGCCCAGGCAGGTCGAGCGAGTCGGCAGGCACCATGGAGAACTGCAGCCCGTAGTTTGCCTGCAGCTCCTGCCACGTCTGCCCTGCTGGTGTGTCCAGGAAATCGGCAGGCATGGTGTCCGGATTCCCGATCGCGTCGATCACATACGGCGGAGTGAGCGGGCTGTAGTTCACCGTGATTGCCTCGCCTGCAACTCGGATCGCGGTCAAGGTGGTCAGCCGGTGCCCGTTGATGCTGATCGCCTCCGCACCGACTGCCCACAGTCCGTTGACCAGGACCTGGAGGTCGACATCGAGGACCTTCCCGCCGCTCGCGCTGTCGGCCGCATCGTCCACGGTCACCTGGACCCCCGACCCGGTCACTGGTGCGGTGCCGGTGATGACACCGAGTCGCTGAAGGTGTTGGTCCAACGCCTGCCCTCGGTCGGTGGAGCGCAACACCGCGTCGCGCAGGTCCTGGATCTCAGACTGCATGTTCGAGGTGCGGGCGCGCAGCCGGTCGACGATCGCGCTTCCGGCGTGGATCTGAGCAACGAGGGCGGCACGCTCACGCTCGGCCCCCGGCTTGTTGCGGTGCGTCTGGATGGCCGCCGTGATCAGCAGGGCGCCGAATAGGGCGAGCACCATGGCCAACGCCAGCGAGATCGGGCGTCTCACGGTGGAGTTGGCCGCGGAATCGGTCGGCTGCCCGGCGCGCCTGCCGGCGATGTAGGCATAGTCCTCGTCCATGGTGTCCGTCATGACGCGGGTGAGCAGCGGCATGGCGACATCGCGCGCGGGGATCCGGGGAGCGTTCACCTGCGCCCCCGCTTGATCGGGCGAGTGTCACGCAGCAGCTTGCGTACCTGCCATGCGTAAAGCAGCCCGGCCCACCAGTACAGCGAGCAGCCCCAGATGGCGAACGCCCAGCCGAAGACATCGGCGACCCGGGGCAGCGTGCCTTGGCCGTCCCCGAGCAGCAGCAGCGGAAACGCGTACAGGAGGTTCGCGGTAGCTGCTTTGCCGAGAAAGTGCACGGGCAGCGCGCTGTAGCCACGAGTGCGGAGGAAGGGCACCAGGCCGATCAGGAGCACATCACGCATGGGCAAGGCAACCGCGAGCCACCAGGGGATGATGTGCCGGATCGCGAGGCCGACCACCACGGCCAGGATGTAGAGGCGGTCAGCGACGGGATCCAGGATCTGTCCCAGCCTGGTGGCCTGGTTGAGACGCCTGGCGAGATATCCGTCGAGGTAGTCGGTAAAACCCGACACTGCGAGCACGGCAAGCGCCCAGCCGTCCTTGTGCGGCCCGAGCACCAACCACAAGAACAGCGGCACGCCGAAGAGGCGAGCAATGCTGAGCGCGTTCGGAATCGTGAGAATGCGGCGGGACACGGCGTTCTGCACCGTGCGGTCCACCTGCACTCCTCCTGCGATGCGTCGGCCGCCCATGCGTACCCCGAGACTCCCTATCTGCCAACCATCTGCCAAACCTAAGGGCTGTCGTGCTGCCCCGTGAGCAGCAGGGGCACCGCGACCAGGGCCGCTGACGTCAGGACGAAGGCAAGCAGATGGCGTGTCGACAACATGACGCCACCCTAGCCAGCCCGATGCTTCCCGGCCGGACCGCTCACGCCGCGTCGAGTCCTCGGCTTCCGTCGGCAGAGCGCCGCCGGTCTGCTGGCTGGATCTGCCACCAAGTGTGACGGTAATGCTGTCCGGTGCGCCGGCCGACTACCGGAACGTCGCAGTTTGCGCTGTCCGGCTGGCCCGCAGCCAGGCGAGCGCGCCGACCAGCGCGGCGATGGCAAGGCAGATCGCCAGGATGAGCGGCCACTGTCTTCCTGACCCGTCGACCGCAACGGGCGCGGAGGAAGTACCAGGCTCCGCGGGGAAGGTGATCGTCGCCTGGGCGGTCACGTCCACCAGTCCGCTGTGGAGGTCGATACGGGCCAGCCACGGGCCGGCGGGTAGCCCCCTGGCGAGGGGTACAGTCACCGGTTCTGTGTCCCCCGGTGCTACAAGGCATCAGAGTTCGGCGACGCGGCCTATGTCACGTACACCTACAAAACAGCGCCGGAGATCAACGAAAGCGGTCAGCTGTGGAGCCGTCTCGACGGCTCATGGCTCTTCGACGCCTGCTAGACGCAGCAGGTAGCTCAGCTGATCACCGTGACGGCGACGCGCTGGACAAGGTTGTTGGCGAAACCGCCCCGGTTCCAAGATGGGTCGACCGGCTGGCTTCGGCCACTCGCGTCCGATGCACGCGCGGACAGTACGTAGCTGCCGGCGGTGGCCTCCCACGTCCACGCCCAACGCGCCCACCCCCAACGGTCCGGAGCCGGCTCGAGCGTGGCCGAGGTCCAGGTCTGGCCCTCGTCGACGCTGACATCGACGGCATCAACGGGCGCCCACCCCGACCAGGCGCGACCCTCTACGATCGTCCGGCCCGCACGTAACACGCGCGTTCTGGACATGAAGTCGGGAAAACCAGGCGGCACCAGCAATGCGCGCGGTTCGATCCGGGTGAGTGGCGTGCCGTGATCCTCCGGTTGTTGCCGCACGCAGTAGGCACGCATCTGGAATCCGTCGAACGGGTCGGCAACGACGTCGATCCGGGTCAGCCACTTCACGTGCGCCATGCCGTACCAACCCGGCACGACAAGGCGCAGGGGGTAGCCATGCTGTGGAGGCAGCGGGGCGCCGTTCATCTCGTACGCGAGCAACACGTCGTCACGCATCGCCTCTCGAACCGGCAGGCTGCGCTGGTAGTCCTGCTCGACACCCCGCTCGATCCCGTGGTCGGCGCCGGTGAAGACGACATCGACGGCGCCATCGTGCAAGCCGGCCTCGCGGAGCAGCGGCGCTAGCGGCGTCCCCGTCCACCGTGAGGTGCCCACGGCCTCGACCAGCCACGGCTGGCTGACCGGTCGTGGGCGCAGCCGGGCCCTGCCGTTACCCGCGCACTCCAGGGTCACGACCGTCGACACTCGGGGGCGGCTGCGGATGGCATCGAGATCCAGCGACACCGAAGTGTCGATGGCACCGTCCACGGCGAGGCGGAAGGTGTCCGGGTCCACGGCAGGAATGTCGTAATGGGTCAGCAGATAATGCAGTCCCGGCGGCGTCAGATCGAAGCGGAGCGCCTCCAGTGGCAGACCGTGGTTGCGGGCCGCGAGCTGCAGCTCCTCGACCGAGATCCCCTCGTCGAGATCGGCAACCCGAGACGGCGCGCTCACCGCCTCCAAGTCAGTAGTCACGGCTACTCCTCCCGGCCGGAACCATCCTAAGACTGACCCGCCCGGTGAACCATCATCTGCATAACAAGCAGATGTGGGGAATTACTCAGTGCGAAGGTTCGCTGGCGCCGTAGCCCGGCCCAACCACGGGGTGACAGCGAGCACGGCGACCCGGATCGCGAGCCAGGTGACGAGGATCGTGATGACGATCTGGCCGAGCACGATGAGGAGGCCGACCAGGGAGTTCGACCGGTCGACCGCACTGACCGCGACTGCCCCGAGCACGGAGCCGCCGAACGCCAAGGGCAGTGCCGTGAGCGTCGCCTCGAAGCGCAGAGAATCCCGTAACACAACTACCGGTGTACCGGCGGCGACCAACCCCGCCATCGCGCGCCTGCGGTCGATCATCGACTCGACGGCGTGGATGGCCAGCGTACTGGTCGTGACAAGTAGAGCCAGGAGGAGCAGGGTCAGTATCAGTAGGAACGAAGACACAAAAAATGGATCGAAGCCGCGCGCAGATTCACCCGCGAACACGTCTGCCTCCATGACGGCGGAACCCCCGGAGACCACAGCGATGGCGCCGACTGCGGCCGCCGCCCGTCCCGCGGGTCGCGGATCGTTCAAGAGGTGAGCAGCAGCCACCAGCCTTGCGGGCCGTTTCGTGCGGGCAGCCGTCAGCCGGCCCACCCGGAACGCCACCCAAGGCGCCAGGGCGATGGCCCCGAGAATCACCAACAGCATGGCGGCCATGATGGAAGCCTCACCACGCCCGAACTGCCCACTCAGAATTGCCGCGGCGGTAACCAATCCGAGTCCGACGGGCACGAGCCCCCACGGGCGGGGGGCGGGTCGGATCTGTCGGCGACTCACACCCAGCGGCGACGCGATGACGTGTCGGGAGGCCATCGCCCCGGTCACGATCCCTGCAGCGACTACCCCAGCCACCAACGCGACCGTCTGCCACCAGCTGGGCGCCACGGAAGTGGGCACCAGCGCGAACGTGGATCGGGCATAGCCGTAGCCGGACGTGCCGTACGAGGTGCCCAACCGCTGGCCGCCGAACAGCGCACGGAGCGCCAGGTAAACCAAGGGGCCTGCGGCCGCACCGGCTGTGACTGACAGCCCAACCTCCACCGCGCTGAGCCAGCGCACCTCTTTCGGCGTGGCACCTGCAAGTCTCAGGGCGGCTAGCCGGCGTTCGCGAGTCGCCGTGCCCAGCCGAACAACCTGGTACAGCATCAGCAGCAGCGGCAGCACGAGCAACACCGTCGCGAAGGTGGTTCCACCGCGCAGCCCCGGCTCCGCCACCAGGTTGAAGAGCCCCTCTCGCGGCCGGTCGGGGAGTCGGAGCATGGCTACCGCGACCAGCAACAGCCCGGTAGCCAGGGCCGTGCACGAAGCGAACAAGAAGCTTCGCGCCACTCCCCCTGCACGAAGGAAGACCAGCGCCAGCCCGATCACGTACCCACCTCCGACATCGACAACGAGCCGTCGACCAGTACGACCTCACGGTCGGCGTGCGCCGCGACGCGGTTGTCGTGCGTAACCAGGACGACGCTCGAGCCGCGCTCCCGGGCCGAGGTAAGCATCATGGACAGCAGCGCCTCGCCGCTCAGCGTGTCGAGTGAGCCGGTTGGCTCGTCGGCAAAGACCACCCGCGGACCAGCCACCATGGCCCGCGCCACGGCAGCGCGCTGAGCCTCGCCACCGGATAGCTCACCAGGCAGGGCATCAGCCACACTTAACGCGCCGAATTGCTCCAGCCAGCTGCGAGCGGCCGTTCGCGTCGACGGCCGGTCGTGCCCTTCCAGCAGCAGCGGCAGCGCGACGTTCTGCTCGATGGTGAGCTCGGGGACCAGCTGCCCGAACTGCAGTACGATCCCAAACTCCCGGCGGCGGAGCCTGGTCCGGTGCTCCTCGTTCAACGCCTCCAAGCGCTGACCGCCGTAGCTCACCTCACCCGCCTCCGGACGAACGATGCCACAGAGACAGTGCAGCAAAGTCGACTTCCCGCTGCCCGATGGACCGGTGACCGCGAGGACCTCACCGAGTCTGACCTCAAGGGAGACCCCGCGCAGGGCTTGGGTGCGTCCGTATGACTTTTCGAGCGCTCGTGCGGCCAGCAGCACCTCGGTCACTGTGACACCTTCTTGTCGGCGGCGACGCGAGCCGCTGCGGTCTCCAGCCACCGGAGGTCGGCGTCCAGGTGAGCGATGGTGTGGTCAAGCGCGATCTCGGCGCCGCGCTCCATCTCGGCAGCTTGGGCTGAAACCAGCTCGCGCATGCGCCCCATGTGCTGCGCGCGCTGGCGGAACAAGTAGGCGCCAGCATCGGCACCCACGTGAAGGGCAGTAACCGTCTTGCGTACCAGGTCGTCGGCCGCGTACGGGCCAGCCGGCTCAACCTGCTCGAGCCAACGCGTAAGCGCGGCGCGGCCATCGGCTGTGAGGGCGTACACGATGCGTTCCGGCCCGCCGTCTTGGGCGATCTCGGCGACTTCGACGTGACCGTCCCGCTCGAGTCGAGCCAGCGTGGAGTAGACCTGTCCGAACGCCAAGGGCTTTGTCTCCGGGAATCGGGCGTCGTACTCCCGCTTTAGGTCGTACCCGTGCGCCGCTCCCCTGGCCAGGATGCCCATGAGTGCATGACTGGCTGACATATCGACGACTATACACTGAATGACTACACAAAGCGAATAGACCCGTCTGGTTGGCGGAGCTGGTACGTCGGGGCGTCACTCGGGTGCCGCGACGCGGGCCTCGCCCTTGTTTTCCGGCTCGTGGCCAGTTGTGCCATCGCGACATCCGCGGCAGGGCGCGACGATGCCTACAGGAGCTCGAATCGTCGTTGTGCGTCATGCAATCCCTTCAGGTTTCCGCTCATGTCGGTGAGACCCGTGAGGTCGCGCTCCACGATGCGACGGGCGAAGTAGTCAGCTTGGACCGCCTCTCGGAATCGGCGCATCGGCTGCAAGCCGGTACCGAGCTAATGGTCGGTCAGGAGGTTGTGTGCGAGATAGGTACTAACAAGCTCATCAGCCTCCTGTAGGCCTCCCACGTATATGACGGCAGAGGCAAGTCGTACAGAAAGGGGCCGTAGATCGCGCTGGACCAGTCGATCAACGCGCCGCGGCGTTCCTTGTGCGACCAAGGAAACGCCTCCGGCGCGGGATCGCCGTGCTACAGACCCCAAGTCAGCGTGTCTGGGTCTAACGCGTCCACCTCCTCGGCCGCTGCGCGCACCAGCGGCCGTACCCAGGCCTCGGCATCTAGGTGGCCGGCGCCGGGATCGACCACGACCCGTCGCCAGTTTCGAGGACCATACTTCCGTCAGTGGTCGGGACACCCGCTCCCGCTCGCAGGCCCGCCGCTCGACTGTGGCCGCCGCGAGGATCCCCGCGAAGAGGCTCGGACGCCGCGCGGCTTACCCACTTGGCAACCCAGCTGTCCGCGCCCTGCCGCACGCGCCAGCTACGTGAATATGCCACCGGTCTGTGCGACCACGTCGACGCCCGATAAATGCCATCCCTTGCGAAGCATGGCCTCGAGGTCAGATGTCATCACGATGGCATCCAACTTCAATCCACGGTTCCGCGGCGAGTGAATACCTGCGGCGGTATGCGCCGGAGCACTGCCGCCTCGGCGGGGACGAGGACGTTTCGCGATACTGGTTCGGTGAGTGACATCGAAGTGCGACGGCTCGACTTCGGCTACTTCGTACGCCCTGCCGAAGAGACGGGGACGGGATCTGCGCGAGTCGAGGCGTGTCTGGGGTACCTGGTGGAGCATCCGGACGGGGTCCTCCTGTTCGATACCGGGATGGGCTCAGATCCCGAGGTCGACGCTCACTACCGGCCGAGAAGATGCGAACTGCGGGAGGCGCTGGCGGCCGTCGGCACCCGTCTGGAACAGGTGACGCTCGTGACGAACTGCCATCTGCATTTCGATCATTGCGGCGGCAATCCCCGCCTCGGGGATCTCCCGGTCTTCGTCCAAACGACCGAACTCTCGACCGCGCGCAAGACGGAGGACTACACGCTGCCCGAGCTCATCGAAGGCAGGCGGTACGAGGAACTCGACGGGGAAGCTGAGGTGTTGCCAGGTGTCTTCCTCATCCCCACACCCGGCCACACCGCAGGGCATCAATCCCTGGTGGTCCAGCGCCGAGACGGCAACGTGATCGTTGCAGGACAAAGCCACGACACCGCCACGGCGTATACCTCAGATCTCTTGTCTCGCAGAGCGCACCGCGACGGCCATGTCGAGCTCCTGCCGCCCGTGCCGGTGTGGATGGATCGCCTGCAAGCATTCGATCCCCGCACAGTCTTCTTTGCTCACGACCACTCGGTTTGGGCGCCTTAGAAGTCCGCCGGACTCGGCAGCTGGGCGATCGATCACCTCCAGGAGCGGCTGGACCTAGCGCAGCTCGCACGAAACGCGGGAGTCTCTTCACGAACCTTCGCCCGCCGCTTCCGCGCCGAAACCGGTGCCGGCCCGCTCCAGTACCCGCCGCACCGACCAGCTACCGCACTAACGCGCCGCGACATCGTTCCAAGCGCCTTCCCCATGTGGTCGCCCAGACGCTGGACGGCTACGTCCTGCTCGACATCGCCATCTCGGCGCAATATGCATGGCCGTGATGCGAAAGGCTGTAGCCATGCGGGGACGGTCAACATCTGATGATTCAACCTCCCGCTGGTCCAGGAAGGACTGGTGGGGCCGTGCCGCAACCCGTACAGGCGTGACGTGATGGTGGCAGCGGACGAAAGCCAGCCATCGAAGGACTCCGGCGTGGTCGTTGAGGCGTTGCGCGCGAGTGGCTCAGTGTTTGCCGAGGACGAAGCCACTCTGCTGCTGGCAGCGGCGCACGACGCCGACGATCTCGCGACTCTGCTGTCACGCCGCCTGCGAGGAGAGCCGTTGGAGCACCTCGTCGGGTCGGTCGTCTTCGGAGACGTGACCCTGAAGGTCGGCGCGGGGATGTTCGTACCCCGCCAGAGATCGGTGCAGTTGGCCACGCTTGCGGTTTCCAAGTGCAGGCACCGGCAACCGGCCACAATGCTCGAGCTGTGCTGCGGCGTCGCTCCCCTCGCCGCAACGGTCGAGCGAGCAGCCGCAGCCGAGCGCGTTGTCGCCTCGGACCATGACGAGCGCTGCGTGGCAGTCGCGGGCCATAACCTTCGGACACCGTACGTATTCGTCGGTGACCTGTTCGACACCATTCCGCAGACGTTCCGGCACGGCTTCGACGTGATCGCCGTGGTGCCGCCGTACGTTCCAGCAGGTGAGGCACACCTGCTCGCCAGGGAAGCACGCGACTATGAACCGCCGGATGCGCTCTACGGTGGTGCGGACGGCCTCAATGTCGTCCGCCGCATCCTGGCCGATGTCGCCGAATGGCTGGCCCCAGGTGGCACCCTGCTCATCGAGATGCACAAAGCTCAGGCGCAGGCCGCGATCGATTTCGCGGCCGCCGCAGACCTTGCCGCGCGCTCACAGGTGGCTCATGACGGCCATACCTGCCTGTTGAGCATCTGCGCACGTTGACTACCGAACTTTGCCCCAGAGTTACAACTTTCGCGCCGTATATGGTGCATACCATACAAAGTGCCGAACAGTCTGTCCGGTGTCGGGCTTGTGGGCGCGTGGCCAGCGTCACCAGTATCGGGACAGTGCACCCGCGCAGGGAAAGGAAGCAGCGAGATGGCACCAACAGAGGGCACCGCAGACCTAACGGCAGACGCGTTCGCCCAGCGCCTTTTCGCGTCTACTCTCGGCGGGCTGGAAGCGATGAGCGTCTATGTCGGGGATCGCCTCGGCTGGTACAGGTCGCTCGCGACCGACGGACCCGCAACTTCGACGGAGCTGGCCGACCGCACAGGGACGCACGCTCGGTACGTGCGTGAGTGGCTCGAGGGACAGGCGGTGTACGGCATCCTCGTCACCGAGCCTGCGAGCATTGCGACCGACCGGCGGTATTCGATCCCCGCAGCGATCGCCGAAGTGATGACGGTCGAGCAGAGCCTCGCGTACCTCGGCCCCTTGCCGAGGATCCTGCTCGCAGCAGCGTCCCGCATGCCCGAGCTGCTCGCCGCGTACCGAACCGGTGGGGGTGTCGGTTGGGACGACTTCGGGGATGATGCGCGCGAGTGTCAGGCGGACATGAATCGGCCGTGGCTGGAGCGGCAACTCGCTCCTGCACTTGCGAGCGTCGATGACGTCCACGCGATTCTCGGCCGGTCGGATGCGCGGATCGCCGACGTCGGCTGCGGCGCCGGCTGGTCCACCATCGGGATCGCCCGTGCGTACCCGAGCGCCCAGCTCGACGGGTACGACGTCGACGCGCCATCGGTCGAGATGGCCCGGCGGAACGCAGCCGAGGCCGGTCTCGCCGACCGCGTGTCCTTCCACCACGCCGGCGGTGAGGAACTGACGGGAGCATACGACGCGGTGTTTGCGTTCGAGTGCGTCCACGACATGCCACGCCCGGTCGAGGTGCTTGCGGCGGTTCGACAGGTCGTCAAGCCCGACGGAGCGGTCATCATCATGGACGAAGCCGTGGCAGACGAGTTCACTGCGCCCGGCGACGAGCTGGAGCGTCTGATGTACGGCTTCAGCCTGTTCATATGTCTGCCTGACGGTATGTCGTCTCCCCCCTCGGTGGGCACCGGGACCGTGATGCGCCCGTCGACGCTGGCGTCGTATGCGCGAGAGGCAGGCTTTGAAGGCGTCGACGTGCTCCCCATCGAGGACTTCGGTTTCTGGAGGTTCTACCGGCTACGCGCCTGACTCTCGCTGCCTTCATCGCCGCCCTGCCCCCGACAGGCGAGCACGAGGCGTTCAGGCGCTAACGTTCGGGCCCCAGCGGAAGGCGCGCGGGTCGCCAAGCAGCTGACGTCCCACCTCCTCACCGCCGCGTTCCATGAAGACCGTGCGGCCGCTTAGGTCGAAAAACACCTCGGCCCCGTCGCCTGTTGAGATGACGCCACGAGCGTTCGGCAGCATCGCGCGGTCGCCTCGGCGCGACGGCTGGTTCGACCACTGTGCAGTCCCGGCCCGGCGCTCGCCGGTCACGACACCGTCACCGATACCCCAACCGAGGCCGGCATCACTCCCGTAAGGGCGGGCCAGGTGGAAGTCACCCGCGTATTGCAGGTCGAGGTAGCACATGGGGTTCAATTCGGAAGGTGTCGGAAGGTGCGTGCCAGCCTGGGTTGCATGACCGAATCTCAGGTCTGGTCGCAACGCGCTTTCGATCACGCCAGGAGTTCGCGGACGCGTGGGATGACCTGGGTGCCATAAAGCTCGATGTTGGTCATGAGAGCTTCGTGCGAGAGACCTCTCTTGCCGTATTTCAAGTCGAAGCGGGTCGCGCCAAGAGCGGTGAGATTCGTCGCTATCTTCCGTGCGACGGTTTCTGGCGATCCGACGTAGAGCGCTCCCTGTGCTCCGATCTCATACCGGAAGGACTCCGCGGTCGGGACCGCGAATCCGCGGGTTTCGCTGACCCGGCGGATGACCTCCAGGTAGCGCGGCCAGAACTCTTCGCGCGCCTTTTCGTCGGTGACGGCGACGTGACCGGGCGAGTGCACTCCGACCGGTAGGGCGCTTGTCCGAAGCTCTCCAGGGCCCGGTGGAAGAGCTGGGAGAAAGGAGCGAAACGCGCCGGGGGCCCGCCAATGATCGCGAGCATCAGCGAGAATCCATAACGTGCGGCGCGGATGACCGACTGAGGGCTGCCGCCGACGCCGATCCATGCAGGGAGAGGCACGGATTCGGTGTGCGGCACGACATCTTGGTTACCCAGCGGAGCCCGGGTTTTGCCTTGCCAGGTTACCGGTCCGCCCTTGAGAAGCTCGGCGAAGAGATTCGTCTTCTCTTCGAAGAGTTCCTCGTAGTTGGCAAGGTCATAACCGAAGAGCGGGAACGAGTCGATGCTGGACCCTCGTCCGAGGATGACTTCTGCCCGGCCTCCGGAGACGGCGTCGAGCGTCGAGTAGCGCTGAAAAACACGGACGGGATCGTCCGAGCTCAATACCGTGACTGCCGACCCGAGGCGGATGCGGGTCGTTTGCGCGGCGATCGCGCCGAGCACCACGTCGGCGGCCGACAGCGGGAAGTCATCGGTGTGGTGTTCCCCGATCCCGAAGAACTCCACGCCGACCTGGTCGGCAAGGACACCTTGTTCGACGACGTTGCGGATCGTTCGGGCATGTGAGAGTGGGTGGTCGTCATCGTCGTGGGTGACATCGCCGAAGGTGTCGAGGCCGAGGACAAGTGGGAACTGCGCAGGTTCGCCTGCGGAATCTCGTACGGCCTCTGAAGGTGCTGTGGTCACGTCGCGTCTCTCTGTCTGGCGTGTGTGGGCAACGCTGAGCGGGTCTGCTCTATGCGGCTTCGTCGTGCAGGGCTAGCGCTAACTCGGTTCGCCGTAGCGATACACCGAAGGCTGAGCCGCCGGGTTCGAGGAGGCGGCCGGCGCGGAGGCTTTCCAGCCGGATGGCGTCGTAGCCGATGCGCTCGATGACTCCGGCGACGATGTCCACCGCGCCTGGGTCGTCGCCCGCGACGCCGAGCGCGCGGCGTTCCGGCGAGCCGACAGGTCGGCGGTTGTTTTCAAGCTCGTGATAGCCGATCTGGTTGAGGGTTTTGACGACAGTCGACCCGCCCAGCCGATGCGCAACGATCTCGCTACTGCCGTACCGGCGATCCTTGAACATCTTCTGGACCCCGTCGATGGGCGGCCAGTAGTTCATCGTGTCAACGACGAGCTTGTCGGCCACCAAGGCAGGGTCGAGTGTCGCGAACCTGTGGAGCAGAATCGCCAGCACCGCGATGTCGGAGTCCTCGACAGCATCAGCTGCCCACCGAGGCTCCACTCCCGGTGCCAGCACCTTGGTGATGAGGGCGATGTTCTCCGGATCACCCGAGGCCGCGATCGAGACGTGGTAGCCGGCGGCGATCGCCATCCGCGCGATCACCGGCCCGACATGCCCCACACCTAGCACGGCGATCCGCGGCAACTGCTGAGGTCCCAGCGCTCGGCCCGTCATGACCGGCCATCCCCGGCACGCGCAAATTTGACTTCGGGGTGGAGGTGGTTCTGCAACGCCTGCAGGATGTCGGCGAGGGCATCGAACTGCTCGAGCGTCAAGGCGTCAGCGAAGCACTTCTTGATGGCCCTCATACGGGGCGCAGCCGCACGCCGCAACACCACCGCTCCGTCGCCCGTGAGCGACACCTCAGCGCCGCGGCTGTCGGTGGCGCAGTCGTCGCGGCGAATCAGACCGCGTCGTTCCATCCGTCCGAGGTGATGGGACAGACGGCTTCGCTCCCAATCGATGGTCGCGGCCAGCTCCGATGATCGCAGCCACCTGCCGTCTGCCTCACTCAATGCCAGCAGCACCTGATAGTCGGCCGCTGAGAGACCCGACTGCTGCAACTGGGCACCCAGAATTCGCCGAAGCTCCGCAGTCGTATCGACCAGCGAGCGCCAAATCGCGAGCTCCCCCGTTGTCATCCGCCGCCCGACAACCGAGCCGGTGGCTACGCGAGGTCCATCGCCGTCGACAACCATCACACCTCACCTCATTGACACGTCAATCATACCTCTAAGTCGTTGACGTATCAATATTGATGTGTCAATCACATGATGAGCGGGCTCGGCCGTTTCTTGCCTCAGATCGATCTGGCGCGCCGCCGGCATTTCCAGCTGAGCGCTACTTCCTAGGGGCGGGCGACCGGGAGAGGGGCCTCGGCCCACTCGGGGAACCCGTCCTCGAGCCGGGCGGCGGTCAAGCCCTTCTTGCTGAGCACCCGCACGGCCTCGTCGGCGTAGACGCAGTACGGTCCACGGCAGTAGGCGACCACGTCGGCGCCGTCCGGGATGTCGCCGAGCCGTGACTTCAGGTCATGGATCGGGATGGAGATCGCGCCGCGGATGTGGCCGGCGGTGTACTCGGCCTCGGGTCGTACGTCGAGCACGACCACGTCGCCGTCGCGCAGCCGGGCGCGGAGGGCGTCGCGGGTGATCGTGCGGAGCTTGCTGCGGTCACCCATGTAGTCGGCTGCCAGCTGCTCCAGCCCCGCGACGTGCTCCTGCGCGGCTCGTCGCATGGTCCGCCACAGGTCACCGACCACCGGGCTGGACAGCGAGTAGTAGATCCGCGTCCCCTCGCGACGTGACTCGACCAGGCCGGAGCGCAGCAGTCGCTGCAGGTGCTGGGAGGTGTTGGCCACGGTTTGGTCGATCTCGTCTGCGAGCTCCTCTACCGATCGCTCACCTTGGGCGAGCACGTCGACCAGCTCCGCACGCCGGCCGTTGGCCAGCGCCTTGGCCGACTCCGCCAGCGCGTCGTACAGGGCCGCCTTCGCCTCCCGGTCCGTCATCTCGTCACCGCCACCCACCAGCATATTCAAGATTTCCCTTGACAACACCAACTCTACAGTAGTCTTATTCAAGAAAACCATTGAATATTCGGAGGTTTGGACGATGACAGTCACGGTGAACATCGAAGAGCTCGAAGCCAAGGTCAAGGACATGTACCGACACGTGGCGCAGCAGCCGCACGACCGGTTCCACTTCGAGCTCGGTGCGCCGGTCGCGCTGCGCGTCGGTTACGACGCCGACCGGCTCGCGG
>JBDUDR010000047.1:0-18496 GCA_040002845.1 Nocardioidaceae bacterium
GGATGGGCGGCCAGTTCTCGGTCGGCGTAGCGTGGGCGACGTGAAGGGCAAGCGACGGAGGAGACCATCATGATCGAGGCCAGGGGCCTCACCAAGCGGTTCGGAGACAAGATCGCCGTCGACGACCTGTCATTTACCGTGTCCCCCGGTGCAGTCACCGGGTTCTTGGGGCCGAACGGGGCGGGCAAATCGACCACGATGCGGCTGATCCTCGGGTTGGACCGGCCAACGTCCGGCGCCGCCCTCGTCAACGGGCACCCCTACCCACTGGCCCACGCGCCGATGTGTGAGGTAGGTGCCCTCCTGGACTCCAAGGATGTCAACGGCAGTCGGACGGCGCGTGCACATCTGCGGTCGCTGGCCTACGCCAACGGCCTGCCCGCTCGTCGGGCGGACGAGACCCTTGACATGACCGGGCTCTCTGACGTGGCCCGCAAGCGCATCAAGGGCTTCTCGCTGGGCATGTCACAGCGCCTGGGCATCGCCGCCGCGATGCTCGGCGACCCGCAGGTGCTCATGTTCGACGAACCGGTCAACGGGCTCGACCCTGAGGGCATCTTGTGGATCCGGCATTTCATGCAGGGACTTGCTCGCGACGGCCGCACCGTATTCGTCTCCAGCCATCTGATGAGCGAGATGGCGCAGACCGCGGAGCATCTCATCGTCATCGGCCGAGGAAAGCTGCTTGCCGACACGAGCACCCAGGAGTTCATCAACCAGAACTCCACAGCCCGTGTCCTGGTGCGCACACCGCACCAGGACGAGCTCGCCAAGGCACTCGCCGACCGTGGTGCGACGTACCGACACGAGGGCGGCTTCCTGGAGGTCGACACGCTCTCCACCGAGGAGGTCGGCGAGCTGGCCGCGACTCATCGGCTGACCATCCATGAGCTGTTCAACGAGCGGTCGTCGCTCGAGGCCGCCTTCATGGAAATGACCCGCGACAGCGTGGAGTACCACGCGCACGATCCGGTAGTCGACGACGGTATGCCAGTCCGCAACCCGGTCGACGCCAACGCCCGGACCGAGAGGTGAGCGCCATGTCCACCGAAATCGTCCCGCCGCAGCGGTTGGAGTTCCCGAACGCGGGGACCAGCCTTCGTCGTGTGATCCGCTCCGAATGGAGCAAGTTCTGGTCGGTACGGTCCACCTTCTGGACGCTCCTCACCGCCTTCACCGTGACCGTAGGTGCGTCGACGCTGATCGCCTGGGGCGCTTCGAGCTCGCTGGACGAGATGAGCCCGAGCGACCGGGCCACCCTCGATGTCACGAGCACCGCCATGGTCGGGTTTGCCTTTGGCCAGCTGGCCATGGTCGTGCTCGGCGCCCTCGTGGTCAGCAGCGAGTACGGCACCGGCGGCATCAAGGCCACCTTCACTGCCGTACCGGCCCGGATGAAGGTGCTCATCGCGAAGGGTGTCGTGTTCTGGTCTGTCGCGCTGATGACTGGAATTATCACCGCATTCGTCGCGTTCTACTGCTCGATGCTGTTTTGGAAGCATTATGGGCTCGCTGCCCACCTCGAAGACCCGGGCGTGCTGCGCGCGGTCATCGGTGGTGGCCTCCTGGTGGCGGGCTCGGGGATGTTCGGTTTCGCCCTTGCCGTGATCCTGCGGCACACGGCGGGTGCCATCACAACCGCCGTCGGTCTGTTGTTCATCGCGCCGCTCATCCTGACCCCCCTCCTGCCGGGCAGCTGGGGCGACAAGTTCGACACGTACCTCACGGTCAACGCAGGACATCACATCACCGACGTGGTGATGCAGCCGGATCAGCTCGCGCCGTGGCCTGGATACCTGTGGTTCACCCTCCAGTGGGTGGTGCTGTTGCCTATCGGGGCGTACCTGCTGCAACGTCGGGACGCCTAGCCCTGGCACCCCTTTCGCCGAGACGCCATTTGTGACGCGACAGCCGCGAAATACGCCGCACGAATGGCGTCTCGGCGGAAGAGGGTGGGTGTTAGGGTCGGTCGGTGCGGCAGTATCTCGACCTCATGGAACGAGTCCTTGATGAGGGCGTGCGCAAAGACGACCGCACCGGCACCGGAACGCTTAGCGTGTTCGGCCATCAGATGCGGTTTGACCTGTCCGCTGGATTCCCGCTCGTCACCACCAAGCGCATTCACGTCAAGTCCGTCGTCGGGGAGCTGGTGTGGTTCCTTCGAGGAGACACCAATGTCAGCTGGCTGCACGACCACGGTGTGACCATCTGGGACGAGTGGGCGGATGCCCAAGGCGACCTCGGCCCGATCTACGGCTACCAGTGGCGCTCGTGGCCGGCCCCGGACGGCAGACACATCGACCAGCTCGGCCAGGTGATCGACGCCATCAGGACCAACCCCGACTCCAGGCGGTTGCTGGTCAGCGCGTGGAACGTGGCCGACCTGCCCCACATGGCGCTGGCGCCGTGTCACGCGATGTTCCAGTTCTACGTCGCCGGCGGGCGGTTGTCCTGCCAGCTCTACCAGCGCTCGGCCGACGTGTTCCTCGGAGTCCCGTTCAACATCGCGTCGTACGCCCTCCTCACCCACTTGGTGGCCCAGGTGACCGGTCTGGAGCCAGGCGACTTCGTCCACACGCTCGGTGACGCACACCTGTATCTCAACCATCTCGGTCAGGCTCGCCAGCAGCTCGGCCGGGCACCGCGTCCGCTGCCCGAGCTTTGGCTCGACCCGGGCGGTCGTGAGATCGACGCGTTCGGTGTCGACTCGGTGAAGATCACCGGGTACGACCCACATCCCGGCATCAAGGCGCCGATCGCCGTATGACTCGGCCCGGCAGCCCATCGGCCGGGCTCGGTCACACCCCGTGACCATCACGATCGTCGCCGCGATCGCTGCCAACGGTGTGATCGGCCGCGGAGGGGATCTGCCCTGGCGACTCCCGGCCGACCTGAGGCATTTCAAGAAGCTGACCTACGGGCACGTCCTCGTCATGGGCCGCCGCACCTATGAGTCGATCGGCCATCCCCTGCCCGGGCGCACCACGGTGGTGGTCAGCCGCCGCGCGACACCTGCCCAAGAGCCGGTGCCTGACCCAACACGCGAAGCTGTCATCACCGCCAGCTCGGTCCAGGCAGCCCTGGCGCGCGCCCTCGAGATCGACGACGAGGTCTTCGTGGTCGGCGGCGCACAGGTGTACGCCGCAGCGCTCGAGATGGCGGATCGGATGGTCCTCACACTGGTCGATGAGGACCCCGAGGGAGACACCTGGTTCCCAGCGGTCGACTGGAGTGTGTGGCGTGAGACACAGCGTGAACTGTCCGATGGGTTGGCCTTCGTCACCTACGAGCGGGTCTGACCCGTCCGCCGGGGGTTTGGGTTGTTAACGATTCAAAAGATTTGGCACAAGGTACCGACCCGAATACGCTCGGTAATACCTGCTGAAAAAATCGAATATTGTTTGAATTATCTTGTAACGACACGCCGGGGGACTCCGATATATTCGATGAAGTCCCGTTGCTGCCCGGACCCCCGAGCGGACAGCAACGGGTCTTTTCAATTCCCACTCTCATGAGACTCCAGCCGCACGCCTCGCACTGACAGGCCGGTCCACGGTGCGCTCCCGGCGACTCGCGCCGGTATAGCGTGGGACCATGTCCCTCCAGCCCTCCACCGACCCCCGCTCGACGAGGTCACAGCCGGCGCCGTTCGGGCGCATCCTGACGGCGATGGTGACTCCGTTCACCGCGGAGGCCAGGCTCGACACCGAGGCCGCCCAGCGGCTGGCCACCCATCTGGTGGACCTCGGCAACGACGGCCTCGTGCTGTGCGGTACGACCGGCGAGTCGCCAACGGTCACCGATCAGGAGGCTGACCGACTGGTTCGCGCAGTCGTGGATGCGGTCGGCGACCGGGCGGTGATCGTGGCGGGGGTGGGCACCAACGACACGCATCACTCCGTCACGTTGGCCAGGCAGGCCGAGAAGGCGGGCGCCGACGGGCTCCTGGTCGTGACGCCCTACTACAGCAAGCCCCCACAATCGGGAGTGGTCGAGCACTTCCTGGCCGTGACCGAAGCTGCGGCCCTGCCCGTGATGCTCTACGACATCCCGGGCCGCACGAGCGTCAAGATCTCCATGGAGTCGATGTTCAAGTTGTCTGGCCATGACCAGATCATCGCGGTCAAGGAAGCCTCCGGGGATCTGTTCAACGGGGCCCGGGTGATGGCCGAGACCGACCTCGCGTTCTACTCCGGGGACGACGCCCTCAACCTTGCCTGGCTCGCCACCGGCGCGGTGGGCGTCGTCTCCGTCGTCGGACATCTGGCAGCCCACCGGTACGCAGCCATGGTCGCCGCCCTCGATGCCGGTGATCTCGCAGCCGCCAGGGCCATCAACTCGGCGCTGTGGCCGGCCGTACGTGGCGTGATGACTCGCACCCAGGGGGCCATCATGGTCAAGGCCGCCCTCCAGATGACGGGGGTGCTCCCCCACCGCACCATGCGGTTGCCGCTGGTCGAGGCCACCGATGAGGAGATCGCAGTGCTGCGTGCCGACCTGGTCGCGAGTGACCTCCTGACCGCAACCGATACCACCAAGGACGTGTCTTGAGTCATCCCCACCCAGAGCTGGGCACCCCGCCTGCCCTGCCCAAACGCGGCCTGCGCGTGATCCCACTCGGCGGCCTCGGCGAGGTCGGCCGCAACATGACGGTCTTCGAGTACGCCGGCCGGCTGCTCATCGTGGACTGTGGCGTGCTCTTCCCCGAGGACCACCATCCGGGTGTCGACCTGATCCTGCCCGACTTCGAGCCGATCAGGGATCGCCTGGACAAGGTCGACGCCGTCGTACTGACGCACGGGCACGAAGACCATATCGGCGCGGTCCCGTACCTGCTTCGTGAGCGCGGCGACCTGCCCCTGGTGGGGTCGCGGCTGACCCTGGCCCTGCTCGACGCCAAGCTGCGCGAGCATCGGCTCAAGGGGGCGCCGCGACATGTCGTTGCGGAGGGCGAGCGCGTGTCGTTCGGACCCTTCGACCTGGAGTTCGTCGCGGTCAACCACTCGATCCCGGACGCGCTGGCGGTCGTCATCCGCACGCCCGCCGGCACGGTCCTGCACACGGGCGACTTCAAGATGGACCAGCTTCCGCTCGACGGGAGAGTCACCGACCTGCGGGCCTTCGCGCGCCTGGGGGAGGAGGGAGTCGACCTCTTCCTGGTCGACTCGACCAACGCCGAGGTGCCGGGTTTCACGACCACAGAGCGAGCGATCTCTCCCGTGCTCGACCAGGTCGTCGCAAACAGCGACCAACGGGTGATCGTGGCCTGCTTCGCGTCCCACGTCCACCGCGTCCAGCAGGTGATGGACGCGGCCGTGGTCCACCGACGGAAGGTGGCCTACGTGGGACGCTCCATGGTGCGCAACATGGGGATAGCACGCGACCTCGGATACCTCACCGTGCCACCGAACACCCTCATCGACGCGCGGGAGCTCGACAAGTACGCGCCGAACGAGGTCGTGCTCATCTCCACCGGATCGCAGGGCGAGCCGCTGTCCGCGCTGTCCCGGATCGCCAACCGGTCCCATGACAAGGTTCACATCGAGCCCGGCGACACGGTCGTGCTGGCGTCGTCGCTCATCCCCGGCAACGAGAACGCCGTGTTTCGCGTGATCAACGGGCTTACCAGATGGGGAGCCCACGTGGTCCACAAAGGGAACGCGCTGGTCCACGTGTCCGGCCATGCGAGCGCCGGGGAACTGCTCTACTGCTACAACATCGTCCGGCCCCGCAACGTCATTCCCGTTCACGGCGAGATCCGGCACATGCGTGCCAACGCCGAGCTGGCCATTGCCACCGGCGTGCCGCGCGAGCGCGTACCCATCGCCGAGGACGGCGTCGTCGTCGACCTGGTCGACCAGAAGGCGCGGATCACCGGCAAGGTCGATTGCGGGTACGTCTTCGTCGACGGCGCCTCCGTCGGCGACCTGACCGAGTCGGCTCTGAAGGACCGGCGCATCCTCGGCGAGGAAGGCTTCATCACGGTGGTGGTGGTGATGGACTCCGTCACCGGGAAGCTGGCCGGCGGCCCGGAGATCCACGCCCGCGGATTCATCGAGGATGACAAGGTGTTCGACGAGGTCCGACCGATCGTCGAAGAAGCCCTGGCGAAAGCGGTGGCGGACGGCGTCGACGACACCTACCAGTTGCAACAGGTCATGCGTCGAGCGGTCGGCCGATGGGTCAACTCCGCCCATCGTCGCCGGCCCATGATCGTGCCGGTGGTCATCGAGGCGTGAGCTCCACGGCTGCGACCGGGTCGATGTTCGGGGCTATCACCGTGGTCCGGCGGGTACTGGTGCTGCCGGCGGTCTTCTCTGCATCCCTGCTCGCCACCGTCGTGCAGCCCGACCCGACCTCGCTCGTGCTGAGCCCGGAGGTTGGGCTGGCGACCGCGGGACACGGTCCGGTGGTGCTGGCTGCGGTCTCCATCTTCGGGCTACTGGCGGCACTCGCGGTGGCACTCGCGGACCGACGGCTGGGGCCCGCAGTCGCGCTCACCCTGGCTCCCTGGGCGTGCGCACTGGCACTGCCGCTCACCCATGACGTGGCGAGCCCCTGGCAGTACGCAACCGCCTTCGCGCTGGCCGCGACGGGCTCGGGTGCCCTGCTCGCGGCCGGACTGAGCCTTCTCGCAACGGCCCCAGGCGGATTGCGATGGGCCGTGCTGGCCAGCTGGCTGGTCCCGCTCACCGCCTTCGCAGCCGACTCGGCGCGGGCAGACTGGGCCCCCCGCGGCGCCCTCGACGCGGTTCCGGTGCTCGGACATCCAGCGCCGCTGGCGATCGGACTGGCCTGCGGTGTCTGCGTCTGCTGGGGGGTGCTGTCGTTGTGGCCACCCGGCGACACGCCATCCATCGTGGACTTCCGACTTGGTGCCTACGGCCCGACCATCGGCTGGCTTGCGGTTTCCGTGCTGACGCCGGCAGCGCTCGGGGTTGTTCTGCTGTCCAACCTGGGCCACGTCTCGTTGCCGTGGTTGCGGGCGCTTACCGTCCTGGTCTCGGCGATCGTGCTTGCGACGCTGGTCGCACCCGCTTGGATGCTGCGCCACTCGCCGTTGGTGCTTCCTTACGTCAGCGTGCTGTGCCTGGTGCTGGTGGTCTGCCCGGTGATGTCGGTCGCTCTCGGGCGGGTGGTGGCGCAGGCGGGAACTCGTGCGCTGCCGGCATACGTCGTGACGATCGTCGGAGTGGCCGCGCTGGTCGGGTTGGTGGTCGGCTGGCAGCGCCCCGGCGAGGCGACAGTCCTTCGCGGGCTGGGCGGCGTGGGCCTGGGACTGGCCGGCACGCTGGTGATGTCTGGGCACTGGTGGTGGCCGGCGCTGTCCAGCGCAGCCCTCGTGTTCTTCGCGGCTGCCTCGTTTGCCGCCAGCCTGCCCGCGGTGTTCGCCGTCGGCATGGGTCCGGCCCTGGTGGTCGGCGGTCTCGTCGGCTTCAACGGGCTGCTGATCGGAAAAGCCCTGGTACTCGGCCTGTCCGGCTGGGCGCTGGGTGGAGACGTCCCGAGCACGGCAACCGACCTCGTGTCCACCGGGCGCATCGCTGCCGGGTTGGGCTTCGTGATCGTCGTCGCGATGGTCACGTTCGTTGCAGCGATTTCCGACCCGGCGATTTCCGACACGGCGATTTCCGACACGGCGATATCCGACTCGTCCGACTTGTCCGATCCTGGCGTTGTTTCGACTCCATGAGGGGTCGAAACTGGGGACGGAAGTTCGGCGTGTGACACGTGAGACCCATGTGACAAACACGTAACCTGCCCATCATGGCGACCCGTACGTCTTCCCCGCCGAGGTCGCGGAGCTCCCGGAGCTCTTCGTCTCGGTCGTCGGGCAGCCAGCGCCGACGCCGTTCGTCGTCGAGACGTGGACGTTCCAGGACACGCTCGTCGCGTTCATCGTATGGCGCTGGACCCGTGAGCTCGTTGCTGTCAGCGCTTGGCCGTGGCGTGTCCGCGCTGTGGCTCGGGCTCGCTCACCTGCTCGGTGGCATCGTGCGCCGAATCGGGAGCACCGCCCGTGATCTGGATCCTGAGCATCGGCGTGACGGGCTGGGCCTGAGCCTGGTCGGAGCCGCCCTCGTGGTGGCCGGCGCGGTCTGGTGGGAGCTGCCTGGCCCCGTTGGTTCGGGTATCCGTACGGTCGCGGCCGGCTCCTTCGGCATCGTCGGGTGGGCCATCCCGTTGCTACTGGTCGCTGCCGCTTGGCGGACGCTTCGCCAACCCGAGCTGAACGGCCCGACCGGCAGGCCGATCATTGGCTGGACGTCGCTGCTGCTCGGCGTCCTCGGACTGGTGCACATCGCTCATGGCCTGCCGCGTCCATCCGACGGCGACGCCAGGATGCGGGGCGCGGGTGGGGCCGTCGGGTACGTGGTGTCCTCGCTACTCGCGGATCTGTTCCGCAGTTACTGGATCGCGGTGCCGCTGCTGGTGCTGCTGGTCGTCTTCGGGGTGCTGGTCGTGCTCGCGATGCCGCTGCACACCATTCCGGCACGTTCCCGCGCGATCGCCGACAAGCTGCTTGGACGTACCCCGGAGCCGGGGGCCGATGACGACACGGAAGCCGAGGGAGCCGAAGCCCCTACGTCTTGGCGGCGCAGGCCAGGGTCTCGGATTGCCTCGATGGTCCGTCACGTCGGGTTCGACAGCGAGATCCCGTACGACTCACCGATGGTGGGAGGGCGGGCCATCGGCCGCCGCCGGCCCGGCGGTGCGGAGCCTGATGCCGACCCGGCTGAGGCCGTCGCCGAACCGGACGGGTCGGGAAGTGCCGATGGCGAGACTCTCGAACCGCCACCGCACACCCCGCTGCCTCAGCGGGTGGAGCAGTTGTCGCTGTCCGGCGACATCACGTACATGTTGCCGCCCAACGAACGGCTCAAGTCGGGCTCAGTGCACAGGTCTCGCTCCAGGGCTTCCGACGCGGTCGTCGAGCGACTCACCGAGGTGCTCGAACAGTTCGACATCGACGCTCAGGTGACCGGCTACACCCGCGGTCCCACGGTGACCAGGTACGAGGTCGAGCTCGGGCAGGCCGTCAAGGTCGAGAAGGTCACCACTCTCGGCAGGAACATCGCGTACGCCGTCGCCTCAGCTGAGGTTCGCATCCTGTCGCCGATCCCGGGCAAGTCGGCGATCGGCATCGAGATCCCGAACTCCGACAAGGAGATCGTCAGCCTCGGCGACGTGCTCCGCTCCGCCGCCGCCCGCAACGAGCACCACCCGATGGTGGCCGGGCTCGGCAAGGATGTCGAGGGCGGCTTCGTGGTGGCCAACATGGCGAAGATGCCACACCTGCTGGTGGCCGGGGCTACCGGCTCGGGCAAGTCGAGCTTCATCAACTCGATGATCACGTCGGTCCTGATGCGCGCCACCCCTGACGAGGTCCGGATGATCATGGTCGACCCCAAGCGGGTCGAGCTGACCCACTATGAGGGCATTCCGCACCTCATCACTCCCATCATCACGAGCCCGAAGAAGGCCGCCGAGGCGCTGGGCTGGGTCGTCCGCGAGATGGACATGCGGTACGACGACCTGGCCGCCTTCGGCTTCCGCCACCTCGACGACTTCAACAAGGCGGTACGCGCCGGCAAGGTACGCGTCCCACCCGGGAGCGAGCGCGAGCTCACTCCGTACCCCTACCTGATGGTGGTGGTCGACGAGCTGGCCGATCTGATGATGGTCGCTCCACGCGATGTCGAGGACGCGGTGGTGCGGATCACGCAGCTTGCCCGGGCAGCGGGCATCCATCTGATATTGGCTACCCAGCGACCCAGCGTCGACGTTGTCACCGGTCTGATCAAGGCCAACGTCCCCTCCCGGCTGTCGTTCGCCACCTCGTCGCTGGCGGACAGCCGGGTGATCCTGGACCAGTCCGGGGCGGAAAAGCTGGTGGGTCAGGGCGATGGCCTCTTCCTGCCGATGGGCGCGAGCAAACCCGTCCGGATCCAGGGTGCCTGGGTGACCGAGAACGAGATCCGCGATGTGGTGGCGCACTGCAAGAAGCAGCTGCAGCCGACCTACCGAGACGACGTGATGGCTCCGGCGACCAGCCGTCGTGAGCTCGACGACGACATCGGCGACGACCTTGACCTGGTCATGCAGGCGGCGGAGCTGATCATCTCCACCCAGTTCGGCTCGACCTCGATGCTCCAGCGCAAGCTCCGTGTCGGGTTTGCGAAGGCCGGCCGGCTGGTGGACATCTTGGAGAGTCGCGGCATCGTCGGTCCGAGCGAGGGCTCCAAGGCTCGTGAGGTCTTGGTCAAGCCCGATGAGCTCCACGAGGCACTGGCTGGCTTGCGAGGGGAGGAGTGAGCATGTCCGAAACAATGACGATTCCCGTCGGGTCGTCAACGGGGGAGCCCGAACCGGTGATGATCCGACGAAACGCCGTGCTCGTGGGGGTGCTCGGTCTGGGGGCCGCGGGGGTCTGCATGGCGTACCTGGAAAGGGCTCTGTCGGGCGGTTCACTGCTCGACTGGCTGGCTGCCGCAGCGCTCGGCGTCGTGGCGGTGCCATACCTGAGCATGTTCGCCGGTGCTCGATCGCCCCTGTTGGTGGCGGACGAGACAGGCGTGCGCATCAAGCTTGGCGGGCAGTGGCGCGGCCTGCTGTGGGAGGACATGGTTCGGGTCGACGTGCACCCGCGAGACGGGTTCATGCGCGACGGTCGCGTCGTCATCGAGGCCGCTCAGGACGCATCCGTCGACGCCGGGCTGGTGGGGGTCGGCCGAGTCGTGGCTGGGGTGAATTCCCGCTTGTACGGTGCCCCGATGGCCGTCTCGTTCGGCTTCACCGCAAGCTCCTCGCGAGATGACCTCGTCGCTGCCCTGAGCGAACTCGCCGCGGGCCGGGTCGGCGTGGCGGAGGTCGGCCGCGCTCACGTCCTGATCGACGACCCAGGCGCCGACAGCTGGGCAGCGAGCAGCTGGGGTGACTTCGACCCCAAGACCGACCACCGGGACCCGACTCCCGCGCCCGCCGACGAGATCGAGCCGGATCCGCCGGCACCGGCCGCGCCCGCTGACGAGGTTGAGCCGGACCGGCCGAAACCAGCGGATCCGATCAGGCGCCCCGTGCTGCCCGCTCGCATCACGCGACCGGCCCTGCGGGCCGAGATCACCAAGGAGTCGGAACCCACGCCCACCGTCAGCCTGGGCTCATTGGCGTTGACTCAGCCGGTGACCGATGCCGAGGCTGCTCACGACCTACCCGAGCAGACCGAGCTCCGCAGATCCGGAACGAGCAACGTCTCCCTCATCATCGAGGACGACGCCGCTGGTCCCCCGACCGCTGAACCCGCCGACGAGGCACCGACGGAGGATCTACCGGTAGCAGACGACGAGCCCCTGCCGGACAGCTCGCCCCATGGACCCGTCGTGATCGGCAAGCTGGTGGCCAACGGTCGTACCGCGCTCGGACTCTCCGTCGACGAGCTCGCGGCGCGTACGCGGATCCGGCCGCATGTGATCGAGAGCGTCGAACGCGACGACTTCGCCCCGTGCGGCGGCGACTTCTACGCGCGCGGTCATCTGCGGACGTTCGCCAGGGTGCTCGACATCGACGAGACGCGGCTCATCGACACCTACGACGTCGAGTACGCCAGGGAGCCGATCAACCCCCGCGTGGTTTTCGAGGCAGAGCTGGCCACCGGACCTGTGCCGACCCTGCGGCGATCGACGGGAGGGCCCAAATGGGGGGCCATGATCGCCGTCGTACTGCTGGTGCTGATGGCCTGGGGGGTCGTTCGGTTGGTGGCCGGCGGCCATTCGGGCCCGGGGCTCGACACCCCAGTGGTGAACGGCTCGGGTGGCATCCAGAGTCCTGGACCTGCCGCCGGCCACCTACGCCACGCCAAGGTCCGCCTCAAGGCTGCCTATGGAGACAGCCGGGTCACCGCGCGCTCGGCCGGTGACCTGCTCTTCACCGGCAAGCTCCCTGCGGGCACGACGAAGGTGATCCGTGCCAAGCACGCCATCCAGCTCACACTCTCCGACGGTGGAGCAGTCCTGGTCACGACCAACGGGACCTTCCGGCGGACTCTCGGCGACCCGGGTGAACGCGTCACGACCACGATCCGGCCCCACGGGGGTGCCGGGAAGTCCGGTCAGCGTTCGCCCAGGTGACCCAGCGGCTCACCGAGCCGCTGGGTCACCTGGAGCGGCACCTGCCAGGTTGTGGTCGTGTCAGGGGGCGACCACAACCTGACTAGGTGCGGATCCGGGTGGGTCATACTTGGGCGACTGCCATGAAAGCCGCCCGATCAGAATCCTCCGCCAACCGGCTTCCGGGCCGCGGCGACGGCTCCGGCGAACCCGCGACGGTAGCGCTGGTGACCCTGGGTTGCGCCCGCAACGAGGTGGATTCCGAGGAGCTGGCCGCGAGGCTCGAGAGTGGCGGTTTCCGGCTGGTCGAGGACCCGGAACGGGCGTCCGCGGTGCTGGTGAACACGTGCGGCTTCGTGGAGTCGGCCAAGAAGGACTCGATCGACACGCTGCTGAGCGCGGCCGACCTCGGGCACGCCGGCCGAAATGCCGCTGTCGTGGCAGTCGGATGCCTGGCCGAGCGGTACGGCAGCGAGCTGGCTGAGTCGCTGCCCGAGGCGGATGCGGTGCTCGGCTTCGACGACTATCCCCACATCGCCGATCGGCTGCGCGACATCTTGTCCGGAGTGGGGCATCAGTCCCACGTGCCGCGTGATCGACGCAGCTTGCTGCCCATCGCACCAGCCGCTCGCGGTCAGGCCGATCTGGAGATCCCCGGTCACGCGGTCGCCGAGCCCGACCTGCCGGCCGGGGTCGCACCGGCCAGCGGGCCGCGCGCGATGCGTCGGCGGCTCGGCTCTGGTCCGGTCGCTCCGCTGAAACTGGCGTCCGGCTGCGACCGACGCTGTGCCTTCTGCGCGATCCCGTCATTCCGCGGAGCGTTCGTGTCGCGAACTCCCGCCGATGTGCTCTCCGAGGCGCGTTGGCTGTCCGGACAAGGCGTGCGTGAGCTGTTCCTCGTGAGTGAGAACTCCACTTCGTACGGCAAGGATCTGGGCGATCTGCGGCTGCTTGAGACCTTGCTGCCGGAGCTGGCCGCGGTCGACGGCATCGAGCGGGTGCGGGTGTCGTACCTGCAGCCGGCGGAGCTCCGTCCGGGCCTCATCGACGTCCTCACCAGCACACCCGGGGTCGTCCCGTACTTCGACCTGTCCTTTCAGCACGCGAGCGGTCCGCTGCTGCGATCGATGCGCAGGTTCGGGGACGGCGACCGCTTCTTGATGCTGCTGGACCAGATCCGGGCCCGATCACCGGAGGCCGGCGTGCGAAGCAACGTCATCATTGGGTTCCCTGGGGAGACCGAGCACGATCTCGCGGCCCTGACCGACTTCTTGGAAGCGGCGCGGCTGGACGCTGTCGGCGTATTCGGCTACTCAGACGAAGACGGCACGGAGGCGGCCGGCTACGACGGCAAGCTCGACAGGTCAGAGATCGACTCCCGGGTGGACGACGTTTCGCGGCTGGCGGAGGAGCTGACCTCGCAGCGTGCGGAGGACCGCATCGGACGGCTCGTCTCCGTGCTTGTCGAGTCCGCCGATTCCGTTGGGCGCGTCGCCGAAGGGCGTGGAGAGCACCAGGGTCCGGAGGTGGACGGCACGACCACGCTGTTGGAGTGCGACGACACGGTCACCGTCGGCATGTTCGTTCGCGCCACGGTGACGGGTAGTTCCGGTGTTGACCTGCTGGCCCGGCCGATGACGTCGTAAGTTGAGCATCGTGGGCCAGCCGACCGGCGTCGAGGCGGCGTCACCCAGTGCGTGGAACATCGCCAACGCGCTGACCACCCTCCGATTCGCCTTGGTGCCGGTTTTCGGCTGGCTCTTGCTGACTCAAAATGGTGACGTCGACGCGTACCGGATTGCAGCGTTCATCGTCTTCGGTGTGGCGGTCGCCACGGATCGACTTGACGGCGACATCGCCCGCCGGCGCGGTCTGGTCACCGACTTCGGCAAGATCGCAGACCCGATAGCGGACAAGGCGCTGACCGGGATGGCCTTCGTGGGGGTGTCGCTGTTGGGTGATCTCCCGTGGTGGGTCACCGTCGCGGTGCTGGTTCGCGAGTGGGGCGTCACGGCAGTGCGGTTCTGGGTCATCAGATATGGCGTGATGGCGGCCGGCGCCGGTGGCAAACTCAAGACGCTGCTCCAGAGCTTGGCGCTCGGTGCGTACATTCTGCCGCTGACGGGGTGGCTGCACGTGGTGGCGGCCGTGTTCATGGCGGTGGCCGTGGTGGTCACGTTGGTGACGGGCGCCGACTATCTTCGCCATGCCCTCCGGCTCCGGCGTGGCCGGTTCCTCGCGCCGTGACCGCGGGTGACGGGGAGTCGGCGCTCCATCGGCTCGCGGCTCGGGCGCTGGACCAGCTGGCCGCCGCGCAGGCGACGCTGGCGACCGCAGAGTCGCTCACTGGTGGCCTGCTCGCTGCCACCATCACGTCGGTTCCTGGTGCGTCCGGCTGCTACCGGGGAGGGATCGTCGCGTACGCCACGGACGTGAAGCACCGGTTCCTCGACGTGCCTGAGGAGGTGCTCCAGGCGCACGGAGCGGTCTCCGCAGAGACCGCGGAAGCCATGGCCGCCGGCGCCCGCGAGGGGCTGGACAGCACGTACGGCCTGGCCACTACCGGTGTAGCCGGGCCTGATCTTCAGGAGGGCAAGCCGGTCGGGTTGGTCTACGTGGCGGTGGCCGGCCCGCGAGGGAACAGCAGCGGTCGGCACCACTTCGCCGGCAAGCGCGCTGTTGTCCGTGCGGATGCCGCAGGAGCCGTCCTGAGCCTGCTGCTGTCCGAGCTGGGACGGTCGACTTGGGGGGTGGATGAAAATCGGGACCTGTCGCGTTCAAACACCACACCTGAGAACACCTGAGCCGGGTTGGGGGTACGGTTGAGGAAGGGTCGATCTGGGACAGACCCGACCCGAAGGTGGCACTCAGCGGGCGTCCGAATCGGCGAGCATGACGCGACGGAGCATGAGAGGGGCAGGTCAATGGGACTTCTTCGTAGTCTTCTCGGCGGCGTGCTTCGCCAGCAGCGGCTGCGTCAAGGGCGCACGCTCCGCGACGTGTCGGCAGCTGCCCAGGTGAGCCTGGGGTACATCTCCGAGGTCGAGCGCGGCCAGAAGGAGGCGTCCTCAGAGCTGCTGGCCGCGATCTGCTCGGCCCTGGAGGTCCCGCTCTCTGACGTGCTACGCGAGGTCAGCGAGCAGATGGCCTTCGAGGAAGCCGCCGATTTCGCCGAGGTCGCGCGCGCCGACCTGACCCCCGCGGATTTGACCCCCGCCGATCTGACTCCCGCCGACCTGACCCCCGCGGATCTGGCCCACGCGAAGAGCCTGGAGCGGGTAGGCGCCGCCGCCTAACCGCGATCCGACACTTATTCGCCACGATCCGACACTTATTTGCAGCCATCCGACACTTATTCCAGGATCGAAACCTCGGCCGCGTCGCGGATCGTGAGACGGGCTCGTATATCGCCTCATCGTGCAGCAGCATCCGGTGGCGGCGGGCGCTTCCGGCCGCCGGCCGTGGGCGGCGATAACGTACGAGCGGTTCAGAACTCTGCCTTGTTGCCCAGCTCCTCGAACAACGTGATCTGCAGGTCCGCCGGCGCCGAAAGCCGCGAATTCAGCGAGTGCCACGGAGTCACGGTCGGTCCTGCAATCAGCTCCGCACCGCCCTCGATCAGGTCATTGGTGACGCCTTCGGCATCCGAGACTTCGAACGCAACACGCAGCCGCGGACTCACCCGTCGGCCCACCTCGACGTCGTCGATCATCGCTACCTGCGCAGGATTCGAGAGCTCCAAGGTGGCTCGTCCGGCGTCGAGGATTGTCACCTTCGCACCGCCGGCGCTCTCAATGGCCTCTTCCTCGCGTACACCCAGAACGTCTCGATAGAAGGCAACAGCCTGTTCATAGTCAGGTGCCTCAACGACGAGTCGCAGCTGCAACACCCGACCGGCCTTGGTCCGCTCATCCATGACCTAACTCCTCCTCGATAGTGCTGGACTCGAGTCTGTCAACAAGGACCCGTACGCCCGACAGGCTGGCCCAGCATCACCCAACTCAGAGCGTTCAGGCGGGCTGGCAGTGCTGACACCAGAACGTCAACCGCTCCCGTCCGGGCTCACCGAGAGGCTGTGACGTGATGACGCTGTTGCACCGCCGACATGGCTGGCCACCACGCTGGTAGACCCAGGTGTTCTGACCGCGACGGAGATCACCCGTGGTGGACTGCCGGGCGCGATCCTTGTTCGAGTCCAGCAGGTGCCGCGCGCGCTCGACGAGTCGGTCGAGAGCCGGCACCGAAGTCACCGGGGTTCGCGGATCGACGCCCGCCAAGAAGCAGGCTTCGGACTGGTACAGGTTGCCTATGCCCGCCAGGTTGCGCTGGTCAAGGAGTGCCTCGCCCACGGGCCGGTCGGGGTCGCGGTTCAGGCGCCGCAGCGCCTCGTTCAGATCCCAGTCGGGACCGAGCAGATCCGGACCGAGATGGCCGAGCGCCGATTCTTCGGTCGCTGTACGCAATATCTCCACGAGCCCTAATCGGAAGCCCACGCACACCCACTCGGCGGTCCCCAGCACCAGGCGCACTTGAAAACCGGGGCCGCGCCACCGAGTGCCGGCGCGATATACGTGCCACGACCCGTCCATCTTCAGGTGCGTGTGAATGGTCAGACCCGGCTCCGTGCGGACCAGCAGGTGCTTGCCTCGGGCCACCGCTTCGCGGACCCGGCTGCCGGTCAGGTCCGCGGTGGAGTACGCGGGCACCCGAAAGTCGCTGGTCACCAGGACCTGGTTGGCGAGGACCTCGTTGAGCCGACGGGCGGTGCGCCAGACCGTGTCGCCTTCGGGCACATTCGCCAGTGTGTCAGTCGTGGACGGGCTCAAGCAGTCAGTTTGGAGCGGCAGCGCCGAGGGTCGGGTGGTGGGAACCCCAGGTCTGATCGACGGAAGTAACCGTCTGATCGGTGAAATAAGTGTCGGATGGCGGGGAATAAGTGTCGGATGGCGGGGAATAAGTGTCGGATCGCGGGAGGACCCGTCAGGCACGAAGCCGAAGTCCCCGCGGGGTGGCGTGGAAACCGGCCGACTCGAGAGCCGCGCCAAGGGCTGAGCCGAGGATCTGCGCTCCGTCGGCGCGCTCCACAGTGAGTCTGCCAAGGGCGCCGTCCCGTACCGCCAGCGCCAGCGCGTCGACAGCAGGCTGGACTCGCTCCGGGTCGTCGCTGAAGGTCAACAAGGTCCGACCCCCTCGTTCGACATAGAGCACGAGACCGCCGTCGACAAGGACGACCAGGGCTCCTGCCTTGCGGCCCGGACGATGTCCTGACGTGGGTGCGGCACCGGGCTGAGCAAGGCGATCTGGCCAGGCCAGGGCCGCACCGAACGGGTTGGCTGGGTCGGTGGCCGCCAACGCCACCGCCCGGACGTCGGTCTTCTCCTGGCCGGTCGCAGTGAAGCTCCGCAGCCGGTCGACGGCGCCCGGTGCACCGAACTGAGCGGCGCCGAGCCCGGCGACGAAGTAGCCGCGCCGGCAGTGTCCGGCCTCCTCGAACGCCGACAGGACCTTGTAGACAGCCGCGAACCCGCCGGGTATGCGCTCACTCGTCGCCGCTCCGCGAGTGACTATGCCGTGCCGGTCCAGCAGTGCCTCGGCGAAGGCATGCGCCCGGCGGGTTGGATCGCTCGCGCGGTCGGGCAGCAGAGACCAGCGCCCGGCCGCGGTCGGGGGTCCCGCTCGGCTTGGCATGGCGGCTCGTCCGGCACCTCTCCCGGGCCGATGCAGACGCCCGCGCGGCGCAGAACGGCGGCCGCGGTGCGTTGTGCGGCCGGCGCTGAGCACGGTGCGAAGCGGCAGCAACGTGTCGTTGGAGAGGTAGCCGGCCCACACGAGATCCCACAACGCCGCCGTGGTGGCCCTGTCGTCCTGGGCGCCGATCGAGTCGGACAGCTGCCGGAAGAAGTAGGCACCTCCGCCCGCGAGCGCCTCGAGGATCGCCTGGTGCAGCGGGCTCGCTGTCGCCACGTCGCTGTCGAAGTCCGGCAGGGTCAGCGGTGCGCTTTCGGCCAGATGCAGCGAGACCCACCCGTCGGCGCCGGGCAACGGCCCGCTGCCGGCCCAGATGACTTCGCCGGAGGTGGTCAGCTGGTCGAGCCAGGCCGGGGAGTAGTCGATGACCCTCGATCCGAGGACCAGGGGCTCGAGTGCCGAGCTGGGCACCGGGCAGCCGGCCAGCTGTTCGATGACGGTCAGAGTCCCGTCGACCCCGCGCAGCCGCCCCCCGACGTGTTGCCAGACCGGAAGGAACCTGCCCAGAGTCGAAGTTTCGACGGGCTCGACCTCGTGGCGCAGCGCCGCCAAGGATCTCCGGCGGATGCGCCGGAGCACCTCCGCGTCGCACCACTCGGGACCGTGACCGCCTGGCCGGAACTCCCCGCTGCTGACCCGGC
>JBDUDR010000048.1:0-18342 GCA_040002845.1 Nocardioidaceae bacterium
GAGCAGCTCCGGGTCCACTTGGACGAGGCAGGGGTGAAGTACGGGGGACCGGACCACGGGATCGAGGAGTCGATGTACTTCAAGGATCCCGACGGCATCCAGATCGAGCTGCTGAGTGATCCGCTGATGTACTTCGGTGGTCGCCAGCTCGACGAATAGCGGAAGGCTCATCGGGCGTCCCCGGCCGCGCGGCGGGCTCACACGATCGAGCTGGGGTCGTCACCGAGAGAGGTGCTGGGCATGAGTGAGTGGAACGCAATGACGTACGAGGGCAAGGACACCATCCTGCGCGTCGTACGCAACGAGGCCGAGCGGATGTTCGCGATGGCCGACCGCCCTGAGGTATGGGAAGCGCCAACCGCATGTGAGGGCTGGTCGACTCGCGACGTCGTGGCTCACATCGTCGACACGACGGAGGGGTACTTCAAAGCGTTCGACGCGGCGCGGGGCACCGGGGAGGCCCCGGGGCCGCACGGGCTAGCGGTGATGGGAAAGAAGGTCAACGAGGCGGCGACTTCGTTCCGCGGTGTCTCGCAGGCAGAGATGATGGAGCGGCTGCGCAAGGACTTCCACCAGATGCAGGAGATCCTCGAGCCGATCGGTCCCGAGGATTGGACCGGCTTCATGGTCACGCATCCCTATATGGGTCCCGTCCCGGCGTTCTTCTACGCGGCCGGCCAGCTCATGGACTACGGCGTGCACTCGTGGGACATCCGTCAGACCAGCGGACGTGCGCACGGCCTGTCCGGGGACGTCGCCGACCTCCTCGTGCCGTTCATGTTCGGGATCTGGCAGGGCACGGTCCGCAGCGAGGCGGTTTCAGAGCCGTTCACGATCGGCATCCGGGTCAGCGGACGCAACGCCGGGGACTACCGGGTCTCGGTGAGCGACCAGGGGCTGACCTACGAGCCGGGGGAGATCGACAGCCTGCCCGCGCTCATCGAGTTCGACGCCGGCAGCCTGGTGCTGACGGCGTTCGGCCGCAGCAACTCCGGAACTGTCCGCGGTGACATGGACCTGGCTGAGCGCTATCTGAACCTGTTCTTCCGCATCTAGCCTGCCGCCGGGCCCTCGGCGCTCGGAGGCTGGTAGTCCGTTGCGCGGTCCACGTCCTGGTAGATGTCCGGGCCGACGGGGCGACGCATCTCCTCCGCGATGTGGCCGACCAATCCTGCCGTACGGGCCAACAGGGCGAACCCTCGCAAGCTGTCAACGGGGAAGCCCAGGTCGCACAGGGCCGCGCCGCATGCGCCAGCACCGTTGAGCGGCAGCGTGTGACCCAGCAGCACCGGATGGACGCGCCCGATCGCTTCGAACAGGCGCAGATGCGGTCCGAGCAGCCCCTCCTCGGCCGCGATCCGAAAGAGTACGGGCGTCCTGGGATCGCCGTTCTTGTGCACGTTGTGCCCCAGCCCGGGCACGTACAGACTGGCCGCCTGCTGCGCCCGCACCGCGTCACGGGCGAGGTCGTCCCAGCCCTCGTCCGTGTTCGGCAGCTCACCGCCGGAGGCGCGCCGCGCCAATGCCGAAACGAGGAAACGCCCAGCGTCCTCGGTCACCCCAAGGAAGCGGGAGCCGCCCCCGAGCAGACCAGCCGCCAGGGCCCCCTGCACCGACTCGGGCGCGCCGGTGAGAGTGAGCCGGGCAGCAATTGCGGAGGGGGTGAAGCCGTGGTCCGCCAGGGCGACGAGGACGGTCTCGAAGACGCGCAGCTCACCGTGCGTGGGGCGGCGCATCGCCACCAGCCAGTACGCGAGCTCGGCGAACCCGACCTGGCCCATCAGGTCCTGGGCGAGATCGCGTCCGAGCAGTTGGATGGACGCCTCGTCGGAGCTGCCGATCGACGTCGGGTACTCGGTCATGGCCCGTCCTTCGTCTGTGGATCGCGAAATGTGTCCTCCGCGTCGTACTCCTCTGACGGATGGCCGGCGGGAAGTCGGTGCTTGGCCACGCGAGCCGTCGGGGTACGCGGAAGGGCGTCCAAAGCCTGCCAGAATCGGGGGACTTTGAATGCAGAGATTCGCTCAGCGGTCCACGCCCTGAGCTCCGCGAAATCCACACTCCGACCCGGTTCGGGGACGACGAACGCCTTCACCTCGTCCTCGGTCAGCTCGGATGGGACGGCGACCACAGCGACCTCGAGCACGTCGGGGTGCGCCAGGATCGCATCCTCGACCTCGGCGGGCGACAGGTTCTGGCCGCGTCGGCGCAGCACCTCTTTCTTGCGAGAGACGAAGGTGTACGTGCCGTCCTGGTTGACAGTCACCAGGTCCCCGGTGTGCAGCCAGCCGTCGACGATCGTCGCCGAGGTTTCTTCCGGCATGTCCCAATAGCCTGGTGTGACGGCCGGGTTGCGCAGCAACAGCTCACCGGTCTGCCCCGCCTCGAGGTCACGGCCGTTGTCGTCCACCACACGGGCCTCGTTGATCGTGCCGAGTGTCGGGTGCTGGCGCGGGGAGCCGAGCGTTCCGAACGGACGCGTGCCGTGCCGCCAGACGAGGCCGTACGGCGACTCTGACAACGCGTACCCGCAGACGATGCGCAGACCGAATCGCCGCTCGAACGCCTCCTGCCACTCACGGGCGGGGGACGGACCGGTGTAGCAGAGCCGCAGATCGGTGTCGGCGTCATCGGCCCGGGCCGGCTGGCGCATCAGGATCTCGATCATGGCCCCGATCGCGTTGAACTCGGTCGCGCCGTGCCGTCGAGCCGAGTCGAGGAACCCGCTGGCGGAGAATCGCGGCAGCAGAACGAGACCGGCGCCGACGGCCAGCGAACCGAGCACGGAGTAAGCGGGTGCGTTGATGTGGAACAGCGGCAGCGAGGTCATCAGCCGGTCAGCGCTGGTGAGTTCAAGCCAGTACGGAAACCCCTCGCCGGCCATGGCATATGCACGGTGCGTTTGCATGACCAGCTTCGACCGCCCGGTGGTCCCTGACGTCGGGATGAGCACCGCCAGGTCCTCTGGTTCGACGTCTACCGGGATTGATGGGCCGGGATAGGCGACTCGCCAGTCACCGACGTCGGCGTCGATGTCCAGCGTCGCGAGACCGCGCACCCCCGCGTCTTCCACCAGCGGGAGCAAGGCCTCGTCGGTGACGAGCAGCCGCGGGCCGACCTGACCCACGAGACCGGCGAGCTCGCCCGGGGTGCCCGAAGGGTCGGTGGGCACGGTGACGGCACCGATGCTGGCCAGGGCCAGCCAGCACAGCAGGAACGACGGGGTCGTACGCGCGGTGACAACGACGAGGTCACCCCGGCGTACTCCGGCCTCGCGCAACCGCTCGGCTAGCCGGACGACCATGCCGGCCGCGTCCCCAAAGGTCAGCGTTCCTTCGTCGGTGCGCAGCCAGGTGCCGACGGGATCACGGTCGGCGGCGGCGGCCAGCAGCCCCGGGATGGTGTCGGGCACTCTTCCCCCGTCAGGCGGCGAGTTCGGTCCGCAGCAGCTGCGCCGCCGCGGTCATGGCATGCAGCTTGCCCTCCGCGCTGGCCCGGGGCAGGTACTTCATGCCGCAGTCCGGTGCGAGGACGAGCCGTTCTGCGTCGACGACGGGCAGCACGCGTCGGACACGTTGCGCAACCACGTCTGCGGTCTCGACGTTGTGGTCGGACAGGTTGAGTACGCCGAGGATCACGGTCTTGCCATCGAGGGTCGCCAGGACTGCCGGGTCGAGGCCGGACTGAGCCGTCTCGATCGACACCTGGTCACACGGGCAGTCGGCCAGCTCGGACAGGAATGAGTAGCCGGACGGGCGGTCGTGGATGATCGCGGCGTATCCGAAGCAGATGTGCACAGCGGTCGTGCCGGTGACGCCATCCAAGGCCCGGTTCAGGGCCGCAAGGCCGAACGCTCGGGCCGCCTCCGGCCGCGCCTGGAGATAGGGCTCGTCGAGCTGGACGATGTCGGCACCGGCCGCAAACAGGTCCTTGACCTCCGCATTGCACGCCTCGGCGTACGCGAGGGCCATCGACTCGGCATCCGCGTAGTAGTCGTTCTGAGCCTGCTGCGACATGGTGAACGGCCCGGGGACGGTCACCTTGATCGTCCGATCCGTGTTTGCCCGCAGGAACTCCGTGTCACGCACTTGCACCGGAGCCGGGCGGCTGATCGGCCCCACGACTCGGGGCACCGGGTTGGGGTGGCCACTGCGATCCAACGCCTCACCGGGCTGGTCGATGTCGACCCCGCCCAACGCGGTGGCGAAGTG
The DNA here is from genome assembly GCA_040002845.1 of Nocardioidaceae bacterium. Taxonomy (GTDB): domain Bacteria; phylum Actinomycetota; class Actinomycetes; order Propionibacteriales; family Nocardioidaceae; genus JBDUDR01. Next base: position 4,212 of record JBDUDR010000048.1, read on the forward strand.
ATTTGAGTAGCTCTCCCGACGGATCTCGCCGTCGGTGATGATGTCCAGTCCGGCGCGCTCCTGCGCCCGGATCGCGACCAGCGTCGCGTCGTCCTGCGCCTCGTCCAGATGTTCGGCGGCGGGTCGCCACAGCTCGCGGGCCCGAACCCGGGGCGGGAACCGGCCGGCGAGCCGCTTGCGGTCAATCAGCCAGTCGGGTTGCGCGAAGCTGCCGACCAAAGCCGTCGGGAACAGGGACGGGAGCGTCCGGTGCTCAACGTCAATCGGCTGCATGGCCCTCAGTCTGGCCGAGCGGTCAGACAGGGGCAACGCCGGCCGGACCCAGCATCTGCCGCTGATGGCGGGGCGTCACTTTTCGTAGTGGTACCGGCAGGCAGCAATCCGTATCTCGTCCTCGGCCACCTTGTAAACGAGGCGGTGCTCGTCGGTGATCCGCCGCGACCAGTAGCCCTGAAACCCGTGCTTGAGGGGTTCAGGTTTGCCGAGGCCTTCATTGCCGTTGCGGTCGATGTCCTTGATCAGCAGGTTGATGCGTTTGAGCAACCTGCGGTCTTGGATCTGCCACCACAGATAGTCATCCCATGCGTTCTCGTCCCAAACGAGCTTCATTCGACCAGGTCTCGGACACTCCCATGGCCGGCCTCAAGCCGGTCGATCGATGCCAGAAGGCGGCGTGCATTCTCTGGACTCCGAAGTAGGTAGGCGGTTTCCTTCAGCGACTCATAGTCATCAAGGGAGACGATCACGACTGGGTCGTGGCCAGCACGGGTGATGATGACCTCTTCCCTGTCGTCGACGACGGCGTTGAGAGTCTCGGCATACTTCGCACGGGACTCTGTGTAGGTCATGGTTCGCATGGCACGCTCCTCGTTGGTTGCGTACAGGAAATTGTACGTTGGGTTTCTGGTGGTGCCAAGTGGCAAGCCAAGCATCGGCCGGGCAGGGACCAGCCGGTAGCTACGAGGGTACGCGACCCGGATGTGCCCGAATTTGCTTGTCATCGGATGCCTGTGTCGAGATGCAGGGTGACCGTCGCCGGCGCCGTCGCGGTCAACTCCACGGGCTCAGACGAGTTCGAGCGATAACCGCCGACATTTGTGACCTTTACGACATAGCTTCCAGGCGGTGCCGCCAGCGTGAAGGTCCCGTGAGCGTCGGTGAGTGCGCGGGCGAGAACCTTTCCGTCGCCTACCAGTCGCACGGTCGCCCCGGAAACTGGAGTGTCCGGACACGGTGAGCCAGCGTGCTCCACCGGGCAGGTTGGCCCGGCCAGAACCGTCCCGACCACGCGCGCCGGGGCGGCGGCAGCGGGTTCTGGATGCTGTGAGGCGCCGCACGCGGTCAGGGAAAGGGACAGCCCAGAAACCGCGAGGCAGCGGCGCAGGCGAGCGGAAGACATGGCTATGAGACGCCACGTGAGCGCCTCGGGTTCCGTTGGCGAAACACCGGTGGCTCACCGACTCAGCGCGCGTGTGATGGCCGTACGTGCCACCAGGCGCCCGCGATGCCAGACGGCGCGAGGGGGGTCCTGTAGACGAAGGACCTCACTCCAGCTGCCAGCCTCGTACAGCTGAAGATCCGCCCGAGCGTCTGGAATCACCCCGTAGGTCTCACCCAGCCGCCAGGCGCGGGCGGGGGCGGTGGTGACGGCGTCCAGCGCGGTGCGTTGTTCCTGCGTCGTCGTCAGGTGGGCGGCGTGCGCGGAGATCAGGGCCACCTCGAGCAGATCCCCACGACCGAACGGGTAGAACCCGTCTGACACGCAGTCTTGGCCGAAGGCTACGTTGACGCCGGCCGCCATCAGCTCCCGTATGCGGGTCGTACCCCGTCGGACGAGGCCGCGGTCGCCGCGCCCCTGGATGACGAGGTTGGTCACCGGGTTGGAGACGATCGTGATGTCGGCCCGGGCGCAGCCGGCAATGACACTCTCGGCGTACGCGTCATCGGCTGCAGACAACGAGCAGACATGACCGGCAGTGACCCTGCCCTGCCAGTGGCGGCGCTCGGTTTCCTCCACGACCATCGCCAGAGTGCGGACGCTTCCGTCGTCGGTCTCGTCGACGTGCATGTCGATGTCGGCGTCGAAGCGCTCAGCCAGGTCGAAGCAGAACCGTATGTGCTCGCGTTGGTCCTGCTCGGTTCGCTCCCAGTGCGGCATGCCTCCCACGATGTCGGCGCCTGCCTCGATGGCCGCGCGCATGAGCTCGTCGGCTCCTGGGTCTCGCAGGATCCCCTCTTGAGGGAAGGCGATGATCTTCACCTCTGCGATGTTCGCGCAGTCTCGGGCGGCTGCGATGACGCCGTCCAACGGCACCAGCCCGCCGATGGTGTCCACGTCGACATGTGAGCGGATCCTCGTCGTGCCGCTCAGCACGGAGCTCTCGATGACCGCCCGGGCTCGGCGTTGCACGTCCTCGCGGGAGTACGCACGTTTGGCGGTGTGGATGGCCTCGATCGCTCCGCGCAGCGTCCCGTCATGCTCCGCCAGCTGGTCGCGGATGAGCACCTTGTCCAGGTGGAGGTGGGTGTCGATGAAGGCGGGAATGACGAGACCGCCGGCTGCGTCCACGCGATCATCCGCGTCTGCCCCGGCGTCCTGTCCGACGGCAACGACCTTGGTCCCGTCGATCAGGACGTCACCTGTTTGTCCGTCGAGGAACCGGGCGTTGGTGATTGCGCGCATCACGGGATCATGCTCCCTGACGGATGCGGCCTGCTACGTGCGTCTTTCAGCCGGCCTCACCGAATGCCTGCCACCGAGTGGCGAGGCGCTCCTTGTCGGGCCACTCCCTCTTGCGGACAGGCAACACCAGCAGCCGGCCGTGCATCTCTTGGAGTCCGTGCTTCAGCATCGGCCCATCGATCTCGGTTAGCAGGTCGCGGTTGATGCCGATTTTGTAGTCGGGCGACACACCGAGGAAGTTGCCGTCGAACGCCGCGTGATGGATCTTGCACAGGCTGAGCCCGTTGGGCACGATCGGGTCGCCGCCGTCCTCCCGGTCGCCGATGATGTGTGCGGCGTCGAGCAGCCGGCCGTGCCGCAAGGAGCAGACCGCGCACCGGGTCTCGTACGCCCGCAGGACGATGCCACGGAACCGTGCCTGGTGCAGTCGCTGCTTTGCGAGGCGCTCGGCGTACCGCCGTTCGACGAGCGAGTCATGACCGGGCTCAACCAGGAAGCGGAGGCTTTCGTGGACGGCTAGCAGGAACTGCCTGTTCACCGCATCGTCGCGCAGTACGTAGACAGGGAAGATCGGGACGTAAACGCCAGTGCTCTCCTTCAACAGCAAGATGATCGGGAGTTGGTACTCGCAGGCTGCACGGAGTTTGGTGTTATCGCCGGCGGTCGAGCCGGCGCGGTAGTCGTACCTGAAGAGGCCGCCGTCGATCTGGCTGTCGTCGTACGGACCGTCGGGTGAGGACACGACTGAGAGCGTTGCGACGAGATCGCGAGGGTTCCAGATGCCGCGCGACTGATCGATCAACCGGCGGGTCTGATCGCCGACGTTGAACGCGCTCAGTTCATGCCTGGTCAACGAAGCTCGATCGGCCACCGCCGCGGCGAGTGCATCGAAGATCTGTTGGCGAAGGATGAGCTCCGCCGAGGCGTCCATGGTGACCAGCTTGGCACCGGCCGGGCGGTGCCGCGATGGGTTCAGCCGAACAGCTCTCGGCATGATGTCACTCACTCGGGCCAGCCGTGCGTCGCACGTGATCAGCGGACAGCGGTGTGAAGGCCGGGATCCGAGCTCGCGGGTCTTTCGTCCGCCGAAATGCCGATTTGCAACTGACTAATCCGGACGCTCAGGAGAGTTAGTCCAGGTTAAGTGATAACCTGGACTAACCGTCACAGGGAGTCTAGGTTGAGCGAGCGAATTCGGGCGGTCTGGCGGCCGTCACCCGATGCGTACGGGCCACGCAAGCATCCTCGACCGTGCGCGTACCAGGCCTACGTTCCCGACCCGCTGTCTAGTCTGCCTCGGGAGCTGTCGTCAGATCTTGCGGCGGATGTCGTAGACGTCGAGAGCGCGCTGGCCAGGTTCGACGGCCAGACCCGGGCACGACACGACCTCGAGCGCCTGGCCAGATTCTTGCTCCGTGCCGAGGCTGTCGCGTCTTCCAAGATCGAGGGTTTGCAAGTCAACACGCGCCGGCTGGCGCGACACGAGGCCATGGCGGCGGCCGGTATTTCAGACCGCGACGACACGGCGGAGGCGGTGCTCGGCAACGTGACCGCCATGCAGCTCGCCGTCGATCGCGTCGCGACATTGCCCAGCGTGACCCGGACGCACATCGCACAGATCCATGCCGAGCTCATGTGTCACTCGGGTCAGTCGGGAAGCGCTGGCCATGTCCGGACGGAGCAGAACTGGATCGGCGGCAACGACTTCAACCCGTGCCAAGCGGCATTCGTTCCGCCCCCGCCAACTCGCGTTCGGGCCCTCTTGGACGAGCTGTGCTCCTTCGTGAACCGCGACGACCTGCCGGGTACGGTGCAGGCTTCACTCGTCCATGCTCAGTTCGAGACGATTCATCCGTTCGCAGATGGCAACGGCCGCACCGGTCGCGCGCTCATCCATGTCGTCTTGCGGCGTCGCGGACTTGCCACTGGGTTCATCCCCCCGATCAGCTTGGTGCTCGCCACCCGAGCTGACGCGTACATAAACGGCCTCACCCGGTTTCGGTACGACGGCCCCCCCGACTCGGCGCCTGCGCGGGAGGGCGTGCGCGAATGGCTGGGTGTGTTTCTCGATGCGACTCGCAGGGCAACTGATGAGGCAGAAGCGCTTTGCGATCGGATGGCGGACTTGGAGAAGCGTTGGCGAGCAGCGTTGCATCCTCGCCGCAACAGCGCGGCCGATCGCTTGCTGCCTCATCTGATCGCCAACCCTGTTATCGGCGTCGGCGACGTGATCCGCCTGACGGGGGCCAGCCGGGCCGCAGCGTTCAATGCGATAGCTCAGTGCGTCGAGTCGAGGGTGATCAGGCCGTTGGGAAACCGCGCCCGCAATCGTCTGTTCGAAGCTCGTGAGGTGTTCGTTGTCCTGACCGACTACGAGCGTGCGTTGGCCACGCAGTCCGGCGACACGCGCACCGAACCACCCCGCCGCCCGGTTCCGCATCGGGGGAAAGCGAACCGCTGACCGACGTGCCGCTCTCACCCGCGGGCGGCGAGCATCCGCTTGAGCTGGTCCGCCCGCTCGAGCACGCGCTGCCCAACCACCGGGCTGACATCCGGATGCCCCGTGAGCGAGACCGCTCGGTCAACGAAGTCCTGACCCACACCGACCACCGGGAACATGGCGTACGCCGTGGTCATTGCCGGGATCATTCCCGCACTCCCAAGCGCTGGCAGGGCGGCCTCATAGCGCTTCGCGAAGGGCGCGAGGACGTCAGACTGGGACGGCTGCCAGAACGCCATCGCGATCTCAGCGAGGCTCCCGATGGGGACCTTGTGCTGTTCCACCACTGCTCGCCACGTCGCCTCCTTCGCGGAGGCAAGCGGCTGCGCAGCCTCGACGGCCAACGCACGAACCCAGGTGTCTGGATCTGGGTCCTTTTCGCGGAGTGCGTCCACCTGCGCCTGGTCGAACTGACCGAGCGCGGCGAAGCGCGTGAGTGCCCGCCAGCTCAGATCTATGTCGTCGGCGGTCAGCTCTCGAACGGCCGCGAGTTGCGTCTCACTGACTGCTGTTTGCGCGAGTGCGCGCAACGCCACGAGTCGCCGGGTTCCGCCGTGCTCGGCGATTGCCAAGCTGGTGTCTGCGATCGAGCTGAGCAGGTCGTCTCGAGCGCTGTCGGGAGCCCAGCGTTCAGCAGCTGACACCGCAAGTCGCAAGAACGGCTCGACCAGTGAGTCGGCGGTCTCGTTAGCGAGCACCCCGTTGGCGCACCTGACGAAGTCGGTCGCCCCCAGAGCCCCGTCCATCAGCATGTCCCACACGGTGATGACCGCGACGCCTCGGGATGTCGCCGTCGGCAGGTCGCCTGCCGAGTCGAGCAGCTGGGCAAGGGAGGCGTCGTCTGGACGTACCGAGGCGAACGTCTGGTCGTTGTCGTTGACCAGCAGCAGGGTGACCGGCTTCGCGATCTCCGGGACGGCTGTGCTGGCGCCCTCGACCTCCAGGGGAACCACCTCTCGACGAACGAGCCCGTTCCCTTCGGTCACGTAAACCCCAAGGTCGAGACGGTGCGGTCGCGGTGGCCCACCGTTCGGGCCGGATGCCCGCAGCAGGAAACCGGCGTCGTCGCCCGGCTCGAGCCGCAGGGTGTCGGTCCCAGCGGTGTCGAGCCAGCCCTCGGTCCAGGCAGCCAGGTCACGACCACTCGCGCGGCCGAGCTCACCCATCAGGTCATCGAGAGTCGCGTTTGCCCAGGCGTGCTTCTTGAAGTAGGAGCGCAGTCCCGAGAGGAACGCGTCCTCGCCCACGTACGCGACGAGCTGCTTGAGTACGCTGGCCCCCTTCATATAGGTGATCGCGTCGAAGCCAGCGGTCGCCTCTGCCACGTCACCAGCGGACTGGCGGATAGGGTGCGACGTCGGACCACGATCGACGGGGTAGGCGGCGAGCTTGCGATTCACCAGGAAGCCGGCCCACGCGTCGGTGAACTCAGTCGCCGCCGCGCCTGACCAATAGCAAGCCCACTCGGCAAATGCCTCGTTGAGCCAGAGGTCGTCCCACCAGCGCATCGTCACGATGTCGCCGAACCACATGTGAGCCATCTCGTGCAGCAGTACGACGGCACGTTCTTCGCGCTCTTGTGGAGAGGGGGTGCTGCGGTAGATGAACGCGTCGGACCAGGTGACGCAGCCGTAGTTCTCCATGGCACCGCCCATGTCCGGCGCGAAGACCTGGTCATAGGTGCGTTGGGGGAACGGCATGTCGAACTGCTCGCCGAAGAACGCGAGACCGCTCGCGGTCACGTCGAACAGCTCCTCGGCGTCCCGGTCGAGAAACGACGACAGCGACTGCCGCGCGTACAGCCCGAGGTCGTACCCACCGCGGTGGGAGCGCAGCTCACAGTACGGACCCGCATTGACGACGGGGACATACGTGGACAGCGGGGGAGTGTCGGCGTATGTCCAGCGGCGGCCGCCTTCGATGTCTTCGACGACCGGGTCGTCGCTGTTGCTGACCACGATCCAGCTCGACGGGGCCGTCACGGTGAAGGCGTGGGGAGCCTTCAGGTCGGGTTGGTCGAAGCAGGCCCATGCTCGCCGGGCCTCGTCAGGCTCGAACGAGGTCCAGACGTAAACCTTGCCGTCGGCCGGGTCGACCGAGCGATGCACGCTCGTGCCCTGGTCGGTTGAGCGCTGCACCGACTCGACGACGAGCACGTTGTCGGAGGCCAGATCCGTGAGTTCGATCCGCGCATCTCCGACTGCCTCGGATCCGATGGGTTGGCCGTTGAGCGTTGCTGTTGCGACCTCCGCGGCGCAGTCGACGAACGTCGACGCTCCCGGCTCGCGGCATGAGAAGCGGATCGTCGACGCGGCGCGCAGGGCAGCGCCGTCCGCGAGATCGGTCATGTCGACGTCGATGTCGTAACGGACGACGTCGAGGACCGAAGCGCGGACCCGCGCCTCCTTGCTCGTGAGGCTCCGCAGGTTAGCCACCGGTGCTCCCTCCCTAGGCCCAGCCCTCATGGGTCCAGCGTTCTGGTCGATCGGTCATCACAGGAGGTATATCACCCGCCCTCTTACCCACGACCCGCCACGTATTCAGCGTCATCTCCAGGGGATCACGGTTCCTCAGCGCTAGCGACGCTCCTGTGTGCCGATGCAGCCTCCGGCCGCATGGTCATCGCCGGAACAAGTGTCGGATCGCGCGGAATAAGTGTCGGATCAGCGCAGGTGGGGGGCCGGCGACCCGGGTTAGCGTCGGTCGCTGGGGAGCCGTCCGTGCACATGGAGGTCGTACCGTCGGCCATCCCCCGCCACCATCGCTGACCGGAGGGTGCCCTCCATCTGGTACCCGCATTTGGTCGCGACGCGACAGGACGCCGGGTTGGCGACGGAGTGGAAGAGCGTGATCCGACGCAGTGCCATTGCCTCGAACGCCCAGTCCGTCGCCAGCTCCACGGCCGAGGTCGCGACGCCACGGTTGCGAGCCCACGGCCCGACCCGGTATCCGATCTCGCCGGTGGCCTGCTCGACGTCGATGTTGACCAGCGTGATGTTGCCCAGCAGGACTTCGGCGTCATCCACGACGACGAAGGTTGCGTGGCCATCCCAGTCGGCGCTTCTCCGACACCACCCGCGCGCGGTCTCCAGGTCCTGCACATCGGCAGGCATCCACTGAACGACGTCTGGATCCGACAGCATCCGGAGCGCAGCCTCGGCGTCGGCGTCGCCGGCTCTCCTGAGGACCAGCCCGTCCGCCTTCAGGACAGCGGGGTCGAATCGCGTCACGAGCCCGGTTTGCTGGCGTTGTTCGGGGAGCGACGCCCGGGCGCGCGACCCTTCGGTTGGCTCGGCCGGTCGCCAGCATCCACCGGTGGCACCGGCAAGGTCACCGGTTTCTTGCCCAACGTCACGGCCTCGCCATGGTGGCTAACCTCGAACGGCTCGCCAGCCATCAGCCGGTAGGTCGCCCCATCAGGGTGCACGTCGACGCAGACCCGGCTGCCGCGGAACGTCAGCCGGAAGCTCATCCGCGACAGAGCCGCCGGAAGCCGTGGAGCGAAGCTCAGCCGCCCCCCATGATCGCGCATTCCACCGAAGCCGGCCACCGCCACCGTCCAGGCCCCGGCTAGGGAAGCGATGTGCAGACCGTTGCGTACGTTGTTGTGCAAGTCGTGCAGATCGGTCAAGGCGGCTTCAGCGAAATAGTCGAAGGCAAGATCCAGGTGCCCCACCTCGGCCGCGATCACCGCCTGGGAGCACGCCGACAGGGATGAGTCCCGCACGGTGAGGGCCTCGTAGTAGGCGAAGTTTCGCGCCTTCTCCGCAGCGGTGAACGCGTCGCCGCACAGGTGCATGGCCAGCACCAGGTCGGCCTGCTTGACCACCTGTTTTCGGTACAAGTCGAAGTACGGGTAGTGGAGGAAGAGCGGGTAGTGATCCGTCGGCGTACGGTCGAAGTTCCATCGGTCGTGCGTCGTGAACCGACTCGACTGCTGGTGCACGTCCAGCAGGTCGTCATAGGGCACCAGCATTGCCTCGGCCGCTTTGCCCCAGGCGCCTCGTTCGGAGTCGTCCACTCCCAGTCGCTCCGCGGTCTCGGGATGACGTTCACAAACGGCGGCGGCTTCGCGGAGGTTCTTCTGTGCCATCAAGTTGGTGTAGATGTTGTTATCGGCGATGGCGGAGTATTCATCCGGCCCTGTCACACCATCGATGCGGAAGCCGCCGTGCTTGTCGTGGTGTCCGAGTGAACACCACAGCCGGGCTGTCTCCACCAGGATCTCGCACCCGCAGGAAAGCTCGAACTCCTCGTCGTTCGAGGCAGCCACGTAGCGCGCCACGGCGTCTGCGACATCTGCGGAGACGTGGAAGGCCGCGGTGCCGGCCGGCCAGTACGCCGAGCACTCGGCCCCGTTGATGGACCGCCACGGGAAGGCAGCACCTCGCTGGCCGAGCTGGCGAGCGCGCTCCTTGGCTGGACCGATCGTGGCATGCCGCCAGCGCAAGGCGTCTCGAGCGGCTTCGGGCTGGGTGTAGGTGAGCACGGGTAGTACGAACGACTCCGTGTCCCAAAAGGAGTGTCCGTCGTACCCGGGACCCGTGAGGCCTTTAGCCGGGATGGCTCTGGTCTCACCGCGAGCCCCCGCCTGGAGCACGTGGAAGAGCGCGAAGCGCACCGCCTGCTGAAGTTCAGCGTCGCCCTCGATCTCGACGTCGGCGGTCTCCCAGAAGGCGTCGAGGTACGCCCGCTGGTCGGCCAGCAGGCCGTCCCAGCCGGTCTGCAGCGCGCCGGTGAGAGCGGCGTCCACCTGTGCTCGCAGAGCGGGAACGGAGCGGGTTGACGACCAGCCATAAGCGATGAACTTGGTGATGCTCAACCGCCCATCGTGAGGCACCTTGACCGCCATCGTCACCCGGGCAAGGTCCGCCTCGACGGCAAGCGAGGTGTCCAAGCCGTCATGAGTCTCGAGCTGGTGATCCATGGCAGCCGCCATGTGCAGCCCGGACTCCTTGGTGTGGTGGACCAGCAGCGCACGCAGACCGTCACCAGTGGCGAAGTCCGCCACCAGCGGTTGGCTGAGCAGAGCCGCTACCCGGGGATCCTTGCCGGGTGGCTCCACAGGTTCGTTGGCCAGCAGATCGGACTGAGCGACGAGCTGCAGCTCGCCGTCGAGTGGCTCGACGACGTACCTGATGGCCGCGACCGCGCGTTGTGTGAAGGAGACCAGCCGTTCGGTCGTCAGCCGGATCCGACGGCCGGTGGGAGAAACCCAGTCCGTCCGGCGTCGCAGGGTGCCCGACCGGAAGTCGAGCACCCGCTCATGCTCGGGCGCGTTGCCGTACCGCATGTCCAACGGCTCGTCTTCGACGAGCAGCCGGATAATCTTCCCGTCGGTGACGTTGACGACCGTTTGGCCCGCCTCCGGGTATCCGTACCCAGCCTCGGCGTACGGCAGCGCGTGCGACTCGTAGAAGCCGTTGAGGTACGTGCCGGGAAGCCCTCGCGGCTCGCCGTCCTCCAGGGTGCCTCGCATGCCGAGATGGCCGTTGGACAGGGCGAATGTCGACTCGGTCCGCTGCAGCTGGTCGACTGCGAGACCAACCCAGCGAAGCTGCCATGGCTCGATCCGATAGCCGCGGCCCGGCGCGATGGCCGGAGAGACCTCGGGGTCCCTTCCTGGTTCGCCGGCGGTCACGAGTCGGAGCCTTGTCCTGGCTGATGGGCCTGAGCGCCACGATCGAGCAGCTCGGCCAGGTCCTCGACAACCACATCAGCCCCGTGCTGGCGCAAAGCGTCCGCTTGGTGTGAGCGATCCACACCCACGACGTACCCGAATTCGCCGGCCCGACCGGCCTGCACTCCGGCCAGCGCGTCCTCGAAGACCGCAGCGGACACTGGCTCGACCCCGAATGCCTGCGCGCCGGCGATGAACGAGTCGGGCGCGGGCTTGCCACGCAGATGCCGTTCGCTGATCACCACGCCATCGACGCGTGCCTCGACGAAACGCTCCAGGTTGGCCGCCTTCAGCACCGCCTCGCCGTTGGCCGAGGAGGTGACGACCCCGATGCGCAGCCCGGCATCATGAACCGCCTCCAGGTACCGGACGGAGCCCGGGTAGGCGTCCACCCCCCGCTCGTCGATGATGCGTTGCAACAACTCGTTCTTCCGGTTGCCTACACCGTTGACCGTCTCGGCGCCGGGTGCGTCGTCCGGTGCTCCCTCGGGAAGATGGATCGCCCGCGAGACGAGGAACGTACGCACGCCGTCTGCGCGCGGTCTCCCATCGACGTACTCGTTGTAATCGCGCGGTGTGAAGGGCTCGAAGTCGTCGCCCTGACGACGCCGGAGGAAGTCGTCGAACGTACGCTTCCAGGCCTCCTCGTGCAGAGCGGCGGTGCTGGTCAGGACACCGTCGAGGTCGAAGAGGCAGGCGCGGATCTGTGGGGGAAGGCCGGTCACAAGATGGGAGCCTATCCGCCATCTGACCTGCGTATGTCCCTGTCCTCAGGGAATCGCCGCCACAACTCCTGCGGTTCGCAGCAGGTCCGTCATGGCGAACTCGTCCCCCGTGCCGTACGTGGGCGTCCAGTCGGGGTCCTGGCTGAGGTACGACTGCGAGTCGCCTTGGATCAGTCCCACCAGGACCTCGGCCACGATGCGTCCACCGACCGGGCCGAGGTGTTCGCCGCTTGCCGTGACCGCGGCCTCGCGCAAGATGTAGAACCACAGCGGTGTGCGCTTGTGGAGGTGAAGGTCCTGCAGGTCTGCGAGATCGCCCGGCGCGAGCACCGGGAGGCTCATTGCCCGCGCCACCCGCTGCCCAGATGGCACCTGCATGGTGAGGGCGCGCAGCAGGTTGCGGGTCGCCAGCGAGGTGGGAGTCGCCGGTGGCTGCCCCATCAGGTTGAACAGCACCGTCGACAAGGTGGTGTCGATCTTTTTGTTCGGCCGCGATCTTCCGGCTCCGAAGTCGAAGAAGGTCTGCCAGTCGATGAACCTGCGCGGCGCGCGCAACCCGCCCCGGAGGTCAGCCGGGTCGGTTGGAACGCTTGCGGTCGGATCGAAGAGCAGGGCGAAGAACTGCAGCGCCGGGTCGGTGGCGCTGGTGCCGAAGTTCGCGCGATAGCTCGGACGTGCCTGCGAGTGGCCGAAGCGGTACGCGGCGACCGAGAACTCGACAGGGATGAACGGATCGTGTCGCCACTTGTAGTGCTTCAGTCCGTGCTCCAGGACGTCGTCGATGGTCGCCTGCCCGACGGTCTTCGGCAGAAACTCATGGAGGACGATCCACTGATAGTGCCAGCGCACGATGCGATTCGCCTCGGCGAAGATCTCGTCTGTCGTGTAGCCGGCGCCGAGATCATCTTTCACGTCGTCCACGACGATGTTGTGGAAGCGCAGGATGGCGAGGTGGAGCTGGTCCACGATCAGGTTCTCGTCGTTTCGCGGGTCGCCCAACAGAGCCGTCTGCTGACTGTTGCGCGGCACATCGTGGCGGGTTGTTCCGTCGATCGACACCACCACAGAGCCTGGAATCTCCTCGGTGAGGAAGGTCGTACGACCCCCGTCGACTTCGCGGTCGTACAGGTGCGGCGAGACCGCAGGACCGCCGCCGTACACACTGTCCAGGTCGAGAGCGGGGATCCGGAAGTTGCGGATCGACTCGGGGTCTTGACGTCGGGCCAGGCTCGACGTCGGGTCGAACGTCATGTCGTGGTCGATGAACTGCCCCAAGAACGTGAACCCCGCGGTCATGGTGGGGTTGTTGGGATTGTTCACGCTCTTCGCGGGATCTGTGATCAGCGTGATCGGGTCGGACAGGTCATCGTTGGCGTCCATAGGTCCGCCGGGGGCGCCCAGCTCGGTCAGAGCGTTCCGGATGATCGCAGTGTCGGCCGCGAACGGCGGCAACGTGGGGAACAGCCGCCCGAACTTGCCCTGGTCATAGAAGGAGATCGCGGGGTCAGCTGGCCCAGATCTGCGGTGCCGTGGCTCATGGAGCGCTCCTTCGGTCTCTCAGACAAGAGTGCCGAGGTTGCTGCGCAGATACCACCCTGCCGGCGCCCTGACCGCTTGGCGGTCCATGGTGTCAGTCGATGAGGTCGGCAGCAGAGAACGCCACTGGGTAAGGCTTTTGTGCGCTGTAGGTCTCGTCGCCGGTGGTCATCGCAACCTGCGCATAGGTGCCGTCGCGCAGTTCCCACGCGATGAGGGATGGAACGTCTGGATCGATAACCCAGTACGCCGGGCATCCGGCGGCCTGGAGCCGTGAGTGTTTCAGGAGCATGTCGATGCGGCGTGTGCTGGGTGAGAGGACCTCGACGGCGAGCTCGGGTCGCGCAGGCAGATCACGCTCAGTGAGGTCGCCGCGGCGTGCAACGAGGACGTCAGGTTGGATCACGGTGTCCTCGGACAAGGCCACGTCGAAAGGCGCGATCAGCACCTTGAGGTTGTCCGGGCAGTGTTCACGAAGCAGGACGGCCAGCTCCAGCACAACGCTCTGATGTTGCGTCGCGGGAGCCGGTGTCACGATGAGTGCGCCGTCAATGAGCTCGTACCGGTGCCCGTCATCGGGCATCATCTCGAGATCCGCTCGGGTCAGCGGCCGACTGAATGGCAGCGTCGTCATGGACACCATCGTGCCTCCTCTGATCCATGGTGACCAAGCATGCTCGACCAGACCTTGCCGTCGACGGTTGTCCACAACCATGTTTCCGTCAACGATCGCGGATCGCTCCGCGGGCGTCGCCTCGTCACAGACGGCTCAGCCGCTATAGGTGCCGCGAGGAACAGCGTGTTGAGCTGCGGACAGTCGAAGCCCTCGCCTATATAGGAGCCGGTCGCTACGACGAGAAGCGGCCGGCCGGGCTCGGGCGACGCAAGCAAGGCGTCGGCTGCGCGGCGTGCAGTTGCATTCATGCCGCCGACAAGCCGCAGTGCCTCGTCGCGTCCTCTGTCGTCGGCGTCGACCATCGCCGGTCCGACACGATCTCAGCCATCAG
>JBDUDR010000049.1:0-18300 GCA_040002845.1 Nocardioidaceae bacterium
GGCCAGCCGACCTCGACCGCTCACCACAAGCAGAGCGTCCAGGCGGACAGGGCGCTGGCTCGAAACACGTGGGTGGTAGTCCACCCCTATCACCACAACAAGCTGTACGGCGCCCACCTGAAGCTGAGTGGTCAGGTGCGGTATCGCTCACATGGGAGCGTCTTCGCGGCGGCGGGTGTCAAGGTCAGGCTCCTGCGCAGGCCCAACGGGTCCAGCAACTGGAAGCGGATCGACTCCGACACCACGAGCAACACGGCCAAGCCCACCTACTCCTTCGGCGCAACCGCCCGCGGCAACGCCGACTATCGCATCGCCTTCCGAGGCAACAGCCATCTGCAGCCGTCCCGCAAGACGGTGCCGCTGTTCGTGCACCGGAAGCTGCCAGCCAAGATCGTGCAGGTCAGTCCCACGGATCTGCAGCTCGTCGGCCACGTCATTCCCAAGTACGCCCACAAGAATGTCAAGTTGCAGAAGCGCGACTGCACCGGCTGTTCCTGGCACACGATCCGCCATCAGCGGACCACCTCGAGGTCGCACTTCAGCTTCGATATCGGAGCCCCGCGGTCCGGCTCCTGGTACTTCCGGGTCAAGACCGCCGCCTCAACCCGATTCGCGGTCTCCTACTCAGCCACCTTCCGCACCTTCAAGCCCTAACGGCCACCTCACGCGATCCGACACTTATTCCGCGCGATCCGACAGTTATTCGGCGCGATCCGACAGTTATTCGGCCTGCGTGTACGAACTCGAGGATCAGGTCGCATGGGACCTGTGACATGCGGCGACCAAGGTCAGCCGGCGCGGCGCTCGGAGAAGCGGAGCTGGTTCCCCGAGGGGTCGCGGAAGGCGCAGTCGCGTACGCCTAGGGCTGGTCGATCGGTTCCTGAAGGACCTCGGCACCTGCGGCGCGGAGGTGTTCGAACGTGGCGTCGCAGTCATCGGTCACGAAGATGACGGTGCTCAAGGCACCCTTGGCCAGCAGCGCCTTGAGCGGTTCCTGGTCCGCCGGCGCACGCATGTCCGGGGTCTCCAGCACGATCTCGATGTCGGGCTGGGACGCCGGGCCGACGGTGAGCCCAGCGAGGTGCATCCGACCTGCAGGCAGACGTCTGTCACCGTGAGGTCACCGCGGCGCAGCAACGCCTTGGCCCGCTCGATGCGGCGCGTCAGCAGATGGCCGTAGGGAGTCTCACCGTAGGCGGCACGGAACTGGCGGGAGAAGTGGGCCGGCGACATGAGCGCGGTGCGCGCGAGCGCCGGGACGTCGAGCGGCTGGGCGTACGCACGATCTATGAGGTCGCGGGCTCGGCGCAGGTGGACGAGACCCTCCGGTGTCACTGCCTCACCATCCCTCGGCGCTCAACGTCGCCGCCCGGCGCCGCGTCCGGCTGGCCGAACCGAGTAGGCCGCAGTCCAAGACGCCAGCCGAGAAGCCAATAGAGCCGCGACTCGCCGACCAAATTGCCGATTTGTTGGCGTCTCGCGGAACATCACGATGGTCCTTCGGCGGACCCGTCGACGACCCCGATGTCTTCGTTCCACAATTCTGGACACTCGCGGATGAACTCGCTCATCATCGAGATGCATTCGGCATCGTCGAGCTGCACCACCTCCACCTCTGCTTCGACGAGCAGGTGCTGGGGTCCCTGGAAGTTCGTACTCTCCCCGATCACGACACGGCCGATGCCGTACAGCAGCACTGTTCCGGTGCACATGTGGCAGGGAGACAGGGTCGTGTAGAGCGTCGCGCGCTGGTAGACAGACGCGCGCAGGCGGCCGATGTTCTCCAGGCAGTCGGTCTCGCCGTGGCGGATCACGCTGTTCATCTGCACGCGCTTGTTGTGACCGACCCCGATCACCTCGCCGTCGACGACCAGGGCAGCGCCAACGGGCACGCCGCCCTCAGCTCGGCCTTGACGGGCTTGCTCCAGCGCTACCAGGAGAAATCGCTGATCGTCGTTCATGGACACCTCGAGGCGTACGAGGAACTGGCGAAACCTGGAATGCCAGGTCCGGTCGAGCGCCTTCTCGTCAAGAACCTACTCAGGAGGTCAACGACCAACGGCTTTGTCACCCCTCGGGGCCAGTGGCGTGCGGTAACGATGTCGACTCAGTTGTCCTGGTTGCTCGCGGCACCGCGGCTCCCGGGTCACCATCGGAGGATGAATGCCGAGGTCGGCAAGGGTTCGCCCATTGCGATACGTCGCCGACGGCCCAAGGGCAGCACCAACGATCCGTTCCCTGCGATCTGATAAACGCCGGGTGGCGTGGAGTCGCTTCGGGACAGGAAGGACCACGAGGGGGAGCGTCCGAAGACCATCGATGTCGGGCCGTCCCTAACTTCGAGCGCTGAGCGTCGTGCTAATTGACCGTCCAGGTGTCGGCCCCACGCAGCAGGCCGCCGAGGTCCTGGGCATCATTGGATGAGGCGAAGGCGACCTGAGCCCGGGCGTCGTCGTCGTAGGTGGGCCGCTCGACCTGCCGGAAGATGCCGACCGGCGCCCGGTCGAGGTAGCCGGTGCCCGTGAGCCGGGACAGCGCGAACGCGGTCGAGGGATCATCGCAGTGGGCATCGTGGACCAGCAACGCGTCCTCTCCGACGGTCGCGACCGGAACGATCTCGAGCAGCTGGGTGTCCGGATTGCGGCGTACCCCATGACTGCCGCCCTCGGGCCCGAAGCGGATCGGTTCGCCGTGCACCAGCGGGATGGTGGCGAAGTCCCGCGTCTCCGGGTCCTTGAACGCATCGAACGCGCCGTCGTTGAAGATCGGGCAGTTCTGGTAGATCTCGACCAGCGCGGTGCCGCGGTGGGCGGCGGCTGCGCGCAGCACAGAGGTCAGGTGCTTGCGGTCGCTGTCGAGGGTGCGGGCGACGAACGTCGCCTCGGCTCCGAGTGCCAGCGACACCGGGTTGAACGGGGTGTCTACCGAACCCATCGGAGTGGACTTGGTGATCTTGCCGGTCTCGGAGGTGGGGGAGTACTGCCCCTTGGTCAGGCCGTAGATGCGGTTGTTGAACAGCAGGATCTTCATGTTGAGGTTGCGGCGGAGCACGTGGATCAGGTGGTTGCCGCCGATCGACAGCGCGTCGCCGTCACCGGTCACGACCCACACCGAGAGATCGGGTCGGCTCACGGTGAGTCCGGTGGCGATCGCCGGGGCGCGCCCGTGGATGGAGTGCAGGCCGAAGGTGTCGAGGTAGTAAGGGAACCGCGCGGCGCACCCGATGCCGGAGACGAAGACGATGTTCTCGCGCTTCAAACCCAGCTCGGGCAGGAAGCTCTGCACCGCGGCGAGCACAGCGTAGTCACCGCATCCGGGACACCAGCGCACCTCCTGGTCGGAGGCGAAGTCCTTGCGGGTCTGCGGCTGGTCAGCCGTAGGCACGCCACTCTGCCCGGGGAAGGGGAGTTCGACGGCGGTCATCTTTCGAGGTCCTCCAGCGTCGTGGTGATGGCGTCGACCAGCTCGGCGGCCGTGAACGGCAGCCCCCGCACCTTGTTGTAGCCGACGACGTCGATCAGGAACTTGGCCCGCAACAGCATCGACAGCTGACCGAGGTTCATCTCGGGCACCAGCACCCGGTCGTACCGGCGGAGCACGTCGCCGAGATCGGACGGGAACGGGTTGAGATGGCGCAGGTGGGCTTGGGCCACGGGTCGACCGGCGCTCCGCAGCCGGCGGACGGCCGCTCCGATCGGGCCGTAGGTCGAGCCCCAGCCGAGCACCAGCACGCGAGCGCGTCCGTCGGGATCGTCGAGATCGGTGGCTGGGATCGAGTGGGCGATGGCGTCCACCTTCGCCTGCCGGGTGCGCACCATCAGGTCGTGGTTGGTCGGGTCGTATGAGATGTTGCCGGTGCCGTCGGCCTTCTCGATGCCGCCGATGCGGTGTTCGAGGCCGGCCGTCCCCGGCAACGCCCACGGCCGAGCCAGCGTCAGGGGGTCGCGTTTGTACGGCCAGAACTCGGCCTCCCCCTGGTTGTTGACGTGGTTGGGCTCGGTCTGGAAGTCGGCGTCGATGCCCGGCAGCGCGGTCACGTCTGGCACCTGCCACGGCTCGGAGCCGTTGGCGAGGTAGCCGTCGGAGAGCAGGAGCACCGGCGTCCGGTAGGTCACCGCGATGCGCGCCGCCTCAAGGGCCGCGTCGAAGCAGTCACCGGGGGAGCGGGGTGCCACGATCGGAGTCGGCGCTTCGCTGTTGCGACCGAACATCGCCTGCAGGAGATCTGCCTGCTCGGTCTTCGTGGGCAGCCCGGTGGAGGGGCCCCCGCGCTGGATGTCGCAGACGATGAGCGGGAGCTCGAGCATGACGGCCAGCCCGATGGTCTCGCTCTTGAGCGCAACCCCGGGACCTGATGTGGTGGTTACGCCGAGCGCTCCGCCGAAGGACGCGCCGAGCGCGGCCCCGATGCCGGCGATCTCGTCCTCTGCCTGGAAGGTCATGACACCGAACCGCTTGTGCTTCGACAGCTCGTGCAAGATGTCCGAGGCCGGTGTGATCGGGTAGGACCCGAGGAACAACGGCAGGTTGGACTGCACAGAAGCGGCGATCAGGCCGTATGCGAGGGCGAGGTTGCCTGAGATGTTGCGGTAGGTGCCGGCCGGCATCGGCGCCGGCTTGACCTCGTACGAGATCGCGAAGCCCTCGGTGGTCTCGCCGAAGTTCCAGCCGGACTTGAACGCCGTGATGTTTGCGTCGCGGATCTGCGGCGACTTGGCGAACTTGGACTCCAGGAAGTCGATGGTCGGCTGGGTCGGGCGGCCGTAGAGCCAGGAGAGCAACCCCAGGGCGAACATGTTCTTCGCGCGCGAGGCGTCCTTGCGGGTCAGGCCGAACTCCTTCACGCCCTCGACCGTGAGCGTCGTGAGGTCGATGGCGTGGACGTTGAAGTTTTCCAGCGAGTCGTCTTCCAGCGGATTGGTGGCGTAGCCCGCTCGCTTGAGGTTGCGAGTGGTGAAGTCATGTGAGTCGACGATGACCGTCGCGCCGTTCGGAAGGTCTTCGAGGTTCGCGCGGAGTGCGGCGGGGTTCATCGCGACCAGGACGTCCGGAGCGTCGCCCGGCGTGAGGATGTCGTGGTCTGCGAAGTGCAGCTGGAACGACGAGACTCCGGGCATGGTGCCGGCCGGGGCCCGGATCTCCGCGGGAAAGTTCGGAAGCGTCGACAGGTCGTTGCCGAAGGCCGCGGACTCCTGGGTGAAGCGGTCGCCTGTGAGTTGCATTCCGTCGCCGGAGTCGCCGGCGAATCTGATGATGACCCGGTCGAGTTGCTTGACCTGCTTGGTCACGACCTATGCCTCTTTTCGGCGGGCGCTCGTTTGCGCGTGTGGTGCGCGTTGCGCCTCGCTCTTTGTCAGTCCTCTTTCAGTGGCGCCTGGGTTGGCGGATCACCGACCAATCCTACGTGCGTACGCCTACCCAGATGGGGGCGGCACGCGATCCTTCCTCCATCCGACAGTTAATCGCGCCGATCCGACACTTATTTCGCGCGATCCGACACGTGTGCCCCACCCGCGAGCTTTGGGGCCACTCGCTGGTGCTCCAACCCTCCATGAAGCGCGGTACCCCGGTCGAGCTCGATTGCGGCTTGCATACACTCACCCACAAGGTTGATCACCAGACGGCGAGGTGAGTGCGTGATGTCGTACTACCACTCGTACCTGCCGGTCCTGATCTTGTCCGCTGTCGGTGCCCTCATGGTGGTGGCGATGCTCGCCGGCAACCGACTGCTGAGGCCCGACCGCCCGTCGCCGGAGAAGATGCTGACGTACGAGTGCGGGGTCGACCCGGTCGGGGAGGGCTGGGCGCAGAGCCACATCCGCTACTACGTCTTCGCCTATCTGTACGTCGTATTCGCCGTCGATGCGGTGTTCCTCTTCCCTTGGGCGACCGTGTTCGCCGCTCTCGGGTGGGTCACGGTCGTGGAGATGGCCATCTTCGTCGGGTTCATTGCCGTGGGACTGCTGTACGCGTGGCGCAAGGGCGTGCTCACATGGACTTGATCTACCGCCAGTTCGATGAACCCGAGGAGCCACCGAACCAGTCCGTCGATCTCCCCGACCCGACGGTCGGCCCGCGGTCGACGCTGGCGCCCAATCCGGTCCGGTATGTGCTCAACTGGGGTCGCCGCTACTCCTTGTGGGTGTTCAACTTCGGACTCGCCTGCTGTGCCATCGAGTTCATCGCAACTTCGATGGCACGCCACGATTTCATCAGGCTCGGAGTCATCCCGTTCGCACCCGGACCCCGGCAGGCCGACCTGATGGTGGTCTCCGGCACCGTCACGGACAAGATGGCGCCGGCAATCAAGCGGTTGTACGAGCAGATGCCGGAGCCGAAGTACGTCATCTCCTTCGGCTCGTGCTCCAACAGCGGCGGACCCTACTGGGACTCCTACTGCGTCACGAAAGGCGTCGACCAGATCATCCCGGTCGATGTGTACGTCTCAGGATGTCCACCTCGGCCCGAGGCGCTCTTGCAGGGAATCATGAAGCTGCAGGACAAGATCGCCGGTGAGTCGTTGGCTGACCGGTACGCGGCGATCGACTCTGCAAGGTCAGCCGCTGCGTTGTCCCGTCCGCCGGTGGTCTCCCCGGGAGCCGAATCGTGACGTGGTCCGACGAGGTGGTGGGAGCACTGACGCCCGTGCTCGGGTCCGAGCCGAAGGCGGACCATGGGTTCGAGCAGCTGACGGTCTCGATCGCGGCCGAGCACTGGCTGGCTGCAGCCCGGACCCTCCGCGACGATGTCGGTTGCGCCTTCTTCGACTGGTTGTCCGCCGTCGACCAGCTTTCTGACGGGTTCACCGTCGTCTGCCACGTCGCGCGGCGAGCGGTCGGCAGTGTCGACCACGTCATCATCTCCACGAGCGTTCCTCGTGAGACCCCGGTCGTCGCCTCCATCGCGTCGGTCTATGCAGGCGCCCGCTGGCACGAGCGAGAGACGCACGAGATGTTCGGCATCGACTTCGAGGGCGCCGACGAGCTCGACACGCTTTTGCTGCCTGAGGGCTTCGAGGGGCATCCGCTGCGCAAGGACTTCGTGCTTGCCTCCCGCGTCGCCAAGCCCTGGCCAGGTGCGAAGGAGCCGGGTGAGTCCGACCACCAAGCCGCTCCAAGTCGACGAAGGATGCTCCCCCCAGGCGTCCCCGATCAAGAGTCGTGGGGTCCGCGGGCTCCCGGCTCGCCGGCGCCGGATCCACTGGCCGCCGCGCAGTCCCCCAGCGCCCGGCCGAGGCGCGCCTCCGCGCAGGCTCCCTCCGTCCGGCCGAGGCGAGCGCCCCGACCTGCTCCCGAGCCCGAAAAGACCGACCCGGCCGACGGAGCCGGTGATGGGTGACGCCTTCGACATCGCGCTTCGGATCCTGCTCGTACTCGCAGCGTTCTTGCTGTTGCCGCTGCTGGTCGGTCAGACCGAGCACAAGGCGATGGCGCACATGCAGAGTCGGGTCGGGCCGATGTACGCGGGCGGCTTCCACGGCTGGGCGCAGCTGGTGGCCGACGGGGTCAAGTTCGTCCAGAAGGAGGCGGTGACTCCCGCCGGGGCCGATCAGGCGGTCTTCGCGATGGCCCCCGGAGTGGCCCTGGTGCCCTACCTGGTCGCCATGATCGCGATCCCCATCGGGCCCGGTCTGGTCGGCCAGGACCTCGACCTCGGGTTGTTCTTCGTTCTCGCCGTGATGAGCATTGGTGTGCTCGGCTCGCTGATGGCCGGCTGGTCGAGCGCCAACAAGTTCAGCCTGCTCGGCGGGTTGCGAGTGGCTGCGCAGCTGCTCGCGTACGAGCTGCCGTTCGTGCTCGCGGCCGCCAGCGTGGCGATGGCGGCCGGGACCCTCTCGCTGGTGGGGATCGTGGAGGCTTGGCGCTGGTGGTGGCTGATCTGGCAGTTGCCCGCGATGGTCGTGTTCTTCGTGGCCGGCTTGGCCGAGCTGCAGCGACCACCGTTCGACATGCCGGTCGCCGACTCCGAGCTGGTCTTCGGTCCTTACACCGAGTACGGCGGGTTGCGCTTCGCGTTGTTCCTGCTCGCCGAGTACGCCGGAATCGTCGTGCTGTCGGCGTTGACCGCTGTGTTGTTCCTCGGCGGCTGGCAGGGACCGTTCTCTGACCAGCTCGGCTGGATATGGACGCTGCTCAAGACAGGCGCAGTGGCATTTGTGGTGATCTGGCTCCGGGTGGCCTACCCTCGGCTGCGCGAGGACCAGCTGCAGCGGCTCTCGTGGGTCGGGCTGGTGCCGCTCGTACTCCTTCAGCTCGTGCTGACGACGGTGGTTGCGGTGGTGACGGCATGAGAGGGATCGGGTTGCTGCAGGGCTTGCGCGTCACCTGGCGCGCCCTCACCCGCCGTTCGGTCACCGCCCACTACCCCGATGCGATGCCGGAGCTGCCACCACGGTCGCGCGGTGTGATCGCGCTGATCGAAGAGAAATGCACGGTCTGCATGCTGTGTGCTCGCGAGTGCCCCTCCTGGTGCATCTACATCGACTCTCACAAGGAGCCAGTCCCGGCGACCGAGGAAGGGGGGCGCGAGCGCAGCCGGAACCAGCTCGACCGGTTCGCCATCGACTTCTCGCTCTGCATGTACTGCAGCATCTGCATCGACGTCTGCCCGTTCGATGCTCTGCACTGGTCGCCGGAGTTCGAGTTCGCCGAGTTCGACATCCGGGACCTCACTCACGAGAAGGACCGCCTTCGCGAGTGGATGTGGACCGTACCCCCGCCGCCCGGCCTCGACCCCGGCGCGGCCGAGTCGAAGGAGATCAGCACCGCGCAAAAGGCGGTCGAGCACGCTAAGGGCGAGGCAACCACGTGAGCGCGACCTTCTGGGTGCAGCTGTTGTTCATGCTCTTCGGCCTCATCGCGCTCGGCTCCGGGCTGCTCGTGGTGACTACCAACAACCTGGTGCACTCCGCCCTGTGGCTGGTCGTCACTCTCGGGGCGCTGGCCGGCTGTTACCTGCTGTTGGCTGCCGAGTTCGTCGCCTGGGTCCAGGTGCTGATCTACCTCGGCGCGGTCGTCGTGCTGCTGCTGTTCGCCTTGATGCTCACCCGCGCGCCGACCGGCAAGCAGCCCGACCTGACCACGTCGAATCGCTGGGTCGCGGCCGGGGTAGGGACGCTGACCGCCGTCGTCCTGGTCAGCTCCGTGGTCTCCGGTTTCCGCGATGTACGCATCGACCTCAACGACCCGCTGGTCGGCACTGCGGCAGTCACCGGCGACCTGATCTTTCGCCGCTGGGTGCTCCCTTTCGAGGCGCTGAGCGTGCTGTTGCTGGCCGCACTGGTCGGGGCCATCGCACTCTCCAGGGGAACACACGCACCGGCTGACGACGCCGCCGACCGACTGGACGAGACGACCGGATGATGCCGCTGTGGTGGCCGCTGGTGCTGGCCTGCCTGCTGTTCAGCCTGGGTGTGTACGGCGTGCTCGCCCGTCGCAACGCGGTCCAGGTGCTGATGGCCATCGAGCTGATGCTCAACGCGGTGAACCTCAACCTGGTGGCGTTCGACGCGTACCTGCGTGACGTCGTCCACTCCGGTCAGGTCCTGACCCTTTTCGTCATCGTGATAGCGGCAGCCGAGATCGGGCTCGGACTCGCGATCGTGCTGCTGGTCTTCCGTACCCACGCCGGGATCGACATCGACGAGATGACCGAGCTGGCCGACCGTGACGACGTCGAGGCTGTGAAAGAGGCGGGGGCGCGCGTGTGAGCGCCGCCATTGTCGTAGTACTCGCGCAGGCCATCGCCATGGTGGCCTGCTTGGCGATCGGTCACCGCTCGGAGCCGGCCGTCCGCGTGGTGGCCGCGGGTGGGGCGGCGGTCTCCTGGGTGGCCGCGCTCGCCGCCGCGGGTCCGCACGTTGGCGACGCGCTGGCCTCCGACGGCTCGTACGCCACCGTCGTGACCGGTGCCATCCCCATCGAGGTCGCGCTCCGGGTGGACGCGCTGAGCGCGGTGATGCTGGTCCTGGCGACGAGTGTCGCGCTGGCGGTGCAGATCTACTCGGTGGCGTACCTGCACGACGACCCGCGTTACCCCTCGTACGCCTCGATCGTGTCGCTGTTCACCGCCGCGATGACGCTGGTCGTGGTGGCCGACGACCTGTTCGTGCTCCTGGTCGGCTGGGAAGCGATGGGCATCTGCTCCTATTTCCTGATCAGCCACCACTGGGAGCTCCCTGAGGCTCGAGCGGGTGCGGTCAAGGCGTTCCTGCTGACCCGGATGGGCGACGTCGGTTTCCTGTTCGGCATCTTTACGCTGGGATCTGCCGCGGGCTCCTACCGCATCAGTGACATTGAGGCGGGCGTCGCTTCAGGTGATCTGCACGGCCACATCGTGACCGTCGGTGCTCTGCTGCTGCTCTGCGGAGTCGTCGGCAAGTCCGCACAGTTCCCGTTGCACACCTGGCTTCCTGACGCGATGCCCGGTCCGACGCCGATCAGCGCGCTGATCCACGCGGCGACCATGGTGGCGGCGGGCGTGTTCCTGGTGGCCCGGTTGTACGCGGTCTTCAGTGCCTCGCAGGCGGCCATGACGGTGCTCGCCATCATCGCGTCGGTCACGATGCTCGGCGCGGCTTTGTTCGCGCTCGCCCAAGACGACCTCAAGCGTGTGCTCGCCTGGTCGACCGTCAGTCAGCTGGGATACATGTTCGGCGGACTCGCCGTCGGCGGCTACACCGCCGGCATCATGCACTTGCTAACGCACGGTGCGTTCAAGGCACTGCTGTTCCTGGCTGCCGGAGTGCTGGCGCACGGCGTGGGCAGCACCTCGCTGGCGGCCATGGGCGGACTGCGGCGGCAGTTGCCTGTCACGTTCGTGACCATGACGATCGGGTTCGCGGCGCTCGCCGGGGTTGTGCCGATGGCCGGCTTCTTCACCAAGGACGCCATCTTGGGCGCCGCTCTGGACGCGGCAGAGCATGGCGGTCCGTCGGGGACCGGTTCGGCCTGGCTGGTGTTGGTCTGCGGGCTGCTCACCGTGGTCGTGACGGCTGCGTACTCGTTCCGCGCCTGGCTGCTCGTGTTCTTCGGCAAGGGCCCGGCCGGTGTACAGGAGGGCTCCTGGCTGATGCGAGGGCCGCTGGTCGTGTTAGCGGTGCTCACCGCCGAAGGCGGCGTGGTAGTGCTGGCCCCCGGTCTGCTGGGTGAGACACCCCGTCCCGGCCTCGTCCATGCGCCGATCGCGATCCTCACCACCCTGCTCGTGCTGCTCAGCTGCGCCCTGACCTACGGCGAGTGGTGGCATCTGGAGAGCGGTGACCCGGCGGTCTCGCTCGGAAGGCTGCGTCGGCCGCTGGCCCGCGAGTTCGCGGTCGACGAGGCCTATGACATCGCGTTCGTGCGCCCCGTCGAGTCGGCGGCAGCCCTGACTGTCGACACCGATCGTGACGTGGTCGCGCCGTACGTCTTCGGCAGCGGGGCCGCCGCCATGCTGCTGGGCCGGCTGGTCAGGCTGTCCCAGACCGGCAGGGTGCAGACCTACCTGACCGTCGTGGTCCTCGGGGTGGCGGCGATCGCGGCTTCCGCTGGGGTGATGGCTTCATGACCATCCTGCTCCTCGTCGTGATCGGGGTGCCTGCCCTCGGCGCCCTGGCGCTGGCGCTGGCTCCGCGGGTCGGCGACCAGCTGGCCGCCGAGTGGGGTGTGCTGGTGTCGGCCGGGGCCCTGGCGGGGACCGTCGTGCTCGCACTCGGTTTCGACCGTGGTGACTCGGGGCGGATGCAGTTCGTGACCGACGTGTCCTGGATCGCCCCCATCAACGTGCGGGGGCACTTCGGCATCGACGGCATCTCGTTGCCACTCCTACTGCTGACTGCTCTTCTCTCCGTCCTCTGCTTCGTCTCGCTGCTGCGGAACGCGCCGTCCTGCGGCGGGACCCGGGGACTTGTGGTACTCCTGCTGCTGCTCGAGACCGGCGTGCTCGGGACATTCTCGGCGCTCGACCTCGTGCTGTTCTTCGTGTTCTTCGAGACCGTGCTGATCCCGATGTGGTGGGTCATCGCCGACTGGGGAGACCCGCACGATATGCCCGGGAACCGGCGGGCGGCGACCGTCTTCCTGCTGATGACCGTGACGGGCTCGGCCGTCATGCTGGTCGGCTTCCTGCTCGTGTACGCGCACACCGGAACGTTCGACATGGTCGCGCTGGCGCAGCGAGGTGGGGCGGGCATCCCGGCGGTCACCCAGCTGGTGGCCGCGCTGGCGATCGGCCTGGGGCTGGCGGTCAAGACCCCGATGTGGCCACTTCACATCTGGCTGCCCGATGCCCATGCGAAGGCGCCGACGGTCGGGTCGGTGCTGCTCGCCGGCGTACTGCTCAAGATGGGGACGTACGGTTTCGTCCGAATCTGGCTGCCGACCGTGCCGGATGGTGTGGAGCGGTTAGCCCCGTACCTGGGTGCCTTCGGCGCGATCGCCGTGGTCTACGGCGCATTGGCCTGCCTCGCCCAGACCGACCTGAAACGGCTGATCGCGTACTCGTCGGTGGGTCACATGGGGTTCGTCTTGCTGGGAATCTCGACGCTCACGACGGCCGGCATCAACGGGGCTCTGTTCGCCAACGTGGCCCATGGACTCATCACTGGGTTGCTGTTCTTCTGTGTCGGCGGGCTCAAGGACCGCGCCGGTTCCTCCGACTTCGCGGACCTCGGCCGGGGTTTGTACGAACGCACGCCGCGGCTCGCCGGCGTCGTTGCATTCGCCTGTGTTGCCAGCCTGGGACTTCCGGGGCTGGCGGGGTTCTGGGGCGAGATGCTGTCGATGCTGGGCGCTTTCGATCCTGGCGGAGCGCTCGCGCGTGGGGCATTCGTGACCTTTATGGCCGTCGCCGGCGCGGGGACCATCCTCACGGCGGCGTACTTCCTCGGGCTGCTGCGCCGGCTGGGTCAGGGTCTGCCAAGTGGCCCTGACCTCGATGACATCAGGGTGGATGAGGTGCTGACCTGGTCGCCGCTGGTCGCGCTGACCGTGGTGTTCGGGCTCGCCCCGGGACTGGTGCTTGGCCTCACCAACCCGGCGGTGCAGGTGCTGATGGGTGGCGGTGGATGACCGAGCTGCCGGTTGCCGGAACGCTGCAGTCGATCGACTGGGCCGCGATCTCGGTGCCTGTCACGTTGGCCGTCGGTGCGGTCGTGGTTCTGCTGGCCGACGCGTTCCTCGGTCCACGACGGCTGGCGGGGACGCTGACGATTGTGACCGCCATTGTCGGCGCGGGTTTCGCGCTGGGTCTCGCGAACGACCTGCAGGGGGCGGGCTCGGAGTCGTCGCGGGCGACGTTCTGCGTACCTGCGGGGCTCGAGCGGCTGACCTCGTGTTCGTACGCGGTGGACAGCGCCACCATCGCGGTGTGGACGGTGACCTTGCTCGGCGTCCTGGTGGTCGCGCTGCTCATGCTGGGGCGCGACGACCTGACTCCACCCGGGGAGTTTCACTTCCTGATGCTCTGCTCGGCCTCCGGGGCGGCCACCATCGCCGGTGCCCGGGACCTGGTGACGTTGGTGGTCGCCCTCGAGCTGGTGTCGCTGCCCGCCTTTGCGATGGTGGGGCTTCGCCGGGACAACAAGCCCGCAGCCGAGGCTGCGCTGAAGTTCTTCCTGATCTCCGTCGTGTCAACGGCGGTCATGCTGTTCGGGATCTCGCTGCTGTACGGCATCACCGGGTCGGTCTATCTCGACCAGATAGCCGTGTCGTTGAACGAGTCGAGTGTCAAGGCCGTTGTCGGCGTCGGTGTCGTGCTCACATTGGTCGGGCTGGGCTTCAAGGTGGCTGCGGTGCCGTTCCACGTCTGGGTGCCGGACACCTATGTCGGCGCGTCGGTGCCGGTGGCGGCGTACCTCTCCGTGGTGTCCAAGGCGGCCGGGCTTGTCGGATTGATCCAGGTGCTTCGGTACGGCCTGTGGCCGTACGCCGACACCTGGGGCCCGATCCTGGCCGTGGTGGCAGCGCTGACCATGACGGTGGGAAATGTGGCTGCCCTCCGCCAGCGAGACCCGGTGCGGCTGCTCGCCTGGTCGTCGGTCGCCCAGGCGGGATACATGCTCGCCCCGCTGGCCGTACTGTCGGGGAGCAGTGTGCTCGAGTCGCGCGATGCATTCGTGGCGACGCTGGCGTACCTGCTCATCTACTCGATAGTGAACCTGTCGGCGTTCGCCGTGGTCTCGGTCGTCGGTGGCGGGCGGCGGGACACGTTGGACTCGTACGCCGGCCTGTCCCGCCGCGAGCCGGTGGCTGCTGCGGCGCTCGCGTTCGCGCTGCTCTGTCTGGCCGGCCTGCCACCCGGCGTCGTCGGACTGTTCGCGAAACTGGTGGTGTTCCAGGCGATCGTCAACTCCGGGACCGGCTGGTTGGCCCTGGTGATGGCGGCGAACGTCGCCATCGGGCTGGCGTACTACCTGCGGTGGCTCGTGATGGTCTTCTGGCCGAGCGCCGACGTCGAGCCGACCAACCTCCCCAACGGCGCCGGGGTCGCCATCACCACGACGCTCACGCTTGCCGTTGTCTTCTCCGTCTGGCCGGCCGGGATCTTGTCCATCCTGAGCGCTTGACCCCGCGGCGCCTCCGGTGTGCGGGTGCCGCGAAGACGGTCGGCGAGTCACTGTGCGTGTCTGTTGCCGCAAGCAATCCGCGAGTGTCAGGCTGGCGGCGTGCGCACGCTTTTTGCCTGTGGGCGTGGCGGAGGAGGGGATGTCATGGACCGGCCACTCATCCGGATGAACGCCGCAGCTGCTGCCGGTTTGCTGGTCGCAGCGTTCGCACTGTCAGCCTGCACGCCGCACCGTGCCGGCAACTTTAAGATCGACCGGATCCATTACAAGCAAGGCGCGAGGCTCAACAGCGAGGTCATCGTCATCAAGAACGTCTCGGCCCAGAAGAGGATGCTGACCCACTTCCGCATCGTCGACTCCAACGGAGGGGCGAGCTACACGTTCCCCGCGACGGCACTCAAGCCCGGACACAGCGTCACCCTGCACACCTTCCACGGTCTCAACCGGGCGGGCCACCGCTACTGGCGGCGAGACGTACCCGTGTGGAACGACGCCGGGGACACCGCGTGGCTGATCAACCCACGGGGTAAAAGGATCGACACCTGCCACTACGCCGGCGGTGGCATAACAGCGGACTGTTGATGGAGGGCCGCGCTGGCGTACTACCTGAGCCCGAATCCCACGGCCAAAATGCGACAGTAATGTGCTTCATCCGCGCTTGCGACTACCGGACTGTCACATTTTGCGGGCCCCACGAGTCTGGGGCCAACGTAGTTGGGTGAAATGGCCTGAGGCCCGGTTGAAAGCCAAGAAACTGGGGTGCCCCGTGCGGTGACTCCACCCTGTTCGCAAGGATGCGCTTCATGGAGTCCCACAGTGAGGTGTTGTTCATTGGCGGGCGGTCTGGGGTGGGCAACTCGCGCCTGATCTACGTCAACACGGCGAGCGTTCAGTTCGTCGACGAGCTCGTTGCGGCGATGGGTGACGACCCCCGAGTGACCGTTGTGCTGCTGACAGCGACAGACGCAACAGCTCGCGCGCGTCTCGGCAAGCGCGAGATCGGAAGTGCCCTGACCTGGCACGTGGACCGGAGCAGGCAAGCTGCCGAGGAGCTTGATGATGCCACGCCGGACTGGGTCCACCGGGTGAGTGCCGACGATCGCAGCGTTGCCGACATCTCACAGGAGTTGATCGGACTCACCGGATGGGACGACCCTCCCCAGGAGCCCGCGCAGTAAGTCGCCACCGGTAATGGGCCTGTTGCGCTCACCCGGCTGCCTGGTTTCCAGAAACCAGGACATACCATACAGAGTGGACCTCACCTGCTGGCAGACAGGAGGGTCATACCATGAGGAAGCTCGACTCGCTGTGGTGCTATGGCCTCGCCATACTTGGGATGTCACTCGCACTGATCGCTGTTCCAGCTCCGGCAACTGCCGTCACTCATGCGCCATGCAAGCACTACGCCGGTACGCCGTATGTCGACTACGTGAACGACTCCGTCGTTTACCTGCAAGGTGGAGGCGGTGTCCTTGGCTGTCCTTCGCCCGTCGGGAACGAAGGCGTGACAGTCACCGTCAACCTGCGCTCCTCGGTCGACGGTGTCACCTGGGTCGTCGAGTCAACGTGCAGCCAGACCAAGGGGTGGAACCGCTACTGGCGCTACGCACGGTCGGCTGGGTGCACCGTTCCGCCGGCCGCGTGTCATGCCGGGCTGTGGCAGGTGCAACTGACGGGTGTCGACAGCGCACCCTTCGAGCTGCTTGGACCAACAGTGTCGTTCTCCGCAAGCGATGGCTACTCCTGCGGAGAGCCCGGTGGCGCGATAATCGGGACTCCCCCGAGACTGGGTTCTCCGCCGTTTGTCGCTCGACCAGGTGCTAGCGGTAGTTGGTGAACTGCACGGCGAAGTCGTAGTCCTGCTCCTTGACCAAGGCGATCACAGCCTGAAGGTCGTCCCGCTTCTTGCTCGACACCCGCAGCTCGTCACCCTGCACCGCCACCTTGACCCCCTTGGGACCTTCGTCCCGGATCAGCTTGGAGACCTTCTTGGCCTGTTCCTGGGAGATGCCCTCCTTGAGGGTGGCGGACAGCTTGATCTCGCGGCCGGACACCCGCGGCTCATCTGCTTCGAGCACCTTGAGCGACACTCCCCGCTTGACCAGCTTGGTCTTGAACACGTCGAGCACGGCAAGCACGCGCTCCTCGGCGTTGGCCGACAGCTCCAGGGCGTGGTCGCCTGACCACCTGATGTCGGCCCCTGTGTTCTTGAAGTCGAAGCGCTGCGAGATCTCCCGGGATGCCTGGTTGAGGGCGTTGTCCACCTCCTGCCTGTCGTACTTGCTGACGATGTCGAACGACGCGTCCTTGGCCATGGGATCCCTTCGGATTCGCCCTCCACGCAGGCAGGGCACTCTTTTCTTGCGTACGGCGTGCTGCGCTATTCTTGCCAATCGCCGCCACCGATCGCATCGGGGGATGGCCCAGGCAGGTTGCCCGAGTGGCCAAAGGGAGCGGTCTGTAAAACCGTCGGCATAGCCTACGTTGGTTCGAACCCAACACCTGCCACCACCAGCGGAAACAGCCCTTGGCCTGCACCTACGCGTTCAGGGGTTGGTCTCTTGGGGTGCCAGTGCTTCCCGGTGGTTCCCGCTGGTGGCGGCTGACTGCCAAACCACGGCGAAACAGCTTCACTCTGCTTCCGCATCGCGGAGAGCGCGCAGCGCCCGTGTCGTCGGGGCGGATGGCACGGGATAGCGACAAGCGATGGAAGGGCATACGGTCCGTGGCATGAGGTCCCGTTACGCAATTCTCGGGCTGGCCGTCCTGGCCGTGGCCGCGTGCTCCTCAGGCCAGGAACCGGCTCCGGTGCTGTCGTCGGCCAGTAGCGCCAGCGCACCTTCAACCACCAGCGCAGCGCCAGCGTACTTGGAGGACCAGTATCTGTGGTCCCGGGAGGTGGCCGAGCCGTTCGCCGACGCGCTGGCGGCCAATCCGGGACTGCACATGACCATCGTCGTGCCGCACTGGCCCGACGAGGACGGCCGGCTGTCCAAGCCGCCCAGCCTGTTCGGCCGCAGCCAGGTCCTGGAGATGCTCTATCGGGCCGGCGGAGACCGGGTGGCGGTCTATGGGCCAGAAAACCATGCGGGCACTCCCGTCTACGTGCATGCGAAGGTCTGCGTCATAGACGACATCTGGGCTGCGATCGGGTCGGATAACTTCAACCTGCGTTCGTGGACCCACGACTCCGAACTCAGCTGCGCGGTACTCGACGAGACCCCCGACCCACGCGAACCGCACACCGCCGGAGGGCCTGGCGACTACCCGAGGGCATACGCGCGCGATCTGCGCCTGCAACTAGCCCGCGAGCATCTCGATCGCTCCGATGGTGACGACGCCGACCTTTGCGAACCCCTCTCGGCCTTCCACGCGTTCGCCCGCTCGGCTGCCGCGCTGGAAGAGTGGTACGCCAAGGGCCGGATAGGTCCACGACCGCCAGGCCGCCTGCGCCCCAACCGCGCCACGCACTTGTCGCGGTGGACCAAGACGTGGGCCAAACCGATCTATCGGCATGTCTACGACCCGGACGGCCGCCCAGCCGCCCTCAGGCGCAACAACTCGTTCTGAACCGTAACTAACCGTGTGGCGGGGTCCTCGGCCCGATCCGCCACGTCCGGTACTGGCCGAGCGCCGGCTTGCCGACGCAAGCCGGCGCTCCAGCGTTCAGGGTGCTGCGTCCGCTGACACGTGCGTCATCGCGCACAGGTTTGCGGATGTAAGCGATGTCTTGCGAGTTGCTGGCATCGACAGGC
>JBDUDR010000050.1:0-17761 GCA_040002845.1 Nocardioidaceae bacterium
AGCCCACACGTCGCCGGATTGCCACACCAGCAGCAACTCCGCCGGTCGCCGCGCCCGCCAGCGCGGCAACCAGTAGGCCGAAGCGGGCAGCCTTGCGTCCGACCCGGTAGTCGCGGATGCGCCATCCCTGGGCCTTGGCGTGCTCGCGAAGTCGCGTATCCGGGTTGATCGCACAGGGATCTCCGACCAAGGACAGCATCGGCAGGTCATTGTAGGAGTCGGAGTACGCAGAACAGCGGCCCAGGTCTAGTCCTTCGAGCTCGGCCAGTGACCTGACGGCCTCGGCCTTGGCCTGCCCGTGCAGCATGTCGCCGACCAGCTCGCCCGTGTACACGCCGTCGCGCTCCTCGGCCACGGTCCCCAACGCCCCAGTCAGTCCGAGCCGCCTCGCGATGACCCTCGCAACCTCCACCGGTGCCGCGGTCACCAGCCAGACCCGCTGACCTTGGTCCAGGTGCATCTGCGCCAGCGCCCGGGTGCCTGGCCAGATGCGGTGGGCCATGACCTCGTCGAAGATCTCCTCGATGATCCGCGTGAGCTCCGCGACGGAGTGGCCGGCGATGAAGGTCAGCGCCGATGACCGTGCCCTGGCCACGTGTTCGGGGTCTTCCACGCCGACCAGCCGGAAGTACGCCTGTTGCCAGGCCGCCTTGGCGATGTCCCTCGTTGTGAAGAACTTGCGCCGGTGCAGGCCCCTGGCCAGGTGAAAGATGGATGCTCCCTGCATCACCGTGTTGTCAACGTCGAAGAAGGCCGCCGCGGTGGAGTCGGGCGGCGTCTGCAGCGCGATCTCGACCTCAGCGGCAGCGGCCGACGCCTCGCCGGCCAGGACCGAACGGCTGCGCAGGTCGACCGGCCGGTCAGGGCCCGCGTCTGGGGTCATGTTCTCGACCCTATCCAGGCAACTCTGACCGAAGTCGCAGGTCGCCAGCGGTCTCGTTGGTGCATTGCCAGAGGACCGCCCGAGGGACTGCCTGAATCGGCCACACTGCTGTGCGACACTCGCCCGGTGGAGATCGTGGCGAACCTCGCTGAGCTGGTTTCGGGTGCCGCCGAGCAGGCAGCCGACAACGAGGCGATCCAGGATGCCGCTCGCTCGGTGACCTGGTCCCAGCTGGACGACGAGACGCACGCGGTCGCCTCCGGCCTGGCCTCGATGGGGCTGGTCGCGGGAGCCCGAGTCGTGATCGCCCTCGGGAACCGGATCGAGTTCGTGACGAGCTACGTGGGGGTGCTGCGAGCTGGTCTGGTCGCGGTGCCGGCCAACCCGGCGTCGGTGGCCGGCGAGTTCGTCCGCATGGTCGCCGACAGCGGAGCCCGTTGCTGTATGTGTGATCGAACCAGCGTCCAAGCGGTTCGTGCGGCGCTGCAAGAGCTCGACGACCTCCGGGTGGCCGGGTCCCCGGACGAGTCGCCACGCATGGTCGCTCCTCAGGTGGTGCTTGTCACCGGATCGGTCCTACCTGCGGAGACCACGTACGACGATCTGATCGCGCGTGACTCGCGCCGCGTTTCGCCGCCGGTGGATCCGCAGAACCTCGCCGTGCTGCTCTACACGTCCGGCACGAGTGGCCGTCCGCGGGCCGCCATGCTCACGCACCGGTCGTTGCTGACCAACATCGAACAGGCCGCCGCGGTCCAGCCGGCACCCATAACCAGCGAGGACGTGGTGCTGGGAGTCGTTCCCCTTTTCCATGTCTACGGTCTCAACGCGGTGCTCGGCCAGGTGCTTCGCCAACGGGCCAGACTGGTGCTCGTAGAGCGATTCGACCCTGCGGGCACCCTCGCCGTGATCGAGGAGCAGCGGGTCACGAACCTTCCGGTGGCTCCACCGGTCTTCGCCGCCTGGCAGCACCACGGCGACCTGCGTGAGCGGCTCCGCTCCGTCCGGCTCGTCTTGTCGGGCTCGGCGCCGTTGGGAGTCGACGCCATCCAGCGGTTCTCCGACCAAAGTGGGCTGCCGGTGCATCAGGGGTACGGCCTGACCGAGGCATCGCCCGCTGTCACGTCAACCTTGGGCTCGGCCAATGTGAAACCGGGATCGGTTGGCTCGGCGCTGCCGGGCGTCGAGCTGCGGGTGGTCGACGATCGAGGTCATGAGGTCTCGGGTGACGACTCGGGAGAGATCTGCGTGCGCGGTGACAACGTCTTCGTGGGCTACTGGCCCAACCGCGACGGAGGACCCGACGACGACGGCTGGTTCGCGACGGGAGACGTGGGGTACCTCGACGACGAGGGTGACCTGTTTCTCGTGGATCGCAAGCGGGAGCTCGTGATCGTGTCCGGCTTCAACGTCTATCCAACCGAGGTCGAGGACGTCATCGTGGAGCTGGCGGACGTCTTCGAGGCGGCCGTGATCGGTGCGCCCGACGACGAGTCCGGCGAGGCGGTGGTCGCATACGTCGTCCCTCAGGACGGGGTCACCCTGTCGCCCGAGCAGCTCGCGACCATGGTTGATGCGCATTGTGCCGATCGGCTGGCCAGGTTCAAGCGACCTCGCGAGATCCATGTGGTCGAAGAGCTGCCGCACTCCGTTACGGGCAAGGTGGCCAAGGGCCGCCTGCGTTCCGTACAACGACGCCGGGCCATGGGGCTCATGTGAGCGCCCGCCCGGATCCTCGGGTTCTGCTCTACTCCAAGCCGGGCTGTCATCTGTGTGAGGAAGCGGCAGCGGTCATCTCGCGGGTCTGCGAGGACGTCGGCGTGTCCTGGCGCGAGGTGAACATCCTCGACGACCCACAGCTGTCCAGGACGTATGCGGAGGAGATTCCGGTCACGTTCGTGGACGGCAGGCAGCACGATTTCTGGCGGGTGGACGAGCAGCGGCTCCGCACAGCGTTGGCCGGGTGACCGGAGTCACCTGGCTTCGTGGGATCGTGCTGTCGATTTTGTTCTCGCGTTCACAAACTCATAAGGTATGGGCACCGCCATCCGGTCAGGTTCGAGGGCCGTTCCTGACCGCGGATGGAGTCTCAGGAGCACCATGACCGCTGCACGAAGCCGCCGGACATCATCGCGCGACGACCGCCTCGAACGTGGGATACCCGAGGCGACGATCGCGCGGCTGCCGGTGTACCTGCGAGCGCTGACTGCCCTCTCGGAGCGCAGTGTCACCACCGCTTCCAGCGAGGAGCTCGCCTCCGCCGCGGGCGTCAACTCGGCCAAGCTGCGCAAGGACCTGTCCTACCTCGGTTCCTACGGCACTCGTGGGGTCGGGTACGACGTCGACTATCTCCGCTACCAGATAGCTCGTGAGATCGGATTGACACAGGACTGGCCGGTCGTCATCGTCGGCATCGGGAACCTCGGGCATGCGTTGGCCGGCTACTCCGGCTTCGTGTCGCGCGGCTTCCGGGTGGTTGCACTGCTCGACGTCGACCCGGCTCGGGTGGGGGAGGAGGTCGCCGGACTGCCGATCCGCTCCTATGACCAGCTCGAAGAGGTGGTGGCGGCCCATCGGGTGGCCATCGGCGTGATCGCAACCCCTGCTTCTGCCGCCCAAGACGTCTGCGATCGACTGGTGGCCGCCGGCGTCACCAGCGTCCTCAACTTCGCACCGTCGGTCTTGTCGGTTCCGGCCGGTGTCGACGTACGCAAGGTTGATCTGTCCATCGAGATGCAGATCCTGGCCTACCACGAGCAGCGCAAGTTGCTGGCCGCAGACGAAGCCCTGGCAGCGCAGTTCGCCGGCTCGAACGTGGAGTCGGCATGAGCGTTCTCGTGGTCGGCATCTCACATCGATCGGCACCGGTCGACGTGCTGGAGCGCATCGCACTCGACGCCGACGACGTGCACAAGCTGCTGCTCGACGTCGCCGGTAGCGAGCACGTCTCCGAATGCGCCGTCCTCGCTACCTGCAACCGGGTCGAGGTCTATGCCGAGGTTGATCGTTTCCATGGCAGCGTTGAGGACTTGTCAGGGCTGCTCATCGACCGGGCCGGGGAGTCCCGGGACGAGATCACCCCCCATCTGTACGTCCACTACGACGAAGGCGCTGTCGCCCATGCGTTCTCGGTCGCGGCTGGCCTCGACTCCATGGTGGTGGGGGAGAGCCAGGTCCTCGGCCAGGTACGTGAGGCGCTGCGCGCCGCCCAGGACGCAGGTGTCGTCGGGCCGTCGCTGAACGCCCTGTTCCAACATGCCTTGCGAGTCGGCAAGCGAGCCCATGCCGAGACCGACATCGACCGGGCGGCGCCATCGATGGTCGGGGTAGCCGTCGACCTGGTCGCGCCGGTGCTCGGGGAGCTGTCCGGCCGTCGGGCGCTGATCATCGGCGCCGGATCCATGGCGTCGCTGGTTGTGACGACGTTGGCGACCCGCGGGCTCACCGATGTGGTCGTGGTCAACCGGACCTCGGAGCGAGCCGATCGCCTCGCCGAACAAGTGGACGGACGAGGCTACTCGCTCGAGCGGATCGAGTCCGAGATGCGTGGGGCCGATCTGGTCGTCTCGGCGACCGCTGCGCTTTCGACCATAGTGAGCCGTGACTGCGTGGAGCGCGCGATGCTGGGGCGCTCCGATCGCAGGTTGGCGGTCGTCGACCTCGCGCTGCCGCACGACGTCGAACGCGCGGCCGGGGCGGTCGAGGGAGTCACGCTCGTCGACCTCGCCGGGCTCGCGGCAAGCGCCTCCTCCGGAGTCGCTCCCCGCGACGTCGAGGAGGTCCGCCGGATCGTTGCCGCGGAGGTTGCCCGTTTCGAGGCAACCACCCGGGCGGCTCGGGTGACGCCGACGGTTGTGGCGCTGCGCACGATGGCGACCGAGGTGGTGGACTCCGAGCTGGAGCGGCTGGCCGCCCGGCTTCCTGACCTCGACCCACAGGTGCGCGCCGATGTCGAGCAGACGGTGCGCCGGGTCGCGAGCAAGTTGCTGCATGAGCCGACGGTTCGCGTAAAAGCCCTGGTTGGCCAGCCGATGGGCTCGTCCTACGCAGACGCGCTGGCTGAGCTGTTCGCCCTCACACCCGGGGCTGTCCAGGCGGTCACCAGCGCCGCGATGGATGCCGCGCCTGAGCAGGAAGGCTCCGGATGACCGCGATCCGGCTAGGCACCCGGGCCAGCGCGCTCGCGCTCGCGCAGTCGCGGCTGGTGGCCGATCGGTTGCGCGCCCAGGTTTCCGACGACGTAGTCCTGGTGGAGATCACCAGCGAAGGCGACCGCGACCACTCCCCGCTTGCGCAGATCGGCGGCACCGGAGTCTTCGTGAGTGCGCTTCGCGATGCGCTGGTGGCCGGCGAGATCGACATGGCCGTGCACTCGCTGAAAGATCTGCCCACAGCGCGGACGCCCGATCTGAGATTGGCGGCCATCCCGGAACGGGAGGACCCGCGCGACGTCGTCGTCGCCCGGGACGGGCTGGCGCTTGCCGAGCTGCCCAGGGGTTCCGTGGTTGGAACCGGATCGCCGCGCCGGGCCGCCCAGATCCGTGCTCTCGGCCTCGGTTTCCGGGTGGATCCGATCAGGGGCAATGTCGACACCCGCATCCGGCTCGTACAGCAGCGGCG
Source organism: Nocardioidaceae bacterium (assembly GCA_040002845.1). Classification (GTDB taxonomy): domain Bacteria; phylum Actinomycetota; class Actinomycetes; order Propionibacteriales; family Nocardioidaceae; genus JBDUDR01. The sequence continues at coordinate 5,504 of JBDUDR010000050.1, forward strand.
GGTGGATGCCGTCGTACTTGCGAGGGCCGGTTTGTCCCGGCTGGGGCGCCTCCGCGAGGTAACCGAGACGCTTGACCCGCTCCTGATGCTTCCCGCGCCGGGACAGGGTGCATTGGCCGTCGAATGTCGTGAGGGCGACGCAGCCCTGATCGCGGGATTGTCGGCCCTCGACCACCCAAGCACTCGCTCCGCCGTGACCGCGGAGCGTAGCCTCCTGGCGGCCTTGGAGGCCGGCTGCACGGCGCCGGTCGGTGCCCTGGCCGAGATCGCCCCCGGCGCCGCCGGCGAGGAATTGTGGCTTCGAGCCGTCGTCGCGGCCACCGATGGCTCGCGAATCGTTCGGATGTCCATTACCGGAGCCCCCGGCGAAGCGTGGGAGCTGGGTCAGAAACTGGCCCAGGACATGCTCGCCGAGGGTGTCGGCGCTCTCACCGGGGAGGCGGGCGGCAACAGTGCCTAGTTCGCCGGATAGCAGGAAGAAGACAGTTGTGACAACCAAGACGGCCGCCAAGCGCGTGGCTGCCAAGCAGTCGACGCAGCGTTCCACTCGCGCCCGCGTGTCCGAGTCCACCGGCACCAAATCGCGAACCCGTACGAAGCCGGTGGCGACAGCGAATCCCGGTCCTCCCGGCCGGGTCGCGTTCGTCGGCTCAGGGCCGGGTGATCCCGGCCTGCTCACGGTTCGGGCAGCCGAGCTGATCCGGGCGGCCGAGATCGTGGTGACCGAGGTTCCAGAGCACGCGGCGCTGGTCCAGGCCCTGCTCGGTGAGGCAGCCCAGAACGTCACCATGATCGATGGTGGCTATGGCGAGGACGGTCAGCCACTCACCCACGCGTCTCGTGCCAAGCTCGTCGTCCGGCAGGCCAAGTCCGGGCGGCGGGTCGTACGTCTGCTGACTGGGGACCCCTGGGTCTATGCAACCGGACCTGAAGAAGCCTTGGCGTGCGCAAAGGCAGGGATCGAGTTCGAGGTGGTGCCTGGGGTGAGTGCGGTGACCTCTGTCCCCGCGTACGCCGGGGTACCGCTGACCACACGCAGCAGCCGGGAGTTCGCTGTCGTCAACGTTTCCCACACGAGGGTCGACTGGACGACGTACGCCCGCCACCGCACGCTCGTGCTCCTCTCCGCTCTCGACTCACTCACCGAGGTTGCGGTGGGGCTGATTGCTGCGGGTCGGGCGGAGACCACTCCGGTCGCGGTGACCCGGCAGGGCACGACGACCAGCCAGATGACTGTCGTGTCCACCTTGGACCGCGTCGCCGCGGATGTCAGGGCCGCTGAGCTGAGGTCGCCGGCAATCGTAGTGGTCGGCGATCTGGTCGAGCAGCGCGAGAACTTGTCCTGGTTCGAGACCAAGCCATTGTTCGGATGGCGCATCCTGGTGCCTCGCACCAAGGAACAGGCGGGCGAGCTGTCCCGCTGCCTGATGGGCTATGGCGGCGTGCCGGAAGAGGTGCCGACGATCTCGGTGGAGCCGCCGCGAAACCCTCAGCAGATGGACAAGGCAATCAGGGGACTCGTCGAAGGCCGCTACGAGTGGATCGCTTTCACCTCGGCGAACGCGGTGCGAGCGGTGCGGGAGAAGTTCGACGAGTACGGCCTGGACGCCCGCGCCTTCTCTGGCCTGAAGATCGCCGCAGTCGGCGAGAAGACCGCCGAGGCGATCTCCAGCTGGGGCATCAACACCGATCTGATGCCGTCAGGAGAACAGTCCGCGATGGGTCTGCTGGCCGACTGGCCACCGTTTGACGAGGTACTTGACCCGATCAACCGGGTGTTCCTGCCGCGCGCGGACATCGCGACCGAGACGCTGGCGGCCGGCCTGGTCGGCCTCGGTTGGGTGGTCGACGATGTGACTGCCTACCGCACGGTCCGGGCTGCGCCACCCCCCGCGCCCACCCGCGAGGCGATCAAGACCGGACGGTTCGACGCTGTCGTGTTCACGTCGTCGTCGACAGTTCGCAACCTCGTCGGCATCGCCGGAAAGCCACACGCGTCCACCGTGATCGCATGCATCGGGCCGGCGACCCTCCGAACTGCGGAGGAGCACGGGCTGCGCGTCGACGTGATGGCTCCGGAGCCATCCGCTGAGATGCTTGCCCACGCGCTGGCGCTCTTCGGTGCTGCCCGCCGCCGAGCCTTGCTGGAATCGGGCGAGCCGGTCACCAGGCCGTCGCAACGGCGAACGTCAGCTCGTCGCAAGGCGACCTGACCTGCCCAGCCGACCAGATTTCGCCGACCACGGAAGCCATCGGCCCTGCGGCGGGCCTTGTACAGCCCGTGCGGGCTATGGTATGCAGGCCGCTGAATGGTCGGTCAAACGCTGGGGGACGGTCCGAGAGGAGCCCACGATGGCACAGCGTCACCCGCGAGAAGGCTGGCAAGCAGCGCGTCTCCAGGCGGAGCGGATCACCGGACGTCATCTCAGCCGGCGCGAGATGCTGCGGATCATGGGAGGGTCGGCGCTCGCCCTGCCCTCGGTTTCGGCGATCCTGGCCGCCTGCTCCAACCCGCGCGATACCTCGACTGGGGGGTTCAAGGTTGCCACACCGGACAACCCGGTCACGCTGCCGAAGGTCGGGAAGTCGATCGCTGACGGCCTCCAGCCGGAGAAGGGCGCGACCCTCCAGATCTACAACTGGGACGCGTACATGTGGAAGCCCGTCATCCAAGAGTTCTGCGACAAGTATGACTGTGACTACGAGTGGACCCACTTCAACAACATGGAGGAGGCCATCGCGAAGATCCAGACCGGTCAGCTGAAGTTCGACGTCTTCTTCCCCACCTACGACCAGCTCGGGAAGCTGGTCAGCGCCGGGTACTTGATGCCGCTCAACAAGAGCTACATCCCGAATCTCGAGGCCAACGTTTGGGACATGTTCAAGAATCCCTTCTACGACCAAGGGGCGCAGTACTCGGTCCCGTACACCGTCTACACCACCGGCATCGCGTACCGGCGTGACACCATCAGCGACCACGAGATCCGCAACAACCCGAACCCGAGGGCGATGCTTTGGGACCCGCAGTACTCGGGCAAGGTGGGTGTGTACGACTCGGAGCGCGACACGATCGCGTTCGCCCTGCAAAAGCTCGGCATCAATGACGTCAACACCGAGAACCCGGACGACATCACCAAAGCCAAGGACGCGCTGCTCGAGATGATCGACGCCGTGAACGTTCGGGCGACGATCAACGGTGCGTACCTGAAGCTCCCCCAGGGGGAGTACGTCCTGCACGAGTCGTGGTCGGGCGACATCGTCGCAGGCTGGGGCTACGTGAACCACTACACCGAGCAGGAGTTCGAGGCACTCGGCTACTGGTTCCCCGCGGATCGATCCGGCCCGGCGGACAACGACCTCATCACGGTCGGCGCGAGCGCGCAGAACCCCGTGCTCGCCCACAAGTTCCTCGACTGGATGCTCGACTTCAAGGTCGCCATGGACAACTACTCGTGGAACGGTTACCAGCCACCGCAGAAGCGCGCGGACGTGAACGCGCTGACGACGACCGAGGGCCGGTACTCCAAGATCTCGAACTGGGCCCCGCCGATAGACTACGTGCCGCCGTGGATGCCCGACGCGGTCGTGCGGGAGAGCGACCTGCAGCAAAGCCAGTTCCGCATCCACGAGCTGTCGCCCAAGGGCGACCAGCTGTGGGCGGACGCGTGGCGGGAGTTCAAGGCCGGTGCCTGAGGCTGCCATCCAGGAAACAGAACCGAAGCGACGACACCGCAGGAGAGCGGACCGTGCCCTCCTGCGCGAAGGGGGTGCGTGGCTCCCGCGGTGGTTCTGGCCCGCCTTCGCGGCGCCGGCCATCATCTGGCTGCTCGTGTTCTTCGTCGTGCCGTTCTACACGGTCATCGCGATCGCGTTCGGGACGATCGACCGCTTCCGCAACCCACTCCCCGTGTGGGAGCCGTGGTTCTGGACAACGCAGTACGTCCGGGACCTGTGGGGCAACATCTTCGGCGCGGACGCCTTCCTGCAGCCGACGTTCGTCCGCACACTGCTGTACGTGGTCGTCGCCAGCGCGATCTGCCTGGTGGTCGGGTACCCGGTCGCCTACTACGCGGCGCGTCACGCGGGGAAGTACCGCATACTGCTGCTCATCTTGTTGATCTCACCGTTCTGGATCAGCTATCTGATGCGGATGTTGGCGTGGGTGAACCTGCTGGCCACCGACGGCTATGTCAACGACGTGCTGCTGAAGCTGCACCTGGTCGGCCAGCCGACCGCGTGGCTCGAGGGCAAGAGCATCACGGTCGTCCTGGGGCTGGTCTACGGCTACATCCCGTACATGATCCTGCCCCTGTTCGGCTTCCTCGACCGGATCGACACGAGCTTGCTCGAGGCAGGCAAGGACCTCGGGGCGAGTCCTGCTCGTACGTTCTGGCGGGTCACACTGCCGCTGTCCAAACCCGCGATTCTCGCGGGGCTCGTGATCGTGGCGTTGCCGATGTTCGGCGACTACTACACGAACGATCTGCTCTCGGGCTCCCCGAAGACCAACATGATCGGCAACCTGATCAACGACTCCGTGTTTTCGCCCGGCCAGGGACCGCTTGGCGCTGTCCTGGTGCTCGTCTTGATGGTCATGTTGCTGATCCCGATGGGCTACTACGTGCGATCGACGACGCGGTCCCAGGAGACACGGTGAGCGGCGCCGGACCGGGCTCGGCGAGAACCGCGGCCGCCGCCCGCCTTGCACGCGGCTGGTGGCGGAACCCCTGGCGGAAGCCGCGGGGCCTCCAGCTGATTACACTCCTGTACCTCGCCTGGTCGATCCTTCCTGTGCTGATCGCGATCCTGATCTCGTTCAACGCCGGCCGGTCCAACAGCACGCTGCAGACGTTGGGTCTGCGGTGGTGGCTCCACGACCCGGAGGGGCAGGCGCTGTTCCAGGACCCCGTCCTCCGGCGGGCCATCGTGCAGACCTACATCCTGGCGTTCACGACCATGATGCTGGCTGTGCCACTCGGCGTGGCGTTCGCGATCGGACTCGACCGCTGGCGCGGTCGGCCGGCGGCGGGCGCGAACTTCTTGATGCTCGTGACGTTCGTGCTCCCGGAGATCGTGATCGGCGTGGCGATGCTGGAAGTCGTGCAGCATCTGTTCTCGTTCGTACGACTTGGCACGTACGCCCAGATCATGGCGCTCGTGACCTATCAGATCTCGTACCCGGTGATCATCGTCCGCGCGCGGTTGCTGTCGATCGGCAAGGAATACGAGGAGGCCGGGATGGACCTCGGTGCGTCTCCGCGACAGGCGGTGCGGAGGGTTTTGCTACCCCTGCTGTATCCGGCCATCCTGGCGAGCTTCGCGGTGGTCTTTGCGGACACTGTCGATGACTTCGTCACCGTGACCTACCTGTCCGGACCCGCGAGCAGCCAGCCGCTGTCGACGTTCATCTACACGACGGCCCGGGCCTCGGCGACCCCGGCGACCAACGCCGCAGCAACCCTGATGCTTGTCACGACGACGCTCGCGATCGTGCTCGGGTACCTTGCGTACAAACGGTTGTCGCGCGGCCAGCCGGGCGGCGACATGGCGAACCTCTCGCAGCAGCTGTAGCCGCGGTCAGCCCGCGGCGGGCACCGGCGTGTCGAGCTCAGCGCTCGCGAGCACCTCCGTGCCACCTGCCGGCAGCACCCGCAGGGCCGCCTGCGGAAGGTGGGCGGTGACGGCGTCGCCCGACCGGTAGGGGTCGACGTCGCCGTCGTTCGGCTTCCACGCCTGGATCTGCTGGCCTGAGGCCAGGCGCATGATCACCTGGAGGGTCGTGCCGACGTAGACGACCCGCTCGACCATCGCGGGAAGGCGGTTGTCGCCTCCGGCCCCTTGCGGCTCGACCACGACGCGCTCCGGCCGGATCGTCACCTTGCACGCGCCGACCGTGTCGGACGCGCCCTGACCGGCGACCAGATCGAACTCGCCCAGCCGCACGCGGCAGCCGCCGTCGCCGACGCCGGCCGCGGTAGCATCCATCAGGTTCGACACGCCCAGGAAATCCGCGACGTAGGCCGTGGCGGGCTCCTCATAGATCTCCTTCGGTGGTCCGACCTGCTCGACCCGGCCCTGCGACATCACCGCGATCCGGTCCGACATCGTGAGCGCCTCTTCCTGGTCGTGGGTCACGTAGACGAAGGTGATCCCCACCTCCTCCTGTAGCGCCTTCAGCTCGATCTGCAGCCGCTTGCGGAGCTTCGCGTCGAGCGCGCCGAGCGGTTCGTCCAGCAGCAGCACCTTGGGGTTCAGGATGAGCGCGCGGGCCAGCGCCACCCGTTGCTGCTGGCCACCCGACAGCTGGCTCGGTTGCCGGCCGACGAACTGGGACATCTGCACCAGCTCCAAGGCCCTGCCGACCCGCTCCCGGATCTCCTGCTTCGACACCTTCTGGTACTTCAGGCCGAAAGCCACGTTCTCGTCCACCGTGAGGTGCGGAAACAGCGCATAGCTCTGGAAGACCGTGTTGACGTCGCGCTTGTGCGGTGGGGTCTGGGCCATGTCGGTGCCGTCGAGGAGGATCTGGCCCTCGGTCGGGCGCTCGAACCCGGCGATCATCCGAAGGGTCGTCGTCTTGCCGCACCCCGAGGGTCCCAGCAGCGAGAAGAACTCGCCGGAGGGCATATCCAAGGTGATCCCCGCAACGGCCGAGAAGTCGCCGAAGCGCTTCACGAGATCGACCAGCTGGACCTCGCCGCCCGCCATGGTGCGCGAGTCTAGCGTGCGTTGCGCGACCGCGGTCAACGGCCAGCTCGTACCCGGGGCAACCCAGCCGCATCCCGACCTGCGGATCCAGATGCGGTTCTGAGCTCTGTCACAAAGTGTGACGGTGATGCTGTCCGGTGACCCGGTCGACTACCGGAACGTCGCATTTTACGCTGACCGCTTGCCAATCGCGGAGGCTACGATTCAGGGCATGGGGTTCCCTACTACGCGCCCACGACGGTTGCGTCAGACGCCGGCGATCCGCCGGCTGGTGGCCGAAACGAGCGTGTCGCCGCGTCACCTCGTGCTGCCCATGTTCGTACGCGAAGGCACCGACGAACCGTTGCCGATCAAGAGCATGCCCGGAGTCGTCCAACATTCGCTGTCCAGTCTGCGCAAGGCAGCAGTCGAGGCCGCCGAGGCGGGCGTCGGCGGCTTGATGTTGTTCGGTGTGCCGACACACAAGGACGCCACTGGCACCGGCGGACTGGACCCGAAGGGGATCTTGAACGTCGCGTTGGCCGAGGTGACGGCTGAGGTCGGTGACCAGACCGTGGTGATGTCGGATCTGTGCCTCGACGAGTTCACCGACCATGGCCACTGCGGCGTGCTCGGCCCGGACGGATCCGTCGACAACGACGGGACGTTGCGGTTGTACGGCGAAATGGCCCTTGCCCAAGCCAGGGCAGGGGCTCATGTGGTTGCGCCCAGCGGCATGATGGATGGCCAGGTCAGCGTCATCCGGGCAGCCCTTGACGACGCCGGGTTCAGCCACACATGTGTGCTGGCGTACTCCGCGAAGTACGCCTCGTCCTTCTACGGACCGTTCCGTGAAGCCGTCGACTCGAGTTTGCAAGGCGACCGGCGCTCCTATCAGCAGGATCCTGCGAACGCGCGCGAGGCCCTGCGCGAGGTCGCTCTCGATGTTGACGAGGGTGCTGACATCGTGCTGGTCAAGCCGGCGATGGGTTATCTGGATCTGATCAGCGAGGTTCGGAGGGCTGTCGACGTGCCACTGGCGGCCTACAACGTGTCGGGCGAATACTCCATGCTCGAAGCGGCGGCCGCCCGGGGGTGGGTGGACAGACGGGCAGCAGTTCTCGAGACGCTGACCTCGATCCGGCGGGCCGGCGCCGACATCGTCTTGACCTACTGGGCTGCGGAAGCCGCGGTCTGGTTGCGCTAGCCGTCGCAACGGACGAGCAGAGAGGGGCTGCCCCGTGGCCAGCCCCTCTCTGTGTCACCTGAGATCGCGCTGCCCCGCGACCTCAGGCTCGCTCCGTCACAGCCCGAGTCCACCCAAGATGCCTCCGAGCAAGGCGTCGATGATGTCGTTGACGATCTGGGTTGCCTCGTCTGTCGTCTTGCCCAGCACCTGGTTGGCGCAGTCGTCGATCACGGCCTGAGTCACACCCTCTGTCCCGTTCAGGTGGTTCTCGCAGAACGTGGTGGCTTCCGCGATCGTGTCAAGGGTGTCGTTGACCGGGTCCGCTGGTCCGCCGCCTCCGCCACCCGTGCCGCCACCGCCAGAGCCGCCGCCCCCACTTCCGCCGCCTCCGCCAGTGCCGCCACCACCGCCGGAACCGCCCCCAGTGCCGCCGCCGCCAGTCCCCCCGGTGCCACTCGTGCCGCCGGCGCCGCTGCCCCCACCGGACGGTCCGCCGCCGGTGCCGTTCCCTGGCGGCACAGTCTGGGTCGACTGCGTCGACATCGTGACCACTACCGGCGATGACGGAATGCCGTTCGGGACAGTCGTGTAGTCCCCGCCCAGGTAGGAGTCCATGACCGACAGCACGAGCGTGACGTAGCCGTCCGAGTGGTTGTAGTTGTAGACCGCGGCACGCTGGCCCTCGGCAGTCGCGAGATCATAGTCGCCCGCGCACAGGTAGACCCCCGCTCCAGTGGCCGCATCGTAGACGTCCTGTGGATTGGCCACGCCGTCACCGTCGACGTCGGTTCCGACTTCGTACCAGGCGCTGGGCACGAACTGCATCGGGCCGACCGCCCGATCGTAGGTCGTGTCATGGTCCAGTGCGCCGTCGTCGGTGTCCCTGACGAGAACGGAGCCGTTGGCACCGTTGAGAGGCGGCCCGAAGATGCCGGGTCTCGCGATCCCGTGCTCAGACAGGATGTTGCCGTCGCTGCGCCCATGGTTCGACTCGACGCGTCCGACTGCCGCGATCAGTGCCCACGTCACGTGGCAGCGCGGGTCGGACCGATCGACAAGTTGCGCAGCCCGTCGGTAGGCAAACAGCGCGGCGCTCGGGATGCCACTGGCAGACAACGCGCTGATGGTGCCGTCGCGAGCCGTTGCGTCAGCCAGCGCCAGGCTGGCCGGTTGCTCGAATGGCGTCGTGGGCACGTCCGGGAGGCCGACCGCGGTCGGCTGCGATGTACCGGGGTCTGGGTTACCGGATCCGTTGCTGGCCAGATGGGCGGACCAGACACCGGTCAGCACGACGAGCGGGAGCAGGACGGCGGCTCGCTGCCACCTGGTCGCCCGCCGCGGCTGGCCACCTAAGCCCACTCCGAACATCTGTCGCTCCCTCCACCACCTGCGCCGCGCGCGCCGGTGGTGCCTCTGTAGCGCAACGAGGCGACGGCGACCTAGGTTACGCCTAGCCACCCGGTCGTGCACCCTGTGTAGTCGACCCGTGACATCGTTCCGTCCGGATATCACTGATGCTCAACTGTGCCGCATCTGACCGGTGACGGGGTCGGATCGGGTCTAGCCACGCACTCAGGGACAATGACCCGGTGCCCGAGTTCCAGGCCTCCATGTCGGCCGAGCTGTTCGCCAGAGCTGGTGCAGTTATCCCAGGTGGAGTCAACTCCCCGGTTCGGGCGTTCCGGGCGGTCGGCGGGACGCCGAGGTTCATGGCGTCCGGGCGAGGCGCATACCTGTTCGACGAGGACGGCCGGGACTACGTGGACCTGGTCTGCTCCTGGGGGCCGATGCTGCTGGGTCATGCGCATCCACGGGTGGTCGAGGCCGTGCAGTCGGCGGTCTCTCGCGGAACCTCTTTCGGTACGCCCACCAGGGTCGAGGTCGAGCTGGCCGAGGAGATCGTGGCGCGGACTCCAGTGGACTCCGTCCGGCTCGTGTGCAGCGGCACCGAGGCCACCATGTCCGCCGTACGACTCGCCAGGGGGTTCACCGGCCGTGACCTGGTCGTCAAGTTCGCCGGCTGTTACCACGGGCATGTCGACTCGCTGCTCGCGTCGGCTGGTTCCGGAGTCGTCACGTTCGGGCTGCCGGGCACTCCCGGTGTTCCGGCTGGGTTCACCAAGTCGACGCTGGTGTTGCCGTACAACGACATGTCTGCCGTCGAGGCTGCGTTCGCCGAGCACGGCGGGTCGATCGCGTGCGTCATCACCGAGGCGGCGGCCGGGAACATGGGCGTGGTGCCACCACGGGACGGGTTCAACGCGGGTCTGTCGAAGATCTGTGCCGCCAACGGGGCGCTGTTCATCTCCGATGAGGTGATGACCGGGTTCCGGGTCAGCCGCAACGGTCATTGGGGCCTGGACGGGGCTAGGGAGGGCTGGTCCCCCGACCTCATGACGTTCGGAAAGGTGATGGGTGGCGGGTTTCCGGCGGCAGCCCTGGGCGGTCGGGCCGAAGTGATGGACCAGCTGGCCCCGGCGGGTCCCGTCTACCAGGCCGGCACACTCGCCGGAAACCCGATTGCCACCACGGCGGGTCTCACCACGTTGAGACTTGCTACGGACGAGCTGTACGAACGATTGGACGCGACTGCGGCCCGCGTGCGCTCGATGGCGGCGAAGGCGCTGTCCGACGCGGGTGTGCCACACGTCGTGCAGGGGGCCGGGAACCTGTTCAGTGTCTTTTTCGTGTCTGACGACGAGACCTCAGACGTGGTCGACTTCGCGGGAGCTCAACGACAGCACCTACCAAGGTTCCGGGCGTTCTTCCACGAGATGCTGTCCCGAGGCGTCTATCTCCCGCCGAGCGCTTTCGAGGCCTGGTTCGTCTCGGCGGCGCATGACGAGCAGGCTCTCGAACGCATCGGGGCCGCCTTGCCGTTCGCCGCCGCTGCCGCCGCTGTTGAACCGGAGGGTACTCACCATGACTGACTCGGAGCTGTCCGAATCTCAGGCACCAAAGGTGCGTACCGTAGTCCACCTGCTCAGGCATGGTGAGGTCGAGAACCCGACCGGCGTGCTCTACGGCCGGCTTCCCGGTTTCCACCTATCCGCACTCGGCAGGAAGATGGCGGCCCGGATCGCCGAGTCCGTCGCGGATCGCGACATCACCCATCTGGTGTCCTCGCCGCTGGAACGCGGCGTGGAGACGGCCGAGCCGATCGCCGCGCGCCTGGACTTGGAGGTGGCCACCGACGAGCGCCTCATCGAGGCCGAGAACGTGTTCCAGGGGCACCGGTTCGGGGTCGGCGACGGGGTGCTGAGGCATCCGCAGACCTGGTGGCACCTCCGAAACCCGTTCCGGCCGTCTTGGGGTGAGCCGTACAGAGACGTGATCGCTCGCATGATGCCCGCCATCGTCGATGCGCGGCTGTCCGCCGCGGGTCATGAGGCACTGCTGGTGTCGCATCAGCTGCCGATCTGGATCACCCGGTGCCACGTCGAGGGCAGACGGCTCGTGCACGACCCGCGCAAGCGTCAGTGCACGCTGGCATCGCTGACCTCGTTCACGTTTCTGGACGACCGGATCTTCAGCGTCGGGTACTCCCAGCCCGCCCTCGACCTGGTTCCGGCCAAGGACCGGTCGGTAGCGTTCTCGGCAGGCGCCTGACGTGACACTTGGCCGTTCCCGGAAGTCGCTCGTCGCGGCGTACATGGCAACCGTCGTGGCAATTCTGCTGGCGGGCTGCTCCACCTCGGGCCAGGGCACCGGCGACCAAGGGTACGTCTCGGGCAACGGCTCCGTGACGACCATCGCAGCGGCAGACCGCGAGCCGGCACCCGAGGTGTCCGGCACGTCCCTGGACGGCAAACCCCTTGCGATCGCCGACTACCCCGGCCAGGTGATCGTGCTGAACGTGTGGGGGTCCTGGTGTGCGGAATGCCGTGAGGAGAGGGCAGACCTGGAGGCCGCCTGGAGGCAGTTGTCCAAGCACGACGTGCAGTTCATCGGCATCGACACCCGCGACAACATCGGCGCCGCCCGGAGTTACGTCCGGACCGGGGGCGTCACATATCCCAGCATCTTCGACTCGGACGGCCAGACCCTGCTCGGCTTCCGCGGCACGGTCTCGCCGGCTGCGATCCCAACCACGATCGTGCTCGATATGCAGCACCGAGTCGCGGCCCGGATACTCGGGCCGATAACCAAGACCACGCTCATGGAAATCGTGCACGACGTGGCCGACGAGTCGTGACCGTCCTCTCCGTTGCCCACTGGTTTGCGAACACCGCGCTGGACGGGTCGCTGCTGCTGGCCGTCCCGGTGGCCGTCATCGCCGGCGTCGTGTCGTTCTTCTCGCCCTGTGTGGTGCCGTTGCTGCCCGGCTACCTCTCGTACGTGACGGGCCTCAGCGGAGCCGACCTCGAGTCGTCTGGGCGTGG
>JBDUDR010000051.1:0-16998 GCA_040002845.1 Nocardioidaceae bacterium
TCGGAATAGCGCTGCTCGAGATTGCGCATCTTCGTCGGCCAGTCGGCCAGGCCATCGGGGCTCCGCAACTGTATGCGAACCACCAGATCGGCTGGTGCAACGAGCACCGCCGCCTAAGGTGTCTTTCACCTCGGTCAAGGTGCGCGCCCAGCGCAGACCCGGATACTCTCGCCGCACCCCTCGAACGAGCTGAAGCTCCAGCATGGATGCGACGTCGCGACGGTCGCGGACAGCGATCAAGTCGAGATCCTCCGACAATCTGCTGTTGACGAGGTACGCCCTCCCAAGGGCTGTTCCACCGAAGAAAACGACTTGCTGTGACGCGGCCTGACTCAGCACCGCCAGTAGATGAGACAGCAAATGGTCACGGGCTACCTGCTCGTCGTCTGCGCCGAACAAGTCTGCTACCACTCGGGCATCCTGAGGGTCGAGCACTATGCAGCATCCCCGAGGAGCCGGCGCAAGGTCGCCCGACGGCGTTGACTGGTTGCTAACTCGAAAAGCAACGCCCCATCCGCGCGTTGAAGCAAGAGAGTGGCCGCCGCCTGCGCCTCCGTCGGAACGCCCCCAAGCTGCGGCCGAGCGGCCAAGTCCAGCACCGTTTGTTCCACCGTCGTCACCCATCCATCGCCCAGTGACGTTGTCGTTCTCTCGACATCGAGTCTGTTGACGTCCCTCCGCACAAACTGCACGTCGGCGGCCGGCTCCATCAGGCGCAGATGCGGGCGCTGCTTGGGGACCGCTATCACCGCCACGGCCAGCGCTCGTGGGATAGCAGCGTGAATCCGGGCAGCGCTAAGCCCCATCAAGCAGACAGTGTCGGGCCCGTAGTCGGCTGCAGCGATCCCCCAGCCAGCCGCTTCGGGCGACGGATGCCAGCCGGGATCATCCACTCGGTCTTGTGGTACGAGGGCGTAGTACCCATGCGCGATTCGGCGCACCAACCCATGCCCCGCAAGCCGACGCAATTCGGGCCGCGGATGGGCATAGACGTCTGCTGCGTCGACAGGCTTCAACACTCGCACGGTGCGGTGCGTCAAACCTATAGGCAACCCTGGTGTTCGACCTCTAGCTTTCACTATAACCTCCGTAGGCTTAGAACCTACGCAGGTAATACTAACGCACAAGATCAGCGGGGCAGGCCGTACTGCCGTCTCAGGACGGCATCATGGACGCGATCCGGCAGCCACCGCTTCATCGCGACCAGGCTTCTGGCTACCCCGTTGATGAGATAGCGGGTACGTGGCCGACGTGCCGTGACTGCCTCCGTTATCACTCTCGCCACATCCTCGGGGCTGGAGCCGAACCGCACCATCGGTCCGCTGGTCACGCTCGCGAATGAGGCGGAGACCGCGGACTTGTACCCCGCATAAGGATCGGTGCCATCGGTGGGCTGGTCGGCGGCGGCCACCGAGGAGGCGGCGACGTCGTTCCAGGGCGTCCTGACCGGGCCGGGCTCGATCAGTACGACGTCGATCCCGAACTGCCTGACCTCCATCCGGAGGGCGTCGCTGAAGGACTCGACAGCGTGTTTCGAGGCGTGGTAGAACGCCCCACCGGGAAGGGTCGTACGTCCCCCCATGGATGAGAGGTTGAGGATCCGGCCGCGGCCGGCGCGTCGCATCCCCGGCAACACCAATTGTGTTAGGCGCACCAGCCCGAAGAAGTTGGTCTCGAACTGGCGCCGGATCTCGGCCATCGGGAGCTGCTCCACAGGCCCGTACAACCCGTACCCTGCGTTGTTGACGAGTACGCCTACCGCTCCGGCCTCGGATTCGACCAGACCGACGGCGGCCGACATGGACCGTTCGTCCGTCACATCCAGGGCCAGGGTACGAATGCCACGCGCGGCTAGGTCATCCAGACTCGCTAGTCGTCGGGCCGAGGCGTACACCGTCAAGCCGGACCCGTGAAGCGCGATCGCCGCTGCCCTGCCGATTCCCGAGGAGCACCCGGTGATCAGAATGGCTCCGGCCGATTCGCTCGCAGTCACGTGTGATCCCCTCCCGCGCGGTCACCTGAACCTTAGTCAAGACCGCGAAGGGACTCCGAGCTCGTCCAGCAGGTGCCGTACACGCCGCTCGATCTCGTCCCGGATCGGGCGCACGTCCTCCAGGCCTTGCCCGGCCGGGTCGTCGAGAGTCCACTCCTCGTAGCGCTTGCCGGGGAAGATCGGGCAAGCGTCGCCGCAGCCCATCGTGATGACTACGTCGGCAGCGCTAACGATCTCGTCGGTCCAGGGCTTGGGGAACTCCCGTGTGATGTCGATGCCTCGTTCAGCCATCGCCTCGACGACGGCGGCGTTGAGCTCGGCGCCCGGCTCCGACCCACCGGACCAGGCTACGGCTCGCTCGGCGGCGGCCGCTTGGAAGAACCCAAGCGCCATCTGCGAACGCCCAGCGTTGTGCGTACACAGAAACAGCACCGTCGGCATGCCCGAGAGTGCCTTGCCTTCCACCTTGGCCAGCCCCTGCAGCCGCTGACGAGCGAAACGTTCGGCGAGTAGCGGAAGGAAGTTGGCGATCGAGGTCTCGGTCATGGTTTCTCCTTCGGAGAGTTGACGGCTGCCGCCAGATGGTCGATGCGGCCCCCGATGAGTGCAAACGCTTGCTCGAACGCGGCTCGGGTGCCGATGGGAACCGGATCAGGCACCGACCAGTGCAGCCGATCCGGCGCACGGGTGCCCAGCTCCTCGTGAGCGTTGTCACACACGGCGATGACGAGATCGCCCGGGCGGACCACGTCGTCGACATGCGTTGTGCGCAGGCGCCTGAGGGGCATCCGATGCCGCCGAGCAAGGGACAGAGCCGCCGGGTGCACGCTGCCGGCAGGGTGAGTGCCCGCCGAGGCCACCGGCACGCGACTCGCCTTCGACCACGCAGTGGCCGCCAACTGCGATCGAGCGGAGTTGTGGGTGCAGACGAACACCACCCTAGGCGCCGGGCGAAGCTCGACCGGCGTGAGACCAGTCACCGCCCCCGGGATCAGCCGGACGTACGTGCGCCTTTGGTCCCCCTCTGAACGGAGGCGCTCCACGACCCCGGCGTCCTCGAGCACCTTCAGGTGGTGCGCCAGCAGGTTCGACGGCAGGTTGAGGGTCTTGGCCAGCTCGCCCGGGGACAGGTCGCCGTGCACCAGCCGATCTACCATCGCGAGCCGCGAGGCCTCCCCGAGCGCGGCATGCACTTTCGCACGGGTTTCCAACATTCTATCAATAATCATTGACTCAATGGTCCTTGAGTAAGATGCACAAGTCAAGCCCGAGTCGACTGTTACTCCAGGCTGGTGAGTTGGCGCGCGATGGCGGCGATTGCGCTCGGTCCGACCCGGCAGCACCCGCCCACCGCCGCCACACCAGATCTGACCCATCGGCGTACCAGGGCCGGCTGAAATGCAGCTCGCCCGGTCCACCTGCGTTGCTGTGCATCCCAGCCCTCGCCGCTGTTGGGGTAGACGATCACAGGTCGGCCAGCTGACTCGGCCATCGGCAGCAGTTCGTCGATGTCCTGGGGGGCAGTGCAGTTCACCCCCACTGCCACCACCGCGTCGACAGCACTGGCCATCTTGTAGGCCTCGGTGGGGTCCTCCCCACGGCGGGTCAAGCCGTTCGCACAGCTCAACGACAGCCAAGCAGGCATCCCATCCAGGAGCTCGAGCTCTGCAAGCAGGGCCTCGACCTCGGCCAGGCAGGGAACCGTCTCGATCGCCAACACATCGGCCCCCGCTGCAGCCAGCACCTCCAGACGTGGCCGGTGAAACCGCCGGAGCTCACGTACGCCGATGTCGTAGTCACCCGTGTACTCGGAACCGTCGGCTAGCACAGCTCCATATGGACCGACGGACGCGGCCACCAGCAAGGGTCGCCGCGAGGTGACCCGCGCCCGCGCGGCATCCGCGACCGTCACACTGGCGCTCAGCAGTGCCTCTGCCTCACGGCGACTCCGACCGGCGCGGACGTACCCTTGCACGCTCGCCTGGTAGCTGGCCGTCGTCGCCACCTGAGCCCCGGCCCGGTAGTAGGCGATGTGGGCGTCGACCACCGCGTCAGGGTCATGGGCGAGGACCTTCGCCGACCACAGGTGACCGCTCAGGTCGTGGCCGCGGGTCTCCAGCTCGGTCGCCAGACCGCCGTCCAGCACCACAAGACCCGCAGCCAATGCGGCACCGAAGCCCACCGGACGGCTGCCGGGCTGCGATGAGGAGGCGTCGTCGGGTGGGGCCACACCTCATCATCTCCCCACTTGCCGAGACGCCAGTAATTCGGCGAGACACGCCCGGTCTTTCGCCGAGGTACGGGTTCGGCACCCAAATTCGCCGGCGGGTGG
This sequence comes from Nocardioidaceae bacterium, assembly GCA_040002845.1. Classification (GTDB taxonomy): domain Bacteria; phylum Actinomycetota; class Actinomycetes; order Propionibacteriales; family Nocardioidaceae; genus JBDUDR01. The sequence goes on from JBDUDR010000051.1 coordinate 4,326, forward strand.
TCATGAACACGTACCTCGGTGACGAGGCAGGGTGTGAAAGGCGTGCCGAGACGCCAACTGTTCGGCGGGACACGCCGGTGCCCCAGCGACAAGTTGGCGTCTCGGCGAGTAACGCGGGCCGTGACTTGGTGCTTGCGTCAGGTGATGGCAGGCTCCCGCGTCGCCACCCGGGAAGCCGTCTTCGGGATCGAGCGCAGCGAGGCCAAGATCCACACGTGCCCAGCCAACAGCAACACGGCCCCCAAGATGAGCAGCGCCTTGACCGGCCCGGGAACGACGAGCAGAGTGCCCGCTCCACCCAGACCGACCAGAATTGCGGCGCCCATGGGCACCACCCGAGAGCGCGCCAGCGCGACCGCCAAGGCCACGAAACCTAACGCACCTGCGACGCACATGAGGAACACGAGGTTACTTCGTCCGGAGTTGAAGTCCTTCAGGATCTGCACCTGCGCGGCACGGTCCGGAGACTGGGCCATCGCCCCCATGAACAATCCGCCCGCGCAGATGGCCGCGCTACCCACCCAGCCCAGGACTGAGGTGATCGCCACGGTGTTCGCCGTCCGCGGCCGACTCGCGCGCAGGAGGTCGGTCAGCCCCAAGGCCCCGAAGATGAGCAGCGCAGAGCTCAAGAGCATGAGAAGCCAACCCACGTCGGACCTTGCGTGGTGTGCAGCCATGCCCGTGAGCGTGCCGTTCCAGTCCTGGTCGTCAAAGCGCACGGATAGGGCTCCGCCGATGCCCATCAGCACTGGCGCGATGACTAGGAGCGCTGACGTGGTGCGTCTGAGCACCTGTGGTTCGGTTCGGTTCATCGGATTCCTCCAGGGGTCCGCGGCACGGTTGGCAGCGGTTGTCCTGAGCCTGCCGACGAAGGCCCCGCCCGCGCATCGGGGTCGTCCCCTCTCTTGGGATCCGGGCTATCCCTGAGTCGCCGGCACCTTCTGGCTGCCATGCTGGGGCGGTGGTGCCTGGGAGTTCAGCACGTCAAGGCACGAGTGCCGCCGGCGTCGTTGCCGCTGCGACCGTGACGATCTCTGTTGCGGCCATCATCATCGTGGCCTTCGTGGATTACCGGCTCACCCAGATCGGCCGCCCAGACCTACACCAGCTCAGCGGTGTCGGCATGGTCTTCGTTTTCGCGCTGGCGAGCTCCAGCGCGGTCGGCGCCGCTCTTCTCGTACGCCAGCCTGGACACCCGGTCGGTTGGTGCTTCGCAGGTCTCGGTGTTTCGATCGCGCTGGCTGGCGTCATGCAGGCGTACGGCGTCTGGGGGCTGCTGGCCAGGCCCGGAAGCCTGCCCGCCTCAGCCGGTGTCGCCAACATCGCAAACGCGCTGTTCATCATATGGAACGTGCTCGTTGGTCTCGTCTGCTATCTGACACCTACGGGAAGGTCGATCTCGCCCCGCTGGGCGTGGTGTGCACGACTTCTCGTGGTCAGCGGTGGCGTCTGGCTCGCCACGACTCTGCTGTCCACCGCACCTCTTGAAGCGCCTTTCGGCTCCGTGGAGAACCCATGGGGCATTGACGCCATCAGCGGTCCGATCCTCGCGGTGCGCTCCGTCGGTGCCTTCGTGAACAGCGCCCTTGTGCTCGTTGCGGCCGGCTCCCTGATCGTGCGCTTTCGCCGGGCGGTCGGAGACGAGCGCAAGCAACTGCTCTGGATGGCCGTGGTGGCAGTCCCTTTTCCTGCCCTTCTGGTGGTTGCGTTCGCGGCGTCCCGGACGAACCACGACGGCCTGCTCGAGCTTGCCGCCGGCAGCTACCTGAGCCTGTTTCCGGTAGCCGCAGCCCTCGCGATCACCAAGTACCACTTGTACGACGTCGATCGCCTGCTGAGCAAGGCGTTGGCCTACCTGATCGTGTCGGCCGTGCTGGCCTGCACATACGTGGCAGTCATCGTGTTCGTCGCACAGGGCGTCGGGAAGGCAGCCGGACGTTCACAGATGGGCATCGCCCTGGCGACGCTCGCGATAGCCGTGATGGCGCGCCCGGTCTACAGCGCGGTGCAGGACAATGTTGATCGCCGGTTCTCGCGCCGCCGGTTCGAGGCGTTTCGAGTCGTACGACGCTTCGTGGCCGAACCAACACCCAACCGAACCGTGGAGCAGGTTCTCCGCGACGCCTTGAAGGACGACTCGCTCTCCGTCTCGTACTGGGTGCCGGATCGCGGGCAGTGGGTGACTTTCGAGGGTCGGTTGGCTCGCCCATCTGCAGATGCGCTGGAGGTCGAGAGGGCAGGTCGTACCGTTGCCCGAGTTCAGTTCGACGCCAACCGGGCTGAGTCCGAGCTGGTACGCGCGGTCGTGCACGAGGCCGAGCCGGAGCTCGACAACGCCGGGCTTCGGGCGGCCGTACTCCTGCAGTTGGAGGAGGTCCGTGCATCGCGAGCCCGGATCACCACGGCCCAACTCGAAGAGCGCAGACGCGTCGAACGTGACCTGCATGACGGCGCGCAGCAGCGTCTCCTGGCTCTGGCCGCCCAGATGCAGGCTGCGTTGCTCAACGGCGACTCGACGCGGTTGCGGGCAGCCTTGGAGACCGGGGTCTCGGAGAGCAAAGTGGCTGTCCGCGAGCTTCGAGAGCTGGCCAACGGGCTTCATCCGTCGGTCTTGAGCGACGGCGGGCTGACGGCAGCCCTCGACGATTTGGCGTCGAGGCTGCCCGTGCATGTTCGGGTCGCCGAGCCGGGCAGGCGGTACCCACCGCAGGTCGAGGCGACCGCTTGGTTCATCGCCTGTGAGGCGATCACCAACGCCGTCAAGCACGCCCAGGCGGGCCGCGTGGAGGTAGCCGTGAACGCCAATCACGAAGAACTGCACGTGGCCGTTTCCGATGACGGGCGAGGTGGAGCGAACCCCGAGGGTCGAGGCCTGCGTGGTCTCGTCGACCGGGCAGAAGCCATTGGTGGCTGGGTCGCGGTCGTACCTGGCGCAAATGGCGGAACCAGCATCAGGGCGGTGCTGCCATGCGCGTCGTGATCGCTGACGACTCCGCCCTGTGGCGTGAGGGACTTGCCCGGCTGCTCGTCGAGGCCGGTGTGGAGACCTGCGCCCTTGTAGGTGATGCCGACTCCCTGGAGCAAAGCGTTGCCGAACACCTGCCCGATGTTGCGCTGGTCGACATCCGAATGCCGCCCACCTGGACGCACGAGGGGGCAGAGGCCGCCGGGAGACTGCGTGACAAGTGGCCGTCGATGGGCGTATTGCTGCTCTCACAGTCGCTCGAAAGCCGCCACGCCGCCGCACTGGCGCGTGCCCAACCACGCGGGTTCGGCTATCTCCTGAAAGATCGCGTCCTCGACGTGGCGACGCTCGTGGATGCGCTGACCGCGGTCTCCTCAGGTGGCACCGTCCTCGACCCCGACGTCGTCGCGGCACTCCTTGGTCGGCACGAGACCAAGGACCGGCTGGCCGGACTGTCCGCGCGTGAGCGTGAGGTCCTCGGCCTGGTCGCCGAAGGCCGCTCCAACGGCGCGATCGCTCGGCAGTTGGTGCTGAGCCCGAAGACCGTCGAAAGCCATGTGGCGAGCATCCTCACCAAGCTCGACCTGCTGGAACAGCCGGACGACCACCGGCGGGTACTTGCCGTACTCGCCTGGCTGGGTGCCTGATCCCGCGCCACCCACCCGCGATCCGACACTTATTCCCGCCGATCCGACAGTTATTCGGCACGATCCGACACTTGTTCCGCGGCGGATCGGCGCAGACGCTCAGCCATGGGTGAAGGGCGCGAAGATGTGGCTGAACCGCCAGCGCGCCTGGGCCAGCCCCGAACAGCTGTCGCTGCCTCCCGTGCCAGGGCAGCCCCCGTTGTCTCGCTGGAGTGCCCAGAACGACAGCTCGGCCAGCTGCTTCGCCCTCGCCCAGCGCTTCACGGCCTTCGCGTCGGCGACCGTGAAGGTCTCGGCAGACCCGAAGTCGTCGATGCCGATCATCTCGGTGATCCCAACCCGGGATGAATCGCCTTGCTCCGCCGGTCGACGGCGGCGTGCCGACGGAGCGAGTTGTCCTCGACGTCAAGATCGAGTCGGGTGACGTGGTACGTCGTGATGACCTTCTCGTACGCCCTCGCGACTGCCCGAGCGCTCGTACAACTGTCTGCGATGTCCGTCCAGCCATGGTCCGCGGTGTATCCGCCGAACGAGGCGATAACGTCGCCCCCAGCGGCCCGAATCCGTGAGATGCCCGGCCCGAAGGTGAGCCAGGCGACCGGCATGTTCGGGTCACCATCCCATGTGAGCTTGCACGACCGCTTTTTCCGCGTCTGCAAGAACGCCAGGGTGAGGTACTCAGCACCCGATCGACGGGACAACGCGGCGAGGTGGTGGCCCGCGTACGTCTCGAAGTACGGCGCGAACACCTGTGCCGGCAGGACACCACCTGGCCGATACCGAGAGGAAGCGCCTGCCGGTGCAGCCGCGGAGGCAGCGAGCAGGCAGATCGCCACGAGTGCACACATCATGGGGAATCGAAACATCGAGTCAGGTTAACCAGTCTCGATCGACGCGCGCTCGAGAGAGGACGACCACGAATCCAGACTGCTTGCCTCGGATACGATGACGCCCGCCCAGGGACAGGTACGCCCACCGAAGGACATGGTGCCGCCCGCCCACGCACTGGGGAGGTGCAGCCGCGATGCCGGAGCCTGATATCACGGGCGGATTCGTCGACCTACTTGGTCTGGAGTTCGTCGACGTAGGCCCGGACCGGGTGGAGGTTCGATGGACCGTCCGCCCCGAGTTGCACCAGCCCTACGGCATCCTCCATGGCGGTGTGCACTGCGCAGCGATCGAGACCGCCGCCAGCATCGCCGCTGCGAACTGGCTCGGAGATCGGGGAGACGTTGTCGGGGTCAGCAACCAGACCGACTTTCTCCGTGCGGTACGAGACGGTGTCCTGACCGCGGCGGCAACACCCATCCATCGGGGACGGCTGCAGCAGCTATGGCTGGTCGAGATCCGAGACGAGGCCGACCGCTTGGTGGCACGCGGCCAGGTGAGGCTGCAAAACATCGAGAGCACCGATCGGATCGGCTCGACACCATCGGCCTGACCTCGCCCCGAAGCGATGAGTGGGGCGAACCGTCGACCGAATAAGTGTCGGATCGCGCCGAATAAGTGTCGGATCGCGGGGAGGCGTCGTACGTCTCGTTAACTGAGACGTCATGCGCACGAGATGCCTGTGACTCATCGGTTGCCTAGGGTGACGCCTAGGGTGACATGGTCGGTCATCCGGTCGGCAGACACTCGCACCAGCTGGGGGTCGCATGAGTCTGGGCCAACGGTTCCTGTCAGTGGCAGCACGCCGGTTGTCGGTGGTGCTGGAGGGAATGAACGCTCAGTCGTGTTCCAACGCCGCCAAGGCGGCCTCCGAGGCTGCTCGGGCGCGACGCGAACGCGACGAGAGCGACGCCTTTGTCGGCAGCCGGGCTCATGACGCGTTCGGCGGGACGAACCAGCAGCCCGGAAAGGCTGTCCCCCCGATCGCCTGATGTAGGTCTACCGCTCAGCGACGGTGCAGGAGCAGCAGCGCCCGGTCGTCATTTTGGGAGTCGATCCGGTCGACCAGCCGTGACGCCCCACCCTCGAACCCCTGCGGAACCAGTCGCTCGGCTTCGCCAACGAGCTTGTCGATGCCCAGACTGATGTCGCGCTGCGGCGTCTCCACCAACCCGTCCGTGTACAGCAGCAATGCATCGCCTGGCAGCAACCATCCGCTGCACAGGTCGAAGCGGGCCTGGGTGATCAACCCCAGGATCGGCCCTTCTGAGCCGTGCACCTGCCAGCGACCAGACCCGGCGTGAAATTGGACAGCGGGTGGGTGCCCCGCCCCACGCAGCTCGAAAGCCCCCGTCTGCAAGTCCAGCACCAGGTGGATGGCGGTGGCGAAGCCTTCGCCCCACTCCTGGCGCATGAGGTACGCATTGGCGGCCGGCAGGAACTCCGGTGGCTCCAGGGCACCGAGAAGTCCGCCGAATGCCCCCGAGAGCATGAGCGCCCGGGTCCCGGCTCCGACTCCCTTGCCGGACACATCGACGACAGCAACCTCGAGCTTGGTCTGCTCGTGCGTCTTGGCGGCGACGATGAAGTCTCCCGCGAACGACGCGCCTCCCGCCGAGCGCATCACTGCCTCGGCATACCAGGAACGGGGCAGCTCCGGCAGCTCCGACTGCGAGCGGAGCCGGTCGCGGAGGTCGATGAGCATGGATGCGCCTCGCGGACTGGCCACTCCCAGCTGGACTCGGCTGCGGGCTGCCCATAGACCGATTACAGCGACCGTGAGAACGACGAACATCGGCCCGAGCCGACCCACACCCATCCAGGTTGCGAGGACAACGCTCGTCATGCATACAACGGTGACCAGCACCAACGCGATAACGCGACGAACCGACAGGGTCAGGATGCCGATGACCAAGGGGATCGTGAGCATGGTCAGGGGTAATCGATCAGGCAGTTGGATCAACGAGATCGTCATGACTGCCGTGACGGTGATCAGGACGATTGACCAGGTGGCCTCCGCCTCGCGCAGCCGTCGAACCCTGCGCGCAGTCCACCGGCGCATCGCACGGAACCAGCGCGCGCTCGCGGCGTGCAGAGGCCCAGGAAGAACCATCACAGCCGCGACAGTAGTCGGCCAAGGGTCATCCGGGTGACCACGGTGCGGGAGCAAATCGGACAAACATCGGACCGAACCCACATCCGATACCAGACGGTCAACGGCGCGTAACGGATGAACGCTGACATCTCGGGCACCAGAAGAGGTTCCGGCCCGAGATCACCTCGGTACGGATCCGGGTCCGGCAAACGTGGCAGGGCTGACCGGACCGGCGATAGACGTATACCTCTCCGCCGTGGTCGTCGACCCGCGGCTCGCGACCCATCGCCTCCGGAGTGTGAGCCCCTCGCACTGTGTCGATCCTGCCGGTGCGTACCCCGTCGTGCATCAGGGCTACCAGATCAGCCCACATGGCAAGCCACTGCGAGCGGCGGACGCGCTGACCTGGTCGATGGGGGTCGAGACGGGCGCGGAACAAGATCTCCGCACGATAGACGTTCCCGACCCCAGACAGCACGCTCTGGTCCATCACCAACACGCCGATGGGCGCCTTCGAACGGTGGATGCGCTGCCACGCCAGATCGGGATCAGCGTCTGGCCGCAAGGGATCCGGGCCAAGTCGGGCCAGCAACGCGTCGCTCTGATGCTCTGAGAGGACTTCGCAGATCATCGGGCCACGCAGATCGGCGTACGAGTCGCTGCCTTGCAGCCGGAGCCGTACGGCGCCGACCGGCGAGCTCATGGGAGCCGGATGGATGGAGAAGGACCCGATCAACCCGAGGTGGACGTGCAACGAGCTACCCGTGTCGAAGCCGACCAGCAGGTGTTTCCCTGCGGACTCCGCAGTCTCCAGGACCGACCCGTCGAGCAGTGCAGCACCTTCGGTGAACCGACCCTGCGGGCTGCTGGCGGCGATCCGTTGACCCGCAAACGTCTCGGCCAGCTCGGTGGCGAGTCGATGCAGAGTGTGCCCCTCAGGCATGCTTCCTCCATGACCTCATCCATGGGCCGCCCCTCAGACGCCGCCAAACACGACCGCGGCCGATCCGGCGGACAACGCAGCGCGCGGAGCGTCCGGGCGGACTCGGCGCAGCTCACGCTGAGCGAGGCGATGCGGGCCAGGGACGCGAGCCGGCAGCGTCCGAAGGACGAGCAGCTGGCCCGCGAGCTCGAACCACCACCCGACGATGATCATGATGCGGGCGAGGGCGGGAGCGCTCCGGTCTCTTCGTAGTCGGCAATCATTTCGATCCGTCGCCGATGTCGTTCCTCGCCGGTGAAGCCGGTGGTCAAGAACAAGTCGGCGAACCCGGTGGCCTCGTCGAGGGTGTGCATCCGTGCACCCAACGACACCACGTTGGCGTCGTTGTGCAACCGGGCCAGCGACGCCGTCTCGTCACTCCATGCCAGCGCTGCCCGAACCCCGTTTACCTTGTTGGCGGCCATCTGCTCGCCGTTCCCCGACCCGCCGATGACGATGCCGCGGCTGCCGGGGTCTGCTGCCACTGCCAACGCGGTGCGCAGGCAATAGGTCGGATAGTCGTCGTTGTCCACATACACATCTGGTCCGTGGTCGACGACGTCGTACGCCTGCTTGGTCAGCCAACCGACCAGGTGGTTCTTGAGCTCGAACCCGGCATGATCGGAGCCTAGGTGGACACGCATGCAGGGCAGTGTTTCAGTCGAAGATCGGTCCCCGCTCGCGGGTCCGTTTGAGCTCATAGAAGCCCGGGACGCCCGCCACCAAGAGCACGCCGTCCCAGAGGTTGGCCGCCTCCTGGCCGCGCGGGCTGGGGGTGACCACGGGACCGAAGAACGCGACGCCCTGCACCGAGATGACCGGAGTGCCAACCTTCAGGCCCACCTGGTCGATGCCCTCGTGATGCGACTTGCTCAAGGCGTCGTCGTAGTCCGTGGAGTCCATGGCGTCCGCGAGCGCAGTCGGCAGGCCGACCTCGGTCAGGGCCTCTTCGATGGTCTCGCGAGTGTGCGGCATCCCCCGATTGTGAAAACGCGTGCCAAGCGCGGTGTAGAGCGATCCCAGGATTTCCTCGCCATGCTCGAGAGCCACCGCCGTGCAGACCCGCGCAGGTCCCCAGGCGGTCGTCAAGAACTTGCGGTAGTCATCGCTGACCTCTCGTCCCTCGTTCAGGATGGCCAGGCTCATGACGTGGAACCGGGTCGAAACCGGGCGAACCTTCTCCACCTCGAGCATCCAACGAGACGTCATCCACGCCCAGGGACACAGCGGATCGAACCAAAAGTCGGCTGTGACCGTTTCGGGAGTTGACGATACGTCTGTCATGCCCGCCCCGTTTCTGTTTCAAAGCCACCATGCATATGCCGAATAGTGACCAACCTGTGACTGGAGAAGGGCATTGTCTCGGTCGTTATTCCCAACTACACCGTGCGAGGATGCAGCATGCCTGGGACCAACCTGACTCGGGACGAGGCGCGGGAGCGCGCCCGTATGCTCACCGTCCAGTCGTACACGGTCGACCTCGACCTGACTGCTTCGGAAACCACGTTCCCCTCGATCACGACGATCCGGTTCTCCGCTCAAGAGCCGGGCACCTCGACGTTCGTGGACCTGGTCGACGCGACCGTCCACGAGATCACCCTGAACGGCGTGCCCGTCGACCCTGCCCAGGCATACCAGGACGGTCGCATCGCGCTTGATGGACTGGCCTCCGACAATGTAGTTCACGTGGTAGCCGACTGCACGTACAGCCACACCGGTGAAGGGCTGCATCGCTTCGTGGACCCGGCGGACGGCCGGGTCTACCTGTACACGCAGTTCGAGGTGCCCGATGCACGCCGCGTGTTCGCGACCTTCGAGCAACCGGACCTCAAGGGCACCTACACCTTCACCGTCACCGCGCCAGCCGACTGGCAGGTGGTTTCCAACTCGGCCACGCCGGAGCCGGAACGGGTACGGGATGGAGTCGCGGTCTGGCGGTTCCCGACCACGAAGCCCATGTCCACCTACATCACTGCATTGATCGCCGGCGAATATCACGTCGTGCGAGACAGTTACGCGGGTCGTGAGTCCGAGATCCCGCTCGCCATCTTCTGCCGGCAGTCGGTGGTCGAACATCTCGACGCCAACGACATTTTCGAGGTGACCAAGCAGGGTTTCGGTTTCTTCGAGGGCGCATTCGAGATGGCGTACCCGTTCGGCAAGTACGACCAGCTATTCGTGCCCGAGTTCAACATGGGTGCCATGGAGAATGCGGGCGCTGTGACCCTGCGGGACGAGTACCTTTTTCGCAGCCGCACCACTGTCGCGGCGTACGAAAGCCGCGCCAACACGATCCTCCACGAGATGGCGCACATGTGGTTCGGTGACCTGGTCACCATGCGCTGGTGGGACGACTTGTGGCTCAACGAGTCATTTGCGGAGTGGGCGGCGCATCACTCGTCGACCGTGGCGACCAGATATACCGAGTCGTGGACCTCGTTCGCCAACTCCCGCAAGACGTGGGCGTACCGCCAAGATCAGCTGCCCTCGACCCATCCGATCGCCGCTGACAATCACGACCTGGAGGCCGTCGAGGTGAACTTCGACGGCATCACCTACGCGAAGGGGGCGGCCGCGCTTCGCCAGCTGGTCGCCTGGGTCGGGGAGGATGCTTTCTTCGCCGGCCTGCGTGAGTACTTTGACCAGCATGCCTACGGCAACTCCGACCTGACAGATCTGCTCGGCGCCTTGGAGAGGACCTCCGGGCGAGAGCTCGGGTCTTGGACGAAGGAGTGGCTGCAAACACCAGGTGTCAACACCCTCAGCCCCGATTTCACCGTAGGTGACGACGCCACCTACACCAGCTTTGCGGTCAACCAGGCAGCCGTGCCCGACCATCCAACGCTGCGCCGGCATCGCATAGCCGTCGGCCTGTACGACCACGGCGCGGAAGGGATCGTTCGGCGGTCGAGCACCGAGCTCGACATCCAGGGGTCGTGCACCGAGGTGCCCGAGCTGGTCGGGCAGCCGCGAGCCGACCTGGTCTTGCTGAACGACGGAGACCTCACATACGCCAAGATCCGGCTCGACGAAGGCTCGCTGGCGACTGCCGTGAACGGCATCGAGACCATCGTCGAGTCGTTGCCGCGCGCGCTGATCTGGGGGGCCGCCTGGGACATGACGCGCGATGCCGAGATGCCGGCCACCGACTTCGTCCGACTGGTTCTGCGCGGGATCGTGCACGAGAGCGACCTGACCGCGGTCGGAGCCCTGCTGTCGGGTGGGCAGCTGGCGATCAACCTGTACGCCGCACCCGCCAACCGGCCCGGCCTTCGAGTGGAGTGGGAACACGGGTTGCGCCGGTTGCTAGCTGCCGCGGAGCCGGGCAGCGATCATCAGCTCGCACTCGCTCGCGCAGTGATCCGAGCAGCCGCCAGCGGAGCTGCCCTGGACGAGATCGGCGGATGGCTCGACGGCAGCGCCTCGCTCGACGGGTTGGCCGTCGACACCGACCTCCGCTGGCGCATCACATTCGAACTTGCCGCGGCGGGCCGCATCGGTGATGCGGAGATCGATGTCGAGCTCGCTCACGACAACACAGTGACCGGTCAGGAGGAGGCCGCGGCTGCGCGGACGGCGATGCCCACGGCGGAGGCCAAGGAGCGCGCCTGGCAGCTGGCCGTCGAGGACGACGACACCCCGAACGAGACTCAGCGCTCCATCGCATTCTCGTTCCAGGTGCCGGGCCAGGACGAGATGCTGTCCCCGTTCGTCGACAGGTATCTCGAGGCGGCCACGACGATCTGGGAGAGCAAGGGCGTCCAGCGTGCAACTACTGCGTTGATGGGGATGTTCCCCCGGGTTCTGGTCAACGGCGACGTGACGGACAAGGTCGATGCCTGGCTGAAGTCCACAACGGCGAACCCGGCGGCCAAACGATATGTCTCCGAGGGCAGAGCCGATCTGGAACGGGCACTGTTGGCCCAAGCCTTGGACGCCGAGGCAAACTAGTCAGCCGGTGTCGGTGTGAAGCGACCTGGGCTGGCGGGCCCGCTCTCCGAGCTGCTGCACGCCCGAGACGATGCCGCCCACGAGATCACCGGCTGTGAAGGCAGACTGCATCGATAGCGCCGCCAGTCCAGCCGACTGGTCGTCGATGACCCTGCTCACCTCGGAGCCGGTCACGATCTCGAGACGGCGGGCAGCGGGGTCCACGACCACCAGCACGCTGCGCCCCGGATCCTCGAGGTGAGCGTGCAGACGCTCCGCGAACACCCGCGACTCGCTCTCGCTCGCCCCGGTGAACACCGAGAACCGGAACCCCGACAGTTGCTCCGCGACCCGGATCGCGCGCGCGATCTCGTCGCGTTGACTCGATGAGAACGCCTCACCAACCGGCACTCTCACCACCCCCTACCCGCGCATCCGGCGAGTCGCCACCCGGGCCGATCGCCCGCCGCGGCTCCTCACCGGAGTCCAGCGCGGCCAGGCCCTCGGCCGGCCCACCGATCCACTCCGGTGGCGCCCACCACGACAGCCCGGGACGATAGCGAGGTCCACGGGCCACCGAGGGAGCCATCACGAGCAACACGATCACCCCGGCGATCGCCGCCGGCAACACACCGAGGAGCAGCAGGGCATGCAGGGTCGACATCGGCTCTGGATGCGGCCACGTGCTCGGCGGCTCCGCGAAGATCACGAGGCCAAGGCTACCGAGGCGGCTGGCGCTACGTCCGCAGGGTCGTGCCCTATCGCTCACGGGTAAAGGGCAGGCTCTGCCACAAAGTGCGACGGTAATGCTGACACCGCCCACCGGCCGACCGCATCGCATAACCTTCCGCTGTGAACTTCGTCCCGACCGACCAGACCCCGTACCCGCCGGCAGATCGCTCGGCTGTCGTCGAGCGCATGCACGGACGAGCCGTTGCCGACCCATACCGCTGGCTGGAAGCCGCGGACTCACCGGACACGGAGCAATGGGTTGCGGCACAACGATCGCTGTTCGACATCCGGCGCCGGGACTGGTCGCTGACAGACCACTTCTATGCGCGCCTGCGGGACCTCACGAGCACCGGAATGCACGGTCCACCCTCGTTTCGGGGCGATCGGCAGTTCTACCTCCGGCGTACGGCCGACCAGGAACATGCCGTGTTGCA
>JBDUDR010000052.1:0-16685 GCA_040002845.1 Nocardioidaceae bacterium
GGCACCCCGCTGATCAACGACATCGAGGACTTCCGAGCGATCTGGCAGTTCCTCGGCTGGATCGAGGAACGCAAACCCGGGGACGCGCTGATGGCGGCACTGGAACAGACGGGTCTCACGCCCGCCGACCATGCGTTCTACCCGGCCGCACGGGCCGCGGTTATCGACCTCGGCATCGTCCGCCGGCGCAAGGTCGACGTCGCCGCCGACATCCCAGCCCGTCGGATCGCCGACCTGCCGGTCGAGCTCGAGGGCGCCGCTGGCCGCTCGATCAGGCAGGCCGAGCGGCAGCTCGCCAAACGCCTGGTCGGTCGCTACCAGGCCGCGCTGGAACACCGACGCACCGGCTCGGTCGCCGAGGGTATCGACCACGCGCTTGTACGCCGCGTGGCCGAACGCGAAGTCGCCGATGGCGGCGACGAACGCACCGGGGACAACGTCTTCGCGATGGTGCGCAGGATCGGGCAGGCCAAGGCAGACCTCGCCGCCGACTACGCCGCGCAGCTCGCGCGCAGTGCCGGCAAGGTCGTCTTCTTCGCCAAGCACCTCGACGTGATGGACACCGCCACGGACACCTTCGCCAAGCGCGACATCCGCCACACCTCGATCCGGGGCGACCAGACCTCGACGGCACGCCAGAAGGCCATCGATGCATTCGTCAACGATCCCGACGTCGCGATCATTGTCTGCTCGCTGACAGCCGCCGGCGTAGGGATCAACCTCCATGTCGCCTCGAACGTCGTGCTCGCTGAACTCTCCTGGACGAACGCCGAGCAGACCCAGGCGATCGACCGGGTGCACCGCATCGGCCAGACCGAGCCCGTCACCGCCTGGCGGATCATCGCCGCCCAGACCATCGACGCGAAGATCGCCGCGCTGATCGACACCAAGGCGGGACTGGCCACTCGGGCCCTCGACGGATCGGACGAAGGGGCCACCCCTTCGTCCGACGTCCAGGTCGAAGCGTTGGTGGCGTTGCTGACCAACGCGCTGTCAGAGCACCCCGGCAACGCGTAAGACGACCTGAAAGGCCCTTCCGCTGCGGGGAAACGACACCCATCGCGACCGCGGCCGGGGCGTTCTCACGCGGCCGGAAAGACGCGCCTACGTGCACGCCCGGACCCGCGGCAGAACCGGATGCCGCGGGTGCAGGGTTGGTGCCGTCACGGTCGCCGTCGCGCTGCGCGCCCACTTGCCCGTGGCTGGGTACGCTCGAGCAGTATGGAGGAGAACAAGGCACGCCGTGTCGTCGACGCCCTGCGCGAGCGCGGCACGGACGCCGACTTGGCGCGGGTGGGGGTTCACCAGTTCGGAGTGACGATTAGGCTCCCCGATGGGCGCGAGGCAACGTGGGACTCCGACGATACTGCCTCTCTCGAGGCCCAGGTGATGCGCAATGGCGTGCTGGTGGGGTTCGTCCCCGAGATAGAGGGCTCGGACAGCTACACCGAGGACCAGATTATCGACGCGATCGTGCGCACCGACTACGACCAGCCGATCGCCACCCAGCGTCCCACCGCACCGCCGCGCGCACCGGCCCTACCCATCAAGGGCGGGCTCTTCCGCCGGTTCATGGACGGGTTCCGCTATCGCTGAGGGCACACTTCACAGCATGAGGGCCGGGGCCGGGTCGACGGAGCAGTAGCGGACACATGTAGCGGGCGTCTGGCCGAGCTCAGGAGTAGCGGTGGCCTTTCGCGGTGTGGCCCTGTTCGCGGGTGCAGGTGCGCCCGCTGATGGCCCGATGGCCGCACAGCATTGCGTCCGGGAGAACCGGGTTGGCTGCGGGCGCCTGGGCTCGTCTTGTTGGAGGCTGCCTTCCCCGTCCGCGCCGGCACCGCGGTGGGGGCTGCCCGTGCCGTCCTTCGCCCATAGCGAGCCTCGAGCATGGCGCGCTAAGTCAGGTCGTCGGTTTCCGGCTTTGATTGAGGTGTCGCCGCCCGTGGGCCACCGGCGATCGCGGTGAAGGCGGGCTACTCGGGTGACTTGTCCCGCGCGGAGATGTACCGCTCCTGAACGGCGTCCAGTTCGGCTTTCGCGCGCTCCGCGGGGATGGAATTGAGCGTGATCTTTCTCAGGCTCGTTGCATCATTGGCGATCCGCGACATTACAAACTGCTGCGTCTGGTTGAATCTCGCCCTGCGATCCGCCCTCACGAGGGTCTGTATGCCGGCCAGGCCCGCCGCAATCGCAGCACATATCCCGACGACCTGATTCGACACGCTTTCGGCGAATGCCGTTGCGCTTGCTACGGCAGCAAATACCGTTGCCGGAACACCAAGAACATAGTAAAGCATCTCAAATCTACGCCGGAACCTTGCATACGCCCGTTCCGATGCCTTTGCCTTCTCCTCAAGTTCAGCGAGCAGGTCACTGATGACCGCCTTCGCATCCCCGCTGGATGATGGTGCGGGGTTGTCGGCCATCATGCACCTCGCTCGTCGCTTGATCCTTGCATGGTCTTGCCGCCCGAGTGGCCTCTCTCGCGAGGAGCGGCCCTTCAGCCCGGCGCCGGAATCGGATGGTAGCGCCAGATCGACTGGGCCACACACCCTGGCACGTCTTGATCCTCGACCTCGATGACGCAGTCGATCGTCAGCTGGGCTGCACCATTGACGTCGTCGACCCCGACAGCCCGCCCGCGGAGCCCGGACCAGGCGCACGCCATCAAAGAGTCCTGCTCAACATCGAGAGGGCAGCCCTCGCCGTCGGGTCCTTGGGGCTGGTAAGTCGCCAGCTGCGGAAGCAGGAGCTGACTTAGGCACGCCACCGTTGGTGCGGATGGACTCGGGAATTCCAGGCGGCCAGCAGGCCAACCACGTCGGCCGCGGCACGGCGATCTCCGTGGACAGCCGGTTCGTGACGTTCACGTCACGGGTCACGGGCGTCGAATCTGGTGGCCGGTGAGCAGCCGCAGCGGGGTCGGCCAACCCAGCCTCGAGCCCGTCGAGCGCGGCCAGGACCTCGGCCTCACGCGCCGAGATGCCTACCTTCGGAGGTGTCCCCTGATTGGCCACCTTCAGATTGTGCACGCGGGCTACTTCCAACCCAATGCCAGCCTCGATCTAGCCCAGCACCTGCCCGCTGAGGCGTTCCGGGCCGACGGCGAACCGGAAGCCGGACAGTTCACCGATCGAACACGACGCGACTAGCGGGCGCGGTAGCGATATCCGGGCTGACCTCGTGGACGCAGCAACCGGTCCCGGTAGACGATCGAGATGCGAGCGCCTCGAGCAGAGCAGGCATGCTTGAAACTCGCGAGACCGTTGTCTGCGTACTCGATCTCGATGACGTGTCTGCCGTACGCCCGGAGGTAGTTAGCGCACTCGTGGTAGCGCTGGCAGTCCTCGGCAACGGCGAAGTCGAACCCGACCGACTCGGCCCGCCGTTTGCGGAGGCCGGCCAGGTTCTTCTGCGCGATCGCCAGCCCGGCGTGGTGCGCGTGTCTCGCAAGGCGGGTCGACAGCTCCAACGCGCCGTCTCGAGTCAGCAGCCCGCGGGAGCGGGTGAATGAGTCGAGGTTGTCCGGCTCCACCGCCTTGAACCCCTGTCGCGCGCAGCCGGCCATCTGCACCCCGATGACCTTGGCCAGCCGGGACCGCTTCGCGGCGGAGGACGTGTCGAGCAGCACCTCGCCCGGCCAACCCGGGTCGTGAACCAGATGTCCGGAAGCGGTCCGGAGCAGCAGTCGGGGGTGATGATGCCGCCACCGGGGGAGTGATCCGGGCTGGGTCTGGAAGGCATTCACGTAGCAGATCGAGTACGGGCCCGCCACCGGATGTGCGTGGCGATCCCTGGTCACGGCGGTGACCCCGGTTGGCGGCGGATAAGCACCGCCGAGCTGATAGTCGAACTTGGCATTGACCGGCGGACGGTGGACCCGGCTCGCCGGCCAGGCGCCGCTGGCGCCGGATCCGACCAGCGCCAGACAGATCGCCAGCACGCCCACCGGGGCAAGGACGCGCTTCATCGATATCGCCACGGATCTCATCATCGCGCCAACTTCGCCCGCTGCAACGGCAAAGCCTCGAACCCGGCCACGAGCTGGTGGCGGGCACCGAGGGGTCCGACCCCTGCCCAGCCGGGGTTACGCTCGACCTGTACGCCGGTCGGTTTGCGACATCTGACCCGGCGTTCCCCAGCATGCCTACACGAGTGGATGCGGACCTACACGAGTGGATGCGGAAGTATCGAACATGGGTGGACCAGAGGCCGAAGCCGACCTCTCGACGCTCGTACGCTCCGTCGTGGCCAGGCACCAGGGCGAGCAAGGCGCGCTGCTGCCGATCTTGCACGACCTGCAGAGTGAGTCCGGCTACATCGACCCCGACTGCATACCGATCCTGGCTGACGAGCTGAACCTGTCGCGGGCCGACGTGTACGGCGTGGTCACGTTCTACCGCGACTTCCGGGACCGCCCTGCGGGCCGGACCACGGTACGCCTGTGCCGGGCCGAGGCCTGCCAGGCCGTCGGCGCCGAAGCGTTGGCCGAGCATGCTCAGAACCGCTTGGGCATCGGCTTCGGTGCCACCACTCCAGACAACGGGCTGAGCCTCGAGCAGGTCTTCTGCTTCGGGAACTGCGCTCTTGGCCCGACGGTCCAGGTCGGCGACCGTCTGTACGGCCGAGTCGACGCCGACCGCTTCGACGCGCTCGTGGCCGGTGTTCAGTCGTGAGCGCACCCGTCACCGTCTACGTTCCACGCGACTCTGCCGCTCGTTCGGTAGGTGCCGATGAGGTCGCAGCTCGGCTGCTGGAGGCCACCTCCCGCGATCACGTGCGGCTCGTACGCAACGGGTCCCGCGGCATGCTCTGGCTCGAACCCCTGGTAGAGATAGCCACCTCCGAGGGCAGGGTCGCCTACGGCTCCGTGAGCGTCGACGATGTCGATGACCTGCTGGCAGCCGGGATGCTGGCCGGGGCCGAGCACCCCAAGCGTCTGGGTCTGACCGATGGCATCGAGTGGCTCAGCCGGCAGTCACGAGTCACCTTCGCGAGGGTCGGGGTGGTCGATCCGCTGTCGGCCGACGACTACCTCGCGCACGGGGGCATGACCGGCCTTCGCCGCGCCCTCGAGCTCACCCCCGCGGAGGTGGTGGCGGAGGTCACGGAGTCGGGTCTGCGCGGGCGTGGCGGCGCCGGCTTCCCCGCCGGCGTCAAGTGGCAGACGGTGCTGCAAACCGAGCAAACCCCGAAATACATCTGCTGCAACGCAGACGAGGGCGACAGCGGTACGTTCGCCGACCGGATGCTGATGGAGGGCGATCCGTACACGCTCGTCGAAGGCATGCTGGTCGCGGCGCACGCGGTCGGTGCCACCGAGGGCTATGTCTACATCCGCTCGGAGTACCCCGATGCCGCCTCGATTCTGAGCTCTGCGATCGAGATCGCCTACGCGCGAGGCTGGCTCGGACAGAACGTGCTCGGCTCCGAGCTCTCCCTTGACCTGTTCATCCGGATCGGCGCCGGCGCCTACATCTGCGGCGAGGAGACCTCCATGCTGGAAAGCCTGGAGGGCAAACGGGGTGAGATCAGGGCCAAACCCCCGATTCCGGCCCTGGCCGGCCTGTTCGGACAGCCCACGGTCGTCAACAACGTGATCACACTGGCAGCCGTGCCCGGCATCTTGTCCGACGGCGGTTCGGCGTACCACGCCTACGGCATGGAGCGCTCCCGCGGTACGCAGGTCTTCCAGCTGGCCGGCAACATCGCCCATGGCGGGATCGTCGAGACAGCCTTCGGCATCACCCTCGGCGAGCTCGTCATCGGCTACGGCGGCGGGACCATCTCCGGCCGGCCGGTCCGGGCGGTGCAGGTGGGCGGCCCCCTCGGCGCGTACCTGCCGACCTCCAGCTTCGACCTGCCGATGGACTACGAGGCGTTCACGGCGGCCGGAGCCATGATCGGCCACGGAGGCCTCGTGGTGTTCGACGACTCGGTGGACATGGCCCAGCAGGCACGGTTCGCCATGGAGTTCTGCGCGGAGGAGTCCTGTGGCAAGTGCACCCCGTGCCGGATCGGCTCGGTCCGTGGGGTCGAGGTCATCGACCGGATCATCGCGGGCGAGGACCGCGAGGCGAACCTGGTGCTGCTCGACGACCTGTGCGAAGTCATGACCGAGGGGTCGCTGTGCGCGATGGGCGGCCTGACCCCGATGCCCGTACAGAGCGCGCTGCGCCACTTCCCCGACGACTTCGCCAAAGACTCACCAGGAACACGCACCAGACCGGCCCAGCTCGCCCCGGAGGCCACCTCATGACCCTGCTCAAGGAACCCGACCTCGGCACTCCCGATCGCCCCGGCGAGGCGACCGTCGAGGTCGACATCGACGGTCAGCAGGTGTTCGTACCCGAGGGAATTTCGGTCATGCGCGCCGCGGCCCTTGCCGGGATCGAGATCCCCAAGCTGTGCGCTACGGACAGCATGGAGGCCTTCGGCTCCTGCCGGTTGTGCCTCGTCGAGGTCGACGGCGGCCGCGGGGCCCCTGCCTCATGCACCACACCGGTCGCGGTCGGGATGAAGGTGAAGACCCAGACCGAGAAGCTCGCCAAGCTGCGGCGCGGCGTCATGGAGCTCTACATCTCCGACCACCCGCTCGACTGCCTGACCTGCCCGGCCAACGGCGACTGCGAGCTCCAGGATATGTCGGGTGTCGTCGGCTTGCGTGACGTTCGGTACGGGTACGCGGGGGAAAACCATCTCGATGCGCCGACCGACCACAGCAACCCGTACTTCGACTTCGACGCGAGCAAGTGCATCGTGTGTTCGCGGTGTGTGCGGGCCTGCTCCGAGATCCAGGGAACCTTCGCGCTCACCATCGATGGCCGCGGATTCGACTCGAAGGTTGCCGCAAGCGCGGGCGAGTCCTTCATGGACTCCGAGTGCGTCTCGTGCGGTGCATGCGTCCAGGCGTGCCCGACCTCGACCCTTCAGGAGCGCTCGGTCATCGACCTCGGCATGCCAACCCGCAGCGTGCTCACCACATGTGCATACTGCGGAGTCGGTTGCTCCTTCAAGGCCGAGCTGCGCGGTGACGAGGTCGTGCGCATGGTGCCCTACAAGGACGGCGGCGCCAACGAGGGGCATTCCTGCGTCAAGGGGCGGTTCGCTTTCGGGTACGCCAGCCATCCGGACCGGGTGATGAAGCCCATGATGCGGGACTCGATCACCGACCCGTGGCGCGAGGTCGAGTGGGACGACGCGATCGGCTTCGTAGCGTCCAGGATGCTGGAGATCCAGGACAAGTACGGCCTCGGTTCGATCGGTGGCATCACGTCCTCGAGGTGCACCAACGAAGAGGTCTACGTCGTACAGAAGATGGTCCGTGCCGCGTTCGGCAACAACAACGTCGACACCTGCGCACGTGTCTGCCACTCACCGACCGGGTACGGCCTCAAGCAGACGTTCGGTACATCCGCCGGCACCCAGGACTTCAAGTCCGTGGACCAGTCAGACGTGATGGTCGTGATCGGCGCCAACCCGACTGACGGACATCCGGTGTTCGCCTCCCGCATGAAGCGCCGGCTGCGCCAAGGAGCCCAGCTCATCGTCGTCGACCCACGACGCATCGACATGGTGCGCATGCCCCACCTCGAGGCCGCCCACCACCTGCAGCTGGCTCCGGGGACCAATGTGGCGGTCATCAACGCCATGGCCCACGTCGTGGTCACCGAGGGCCTCGTCGATCGCGACTTCGTCGCCGAGCGCTGCGAGGGCTTCGAGGCCTGGGAGAGCTTCATCGCGCGGCCAGAGCACAGCCCAGAAGCGGTCGAGGAGATCACGCGCGTCCCAGCCGAGGAGCTTCGGGCAGCCGCGCGAATGTACGCCGGTGCGCAGAACGCCGCCATCTACTACGGCCTCGGCGTCACCGAGCACAGTCAGGGCTCGACGATGGTGATGGGGATGGCCAACCTCGCGATGGCCACGGGCAGCATCGGTCGTGAGGGGGTTGGGGTCAATCCGCTGCGGGGCCAGAACAACGTGCAGGGCTCATGCGACATGGGATCGTTCCCGCACGAGCTGCCGGGCTACCGCCACGTGTCCGACGATGCCGTCCGGGAGGTGTTCGAGCAGGTCTGGGGCCGCCCGATCCTCGAAGAGCCTGGACTACGCATCCCCAACATGTTCGACGCTGCGCTCGACGGCTCGTTCCGTGCCGTCTTCATCCAGGGCGAGGACATCGCCCAGTCCGACCCCAACACCCGCCATGTGCAGGCGGCGCTGTCTGCGATGGACCTGGTCGTCGTACAGGATCTGTTCCTCAACGAGACAGCGAAGCTCGCGCACGTGTTTTTGCCGGGTACCTCCTTCTTGGAGAAGGACGGTACGTTCACCAACGCGGAGCGGCGGATCAACCGGGTCCGACCAGTGATGCGTCCCAAGACTGGCAAGCACGAGTGGCAGATCATCTGTGAGATCGCCCAGGCGATGGGTTACAAGATGCACTACGACAACACCAGCCAGATCATGGATGAGGTCGCGGCTACCACACCGACGTTTGCCGGAGTGTCCTTCGAGCTGCTCGACCGGGTCGGCAGCGTTCAGTGGCCATGCAACGACAAGGCCCCGGTTGGGACGCCCATCATGCACGTGGATGGCTTCGTGCGAGGGAAGGGCAGCTTCGTCCAGACGGCGTACGTTCCCACGGAGGAGCGGAGCACCAGACGGTTCCCGCTGATCCTCACGACCGGGCGGATCCTGTCCCAGTACAACGTCGGCTCGCAGACCCGCCGTACCGCCAACGTCGCGTGGCATCCCGAGGACGTGCTCGAGATCCACCCGCACGATGCGGAAGACCGCGGCATCCGCGATGGCGACCTGGTCAGTCTTGCCAGCCGGGTCGGGGAGACCACCCTGCACGCGAAGATCATGGACCGGATGCCCGTCGGGGTGGTCTACACGACCTTCCATCACCCGGTGACCGGGGCCAATGTGGTGACGACCGAGCATTCCGACTGGGCGACCAACTGCCCTGAGTACAAGGTGACCGCCGTGCAGGTGAAGCTGCACCAGCCGGCCGTCTCGACGTCACACTCAGCAGACGCAGCCCACGAGCCGTCGTCGGTCCTCATCGACTGAGAGGTCCAACCCAACGTGGAGACACCCCCCGTGGTTCGCCTCGCCAACGACATTGCCGCGCAGTTCCGGCACCTTCCACCAGACGAGGCAGCGGCCGATGTCGCCGACCACATCCGCCGGTTCTGGGACCCCCGGATGCGGGCGGAGCTCCTGGCGCTGGCCGATCACCGGCAGGTCGACCTGGATGCCGGTGTGCTCGCGGCAGCGGAGCTGCTCCGCGAGGGCGTGGCCCGCTGAGCAGCGACCGGGCGCCGGTCGCGGTGGGCGGCATGGCACTGTGGAGTCGCTGATCTTGCCGAGAGAGCCGAACGCTGTGTCCAACCAGACCCGCGAAAGGAAACACCACATGGCGATGCCGTCGGACCTGCAGATCGCTCAGCAGGCCACCCTCAAGCCGCTGGTCGACGTCTCCGAGCAGATGGGCATCGGAGCACATCTCCTGGAGCCGCACGGCGACAGCGTGGCCAAGATCAGGCTGGAAGCCATCGACTACCTGTCGGACCGGCCCCGCGCGAAGTATGTCGTGGTGTCGGCCATCACTCCGACCCCGTTGGGGGAGGGCAAGACGACCACCACTGTCGGGCTGGGACAGGCGTTCCGGCACATCGGCCGTAGCGCGACCGTGGCCATCAGGCAACCGTCGATGGGACCCACCTTCGGCATCAAGGGGGGCGCCGCAGGTGGCGGCTTCAGCCAGGTCGTACCGATGGAGCTGCTCAACCTTCACCTGACCGGCGACTTCCATGCGGTCACAGCCGCGCACAACCTGTTGTCCGCGGTCATCGACAATCACATCTACCAGGGCAACGCCCTGGACCTGGACTTGAGCGACATCACCTGGCGGCGGGTGCTCGACGTGAACGACCGGGCTCTGCGCAACATCGTCGTCGGGCTCGGCAGCAAGGCGGACGGGGTAGCCCGACAGACGGGGTTCGACATCACGGCCGCCTCCGAGGTGATGGCTGTGCTCGCGCTTGCTACGTCGCTGGCTGACCTGAAGGACCGGCTGGCCCGGATCGTGGTCGGTTACACGAGACAGGGGAACGCCATCACCGCCCAGGACCTCAAGGTGGCGGGGGCGATGAGCGTGATGCTGCGAGATGCGGTGAAACCGAACCTGCTGCAGACTCTGGAGAACACACCAGTGCTCGTGCATTCCGGACCGTTCGGCAACATCGCGCACGGCAACTCTTCTGTGATCGCCGACCTGATCGGCATCCACGCCGGCGAGTTCCTCGTCACCGAAGCCGGCTTCGGGGCCGATATGGGTGCCGAGCGGTTCTTCAACATCAAGTGCCGGGCGTCTGGACTCGTACCGGACGCAGCTGTGGTGGTGGCGACCGTGCGTGCGCTGAAGGCGCACTCGGGCAAGCATCGGATCGTGGCCGGCAAGCCGTTGCCGGAGCTGTTGCTGGCGGAACATCCGGACGAGGTCCATGAGGGCGCGTCCAACCTGCGCAAGCAGATCGAGAACATCAAGATTCACGGCGTGACGCCGGTGGTCGCCGTCAACGCCTTCCCCGACGATCACCCATCGGAGTGGCGGGCAATTGAGGACGAAGCCGAGTCGTTGGGGGTCCGGGTAGCGGTCTGTCATCACTTCACCGAAGGCGGACGCGGGGCGGCAGCCCTGGCGGAGGTCGTCGCCGAGGCGGCCGATGAGCCATCGCAGTTCGAGTTCCTGTACGCCGACGAGCTCAGCCTTCGCGAGAAGATCGAGACAGTGGCGAGCCGGGTCTATGGAGCCGGCGGCGTGACATACTCCACCGTCGCTCGTCGGCAGCTCGACACGTACGAGCGCAACGGTTTCGGACTGCTGCCGGTCTGCATCGCCAAGACCCACCTGTCGATCTCCTCGGACCCCGCCTTGAAGGGCGCGCCCACCGGCTGGATTCTGCCGGTCCGGGAGGTACGCGCCTCGGTGGGGGCCGGCTTCATCTACCCGATATGCGGTGACATGAGGACCATGCCCGGTCTCGGATCGGCACCGGCAGCGTTCACGATCGGCCTGGACGACAACGGAGATGTGGTGGGCCTCTCGTAATGGCCCCCCCGACGGCGACGCCCGCGCGGATGGTGGATGGCGCCCGCATCCGTGACGAGCTGATCGGGCGGGTTCGGGTAGCGGTCGATGCCGCTCACCGTTCCCCGTGCCTGGGCATTGTGTACGACGGGTCCAGCGCGGCTTCCCGCCGCTGGACCGGCTACAAGCGAGATGCCTGCTCGAGAGCGGCCATCCGCCTGGTCGCGCGAGATCTGGACGGCGACGCGAGCACGGATGCCGGCGCTGCCGTCGTACGCAAGCTCGATGACGATCCCGACGTCGATGCGATCTTCCTGCAGACGCCGCTGCCTCGCCGGGTGAATCCCGTGGCCCTGGCCCAACTGGTGAGTCCCGGCAAAGATGTTGACGGGCTTCACGGGGGGTTGGACTCGGTGGCGGCCACTGCCCAGGCAGCCTTGTGCGTGCTCGAAAGGCATGAGGTGCCGCTGCGGGCGGAACGGGTCGTGATCCTGGGCGGGGCGGACCCGATCCTCGACTCGCTCGGCGCGCTGCTGGCGGCGCGGGGAGCGCTTATGCAGTCGGTCGCGCCGGCGGACCCCGCAGCGCGCCGGGTCTGCTCACAAGCCCGAGTCCTGGTGACGGCCGTCGGGCGGCCCGGCTTGGTGGATGCGGACTGGTTGTCCCCCGGTGCGGTGATCATCGATGCCGGGGTTCTGATCGGCGGAGGCACTGACGGTGACGTCGCCCCCGAGGCTGCCGAGTCTCAGGCTTCCCTGCTGTGTCCGGCACGAGGCGGGCTCGGTCCCGTCACGGTCGCGGTGTTGCTGTGGCGCACGGTCCAACTGGCCGGCGTCCCGTTGCGTCCTGAGACCCGTGCGTGATAGGGCTGGCATTCGCAGGCAGGCAGCGCAAAGTGTGACATTCCGGTAGTCGGGCGGGTGGCGGACAGCATGGCCGTCACGTTTCGTGGCACAGCGGCTCATGCGATCGTCACGGAACCGCCCACGGGCAACACGTCGACCTGGCAGTCGATCGCGCGGTGGGCGACTTCATCAGCCAGTTCGGGACCCGGCCGAGTCAGCTGGTGCGTCATGAACCGCCGGTAGAACGGCGGATGCAGCGTGCCCCAGTGCACGGGTACGGCACGGCGTGCACCGGCTCGATCGACCGCCTCAGCCGCGCGGATCGGGTCCAGATGGCCCGGACCGATGTTGGGCCCCCAGCCCCAGACCGGGACCATGGCGAGGTCGATGGTGCCGGTTGGTGACCATCCGGGCAGCTCGATCATCGCGTCGTACAGATCTGTGTCGCCGGCGAGCCACACGGTGTGGTGGCCATCGCTGACGAGATGCCCTACCGCATCGGCCTGGGGGCCACCGCGTCGGTTGCCCTCGTGGTTGGCCGGGACGGCGGTCACGGTCAGACCGTGCGCGTCGACACTCTCACCCGGCTGGGGTTCGCCGATAACGTCGAAACCGCGGTCGGACAGCCATTTACCGCCACCGGGTGGTGCGACCAGCGCTGCATGCTCGAACCTTTCGAGCGTCGGGAGATCCGTGTGGTCGTGATGCATGTGCGACAAGACCACCAGGTCGGGTCGCCAAGGGGGCCCGTCGGGGAGCCGTCCGTCGATGCGGCGCACGAGTCCGGTGCGGCCGACGTTGTGGTACACGGGATCGGCGACCAGTCTTAACCCATCGACCTCGATCATCACCGCCGAGTGCCCAAGCCAGGTCACGATCATCGGCATCCTGTCCCAACTCCCTCTCCCGACTGTGCCGAGACGCCAACTTTTCGGCGATTTCGCCGGCTTGTCGCGGCATTATTGGCGTGTCAGACGGCGGCGCGGATCTCCGGCGCCGGCGACGACGTGTTGTCTGGCGCGTACCGCCACGATTTCACGGCCCGCGGCTCGGGCGGGACCGGATCCCCTGGGGCGGCGTCAGGCTGGGCGAGGTACGAGTTTGGCACCAAAGAAACGCCATCGGTGGTCATGAACACGTACCTCGGACCAGGTTGCGTGAACGGCGTGCCGCGACACGCCGACGAAATCGCCCAAAAGCTGGCGTCTCGGCAGAGAGGGCTAGGTCTGCTTCCAGCTCGACCACAGGGCGGCGTACGACCCCTCGGCATCGATCAGCTCGTCGTGACTTCCGATCTCGGAGATCACGCCTTCCTCGATGACCGCGACCCGGTCCGCGTCGTGAGCCGAGAACAGCCGGTGCGCGATCGCGATCACGGTTCGACCCGACAGCACAGCGGCCAACGACCGCTCCAGATGCCGTGCGGCGCGCGGGTCGATCAGCGACGTCGCTTCGTCGAGCACCAGGGTGTGAGGGTCGGCCAGCACCAGCCTCCCGAGCGCGATCTGCTGGGCCTGCGGGGGAGTCAGGGTCAGCCCACCAGACCCGACCCGGGTGTCTAGGCCATCGGCCAGTGCGTCGACCCAGTCCAGGGCATCGACCGCCCCGAGCACCTCACGAAGCCGCTCGTCGCTCACGGGCTCGTCGACGGCCAGCGCGAGGTTGTCGCGCAGCGTACCGACGAAGACGTGGTGTTCCTGGGTCACCAGCGCCACCTGGCCCCGCAGGTCATCGAGCCGCAGCTCGGTGAGCTCGACGTCACCGATCGTCACCGTACCGACGCGCGG
Source organism: Nocardioidaceae bacterium (assembly GCA_040002845.1). Classification (GTDB taxonomy): domain Bacteria; phylum Actinomycetota; class Actinomycetes; order Propionibacteriales; family Nocardioidaceae; genus JBDUDR01. The sequence goes on from JBDUDR010000052.1 coordinate 13,734, forward strand.
CGGATGGATGCCTGCCAGCAGCCGCCCCAGGGTGGACTTGCCGGCGCCCGACGGGCCGACCATCGCGATGCGTTCACCTTCGCCGATCTCGAGGTCCACGCCGTGCAGCACATCGCGGCCGTCGACGTAGCTGAAGCGCACCTCGTCGGCTTCCATCTCGCGACCCCCGGGGACCCGTCCCGAGGGAGTCCTGTCGTCAGGCACCTGCGCGACGCCCAGCAGCCGCGCGAGCGACGCGCCACCGACCTGCAGCTCGTCCAACCATGAGATCAGCCGGTCTACCGGGTCGATCAGCTGCTGCACGTACAAGGTTGCGGCGGTGACAGCGCCGAGCGACACGTGACCGTTGGCGTGCAGCCAGCCGCCCACGATCAGGGTCGCAACGGTTGGGATGAGGTAGCCCAGCTCAACGATCGGGAACCAGACGGTACGCAGGAAGAGCGTGTACCGCTCCGCGTCGTACGAGCCCCTGATATCGGCGTCGACCCGGTTGATCCGGCGGCCACCGAGGCCGAGCGCCTCAACCGTGCGAGCGCCGTCGACCGTCTCGGCCAGCGAAGCGTTCATCCGTGCGTACGCCGCGTTCTCGCGCAGGTAGCCATCCTTCGCCCGGCGTAGGTACCACTTCGTGCCTGCCCACAGCAGGGGTACGCCGAGCACCAGTGGCACCGCGACCCAGGCGCCCACGAGTAGGCATGCGCCGATGGTGAATGCGGCGGTGACCAGCGCGATGATGGTCTCCGGAACCGCGAATCGCACACTCCAGCCGAGCGCGTCGACATCGCGCGAGGTACGCGAGAGCAGGTCACCGGTGCCGGCCCGTTCCACCACCCCGATGGGCAGCGCCAGCGACTGCTTCACGAAGTCCTCACGGAGGTCCGCGAGCACCCGCTCCCCGATCGCGAACGACACGTACCGGGCATAGCGGGTGAGGACCGTCTGCGCGACCAGGAACACCCCGATCCAGGCGACCACCGTGTCGACGTGGGAGGAGGACGTGCCGTCCTGGACCGACTGAACGAGGTCACCGAGCAGCCGCGGGCCAGCCAGTCCGGCCACTGCTGCCAGGATGTGCAGTCCGACGGCCAGGGTCAGGTCACGTGGGTACTGCGCGAACAGTCGACGCGCGTACCGTCGCACGGCCGGCGCGTCGGCGACGGGCAGGATCTCCCTCATTGGTCCTCCTCCCTGGTGACGACCCAGCGGTAGCGCGGCTCCGTCTCGAGCAGCGTCTTGTGGGTTCCCTGGGCGACCACGTTGCCGTCCAGCAGGAACGTGACGTGGTCGGCCCGATCCAGCAATAGGGGGCTGGTCGTGGTGACGACGGTGGTACGGCCACGACGGTGGTCGGTGAGGCGTTCGGCAATTCTGGCCTCGGTGTGCGCATCGACCGCGGATGTCGGGTCGACCAGGACCAGGATCTCGGCGTCGGCCATCAGCGCCCTGGTGAGCACGAGCCGCTGCCGCTGTCCGCCGGAGAAGGAACGCCCGCGTTCCTCGACGTCGGCATCCAGGCCCTCGGGAAGCGCCTCGGTGATGTCTTCCGACGATGTTGTACGAAGGGCGCTGTCGATGCGTGGCTCGTTCCCCGAGTCCCGCAGGTCCAGCTCTTCGAACAGCCGGCCGGAGAACAGCATGCTGCCGGTGTCACTGACCAGGATCCGGCGACGGACGGTGTCTTTCGGCAGTTCGGCCAGGGCAACGCCGGCCAAGGTGACATTCCCGTCGGTGAACCTCCCGAGTCGGTCGGCGACGGCAGCGGCCTCCTCGGGTGGCTCGGACACGATCGCGGTGAGGATTCCAGGTCGGATGGTGACACCGGACCCGTGGTCGACGAGGTCACCCACGCCCGGCTCGTCCTGCGGGTCCTGCGGATCGACGATCTCGGGCTCGACGGAGAGCACCTTGACGATGCGTCTGCATGCGACCAGCGCGCGGATCTGCTTCTGGGCGAACTCCGTCGCGGTCCGTAACGGCATCATCAGGAACGCCGCGTACCCGTAGAAAGCCACCAGTTCACCGACGCTGATGGTGCCCTGGACCGCGAACCGCGCACCGAGCCACACGACTACGACCACAAAGAGTCCGGGGAGGAGCACCTGCAGCGCGTCGAGCAGCGACTGGATCTTCGCAACCCTTACACCGGCCATCCGGACGCGTTGTGAGTCCCGCGCGTAGCGATCGTGGAAGACGTCCTCGCCGCCGATGCCGCGAAGCACTCGCAGGCCGCCGACGATGTCGCTCGCCAGGGTGGTCAGCTCGCCCATCTGCTCGCGCTGCGTCATGCTTCGGCGCTGCAGTGGCCGCAGGATCGGAGTGATGGCGAGCAGCAGGACTGGCACTCCGATGAGCACCACCAGTCCCAGCGTGACCGAGGCGCGAAGCAGGATCACCGAGACGAGGGTGAACGAGATCAGTGCGCCGGCGGCGCGACCATACACATCGAGCGCGTTGCCGATCTGGGCGAGGTCGGCGGTGCCTATCGCCACCACCTCGCCGGTCGCTACCCGCTTGGACAAGGTGGCGCCGAGCTTCACACTGTGCCTGGTGATCACCTGGACCGTGCGGTAGGCACCCATCAGCCAGTTCATCACCGCGAACCGGTGTCTGATGATCCCCGCGGCCGCCTGAACGACTCCGGCAAGCAGCAGCATGCCGGCCCAGAAGAGCAGCCTCGAGGTGTCGCCGTTCGCCACGCCCTGGTCGATGGCCTTCCCGATCAACGCGGGCATGATGGCCTGCGCCACCATCCAGATGGTGCCAAAGGTCATTCCGCCCAGCAGGGTCGCCTGCTGGCCGCGCATGACCCACCAGAGGTACCTGCCGGGGGAGCGCGAGTCAGGGACGCCCGGATCGGCGAGCGGGAGATTGCGCATGTCGCCCACCACGGTAGGCACCCGCGGGGGTCCACGCCATCGAGTTTCGACACTCAGCGAAGGATGGCGAGACGCC
>JBDUDR010000053.1:0-16440 GCA_040002845.1 Nocardioidaceae bacterium
TCCGAGATCAGAGCCGGGGGCTCACAAAATGTGACGCTGCGGTAGTCCGTTGGGTCAGCGGACAGCATCAACGTCGCTTTTTGCGGGGCAGATCACGCCCTGGAGGCCGCCAGCCTCCCGCCCGCTACTGACGAGTCAGCCTGACCGGCGACGCTGTGCCCGCCGAGCAGCGGTCACCTCGGTCATGGCCGTGTAGACCTCGCTGAGCGCATGCCGCTGCCGGGCGGTGAGATTCGGATCGGCGCGGACGGCTTCGAGCACGGCATCGTGGGTGCCGTCGGCTTTGTCGGCGCCGGTGCCCGCAGCATCGAGCAGCTGGTCGACGGAGGTCTGCAATGAGTGTGCGATGCCCTCGAGCACCTGCTCAGAAGGGGCGCGAAGGCCACGCTCGATCTGGGACAGGTAGGGGTTCGAGATGCCAACCATGGCTGCCAGCTGCCGCATCGGCAGCTCGGCGAGCTCGCGCTGGCGGCGGATGATCTCGCCGAGCGACAGCGGTGAGGATCCTCGCTCAGTCACCGAGCCATCGTATCCAGCGGCATCGCGCCACTGTTGCCGCTTTAGTTCATGCGGAGGCGCAGGTCACCTAGCAGCCTTCGGCGGCCCGGTCGAACAGTCATGCTGAGTCGCAAATCAATCGTCTGTTGCCGGCTGACAGGAACTCCTCCCCAACCGCCGTCCAACCGGGTCGTGAGAGCAGCACCGACAGTCGCGGCGACGGCCGTCAGCGATAGGAACGTGCACAGCGTGTGGAAGGCCGCCCACCGCGCCCGGATATCCTTCCAGTCCGACGGTAAGGTCTCTGGCGTCCATGTCTTGACCTTGTTGTCGATGGGGACCTCGACCGACAGTCATGAGCACCGCCATGACCGACGCCAGGTTGGCGATCATGTGCCTGCCATCGGACAGGAAGGTCGTGGCGTCGTACCTGGTCATAGTCCGGCCTAGGGACAGCCATGGCCCCCACATCACACCGGCTACCAGCACGTACAGCATGATGCTGAGAAACTGCGCCAGCTTGACGAACATCGCACCTCTCCTTCGCCGCCTTCATGTTCGTGCCCTGACATACATGACCGACGGCCGCCGGAAAACGTGATGGATGGCTGCCGACGGGGTGGCAGCTCTCGGTGCGGGCCGGAAACAGGAGTGACGTAGCATGGCGACCGTCAACGTTGGGGAGCCTTGATGAGTCAAACCGCCCGGACGCTCACGCTTGACGAGCTCCCCGGCCTGGCCGGCACCCGACTCGGCGTCTCCGATCCAGTCCGGGTCACCCAAGAACGCATCAACCAGTTCGCCGACGCCACGGGCGATCATCAGTGGATCCACGTCGACCTGGAACGCGCGGCCAGCGGACCTTTCGGCTCGACCATCGCGCACGGATATCTCACGCTCTCGCTCGGACCGATGCTGCTGGCGCAGGTCTTCGAGGTGACCGATGCTGCTCAGGTCATCAACTACGGTCTCAACAGACTGCGCTTCCCCTCCCCGGTGCCGGTCGACTCCGACGTGACGCTTACGGTGGACCTGACATCCGTGGACGAGGTTTCGGGCGGCTACCAGCTGATGATCCAGGGCACCTTCGTGGCCGGCGGCCAACCGAAGCCGGTTTGCGTGGCCGAGATCGTGTTCCGCTACTACCGACGGCAGGACGGTTGACTGACGTGACCGCTACCGAGCACCGGCGGGGGCTGCTGCCGACGGAAGTCAGCGCGCTTCCCGAAGCCCTGTTGACGCGCGTCGACCCGCTCGGGTGGGGGCCCGCGACCGCGGCTGTCGCGCAACAGGCAGCATCTCGCCCGGGCGACGTCGCGAAGGCCGTCGGTCGGCTGCTCACGACCATGGCGCAACTGCCGGCAGCCACCCTCGCGCGCGCTGTGGGGGCGTCCGCGGACGCACCGATCGAAGTCGACAAGAAAGACAGGCGGTTCTCCGATCCGGCCTGGGAGTCCAACCCGGCATTCTTCGCGCTCCGACAGTCCTACCTGGCCGCCTGCGCATTCACCGATGAGCTGCTTGAAGCCGGTCGCGTTGACGGCCTGACCGATGCCAAGGCCGCCCAGTTCGTACACCTCCTGCAGAACGCCTTGGCACCGACAAACTTTCCACTCACCAACCCGGACGTGCTGGTCAAGGCCTTCCAAACCGGTGGACGCAGCCTGCTCGCGGGCACCCAGCTGGCCGTGGAGGACATGAGAAACGGCGGTAGACCGGTCAAGGTCGACCACTCAGCCTTCACGCTCGGCAAGAATCTCGCCGCCACGCCCGGCAAGGTCATCTACCGCAACGAGTTGGCCGAGCTCATCCAGTACGCGCCGCAGACCGACGAGGTGCACGAGGTTCCGCTGCTGGCCAGTCCACCTTGGATCAACAAGTACTACGTGATGGATCTCGCGCCCCGGCGCAGCTTCGTGGAGTGGGCCGTCCAACACGGCCACACCGTGTTCACCTTGTCGTACCGCAATCCGGAAGAGTCGATGCGCGACATCACCCTCGACGACTACCTGCTGATGGGGCCGGTCGCCGGGCTTGAGGTGGTGTCCCAGATCACCGGGGCCGACCGGGTCGACGTGGTCGGTCTGTGCCTGGGCGGCGCGATGGCATCGATGATGGCGGCCTATCTGGCAGCCGAAGACAGTGGGCTGCTCGGGTCGTTGACACTGCTGAACACCATGCTCGACTACAGCTCCCCCGGTGACCTGGGAGCCATGGTGGACCAGGCGAGCCTCGATCGGCTTGACCGGCGGATGGCGGAGACCGGCTTCCTGGACTCGAAGGACATGGCTCTGACGTTCGACCTGCTGCGACCCAACGACCTGATCTTCAACTACGTCGTGTCCCGTTGGCTGAAGGGTGAACCTCCGGCGTCCTTCGACATCTTGGCCTGGAACGACGACTCGACCCGGATGCCTGCCGCGATGCATGCCACATATCTGCGGTCGCTGTACGGCGCGAACCTGCTCGCGCGCGGCGAGATGTCCCTGGCCGGTGAACTGCTGGACCTCAGCGCCGTCGAGGCGGACTGTTACATCGTGGGGGCGATCAACGACCACATCGTCCCCTGGCGGTCGTCGTACGCCTCGGAGCGGTTGCTCGGCGGCGATGTTCGGTACGTCCTCTCCTCCGGGGGTCATGTCGCCGGCATCGTGAACCCGCCCAGTCCCAAGGCCTGGTTCGAGGCCCTCGAGGCAGCCCCGGACGGCTCGATGCCGGACTATCCGGCCGCGCCGGACGAGTGGCGTGAGGTCGCCGAGAAGCGACCACTCTCGTGGTGGGAGGACTGGACCGAGTGGTCTGCCCAGCGAGCGGGTCCGCGGCGCAAGCCACCCAGGATGGGCAGCCGCAAACATCGCGCACTGGCCGACGCACCCGGCACGTACGTGCTGGGCTGAGCGATCTCGGTCACATCGATTAACGGTGTTAGCAAGACCCGTGCTAACTTTGCTAACAGTAGGGCGGCTCGACCAAGGCCCCCGATACCCGAAGGAGACATCAATGCCAGCCTCCACGAAGGCCAATGACGCCGCCAACCCGTTCGGCGCCAGCATCGACGAGACGGCCGAGCGCATCCGCGCCTTGAACGAAAAGGTTCTCGAGGCCGCCAAGCAGACCGGCAAGATCTCGCTGGACGCGTACGAGAAGACGCTGACCAGCCTGGTCGAGTTCGAGGAGAAAGTCGCCGACGCCAGTCAGCTCGACTGGGTGAGCGCGCTCGCCAAGGCGCACGCGTCCTTCCTGACCGAAGTCAGCTCCGCTTACACTTCAGCTGCCCGCGAGGCGATGAAGTAAGCGACCCTGATCAGCCCGGGCCACCATTGCTTCACAGCGTGGTGGCCCGGGCTCTTTCTCAAGGAGAATGCGATGAAACTGCTGCTCATCGGCCCACCGGGCTCTGGCAAGGGAACGCAGGGGGTGCGGCTGTCGGAGAGGTTCGGAGTCGAGCACATCGCGGCCGGCGATCTGCTCCGCCATGAGGTGGAGACCCAGACGCCGTTGGGCCAGCAGGTCGCGGACTATCTCGACCGCGGCGAGCTCGTCCCGGACCAGCTGATCATCGATCTCGTGATGCCGAAGGTGCTGGCCGCCGCTGCAGCGAATGGTTACGTACTCGACGGCTTCCCACGTTCGGTCGGCCAGGCTGTCGAGGCCAGACGACTGGCCGAGCGAGAGGACTCCGCGGCCACCGCAGCGGTCTTTCTGGACGCCCCCGAGGACGAGCTGGCAGATCGACTGCTCAAGCGGGCCATGACCGAGGGTCGGTCGGACGACACCGCCGAGGTCATTCATACCCGTCTGCGCGTCTTCAACGAGGTGACACAACCGCTGCTGGACTTCTACGCTGACCGTGGGCTGCTCCATGTGGTCGACGCGACCAAGAGCGTGGACGACGTGACGGCGGCGATCATCGACGCACTCGAGAACGCCGGGAGGCCGGCACAGTGAAGATCGCGGTCGGCGATCGGGTGGAACTGCAAGGGCTGCCCGTGCAGACGGGCAAAGTAGTGCGCATCGGCCGTTCCTGGTCGGCGCCATGGCGTCAGTCGTACTTCGTCAAGCCAGATGACACGAAGACCGGGTACTCCGTCCTCAAGCTCAGCCGCCGCAACATCCGGTGGGTGCTGCCCTCGGCTGAGGAGCACGATGGCGCGTAGGTGGTGGACACTGTCGGCGGTCTGCGGCGGAGTGTTCATGTTGCTGCTCGACATCACGATCGTCAACGTCGCCCTGCCAGACATCCAATCGGCGTTCGGCGCTTCGCTTGCGGACCTGCAGTGGGTCATCGATGCGTACGCCCTGACACTGGCCGCCCTGTTGCTCACGGCGGGGTCGCTCGCCGACCGGTTCGGGCGCCGTCGCCTGTTCGTGATCGGCACGGCACTGTTCACCATCGGTTCGCTTGCGTGCGGTTTGGCGACCGGATCGTTCAGCCTTTCCCTGTCCCGTGCGGGGCAGGGTGTTGGCGGGGCAATCATGTTCGCGACCGCGCTGGCCCTGCTCTCAGACGCCTTTGAAGGCCGCGAGCGGGGCGTTGCCTTCGGCGTGTTCGGCGCCACCACTGGGGTGGCGGTGGCCGTCGGACCTGTGCTCGGCGGACTCCTGACCAGCGGACTGTCGTGGCGCTGGATCTTCCTGGTCAACATCCCCGTCGGCATCGTGACGGTCATCGTCTCGCTGCTCCGGGTCGATGAGTCGCGGGACCCCGACGCGGGCCGTCCCGACTGGCTCGGATTCGCCACCTTCAGCGGCGGCTTGGGGCTGCTCGTTCTGGGGCTCATCCGCAGCGGCGAGGACGGTTGGAGTGCGGACAATGTCGTCTGGAGCCTGGTTGGAGCGACTGTCCTGCTGGTGTTGTTCGTGGCAACCCAGGTGCTGCAGGCCAGGCCCATGTTCGACCTGTCACTCTTCCGCAAGCCGGCCTTCGTCGGCGCCCTCATCGCCGGTTTCGCGGTCTCGGCGTCGATCTTCTCGCTGCTGACGTACCTCGTGATCTACGTCCAGAACGTGCTGGGTTTCTCGGCCGTCGGGGCAGGTGTGCGGTTCTTGTTCCTGTCCGGCGCCGCTTTCGTCGCCGCCACGGCCGCCGGCCGGATGCTCAGTCACGTCTCGCCGCGCTGGCTGATCGGTCCTGGCTTCATCGTTGTCGGCGTCGGCCTCGTGCTCATGCTTGGCACCACCACGACCTCGAGCTGGACCCATCTAATCCCCGGCATGGTCGTCGCGGGCCTGGGCATCGGCCTCATCAACGTCCCCCTCGCATCCACCGCCGTCGGCGTCGTAACCCCCGAGCGGGCCGGCATGGCATCAGGCGTCAACTCGACGTTCCGCCAGATCGGAATAGCCACCGGGATCGCAACGCTCGGCTCGATCTTCAGCCACCGCGTGTCCGACGGGGTGCGTACGCAGCTCGCAGACACGCCGCTTCACAACCATGCGGATCAGCTGTCAGCCGCCGTCACGGGTGGCCAGGTTTCGCGTGCGATCAGCGCAACGCCACCAGGCCTGCGAGGTCTGGTGGCCAACGCGGCCCGGACCAACTTCATCAACGCCCTGAATCACATCACCGTGATCGCGGCGGTGATTGCCTTCGTCGCAGGCCTGCTGTGCCTGGTGCTGATCCGCCAGCGTGACTTCCTCCAGCACGGCGCCGTGGCTTCTGCTGCGGGTTCCGCGGCAGGTTCTGCAGCGGGTTCTGCGGCGCAGCACCAAGAGCCGGGAGACTGACCGCCGAGACGCCAGCCTTTCGGGAAGGACACGCCGGGTTCGTCGGCAGAATTGGCGTCTCGGTCGACGTTGGGAGCTGCCTATTCAAGGGCGATTGCCGAGGGACGGGTTTGTGCCGGTCATCCATCGCCGAGGTACGAGTTTGGCACCCGAAGTCGCCGTCCGGCGGTCATGAATACGTACCTCGGTAACGAGGCAGGGCGTGAAGGGCCAGGTGCCTGCCGAGACGCCAGCTTTTCGGCAGGACACGCCGGGTCCAGCCGCCAACGCGGCATTTCGCTGCGCCTGCGCGGTGTCAGACATATCGTGGACAGATCGGCCCTCGAAAAGTTGCAACCACCCTCGCCGTCGCCCTTTCGCTGACCGCATCCGTGATGGGCGCGGTCCCTGCTGCGGCCCTTATGCCCTCAGGCACCGAGTTCCAGGCAGCAGGCGCGCACCAGCAGTCAACGCTCTATCAGGCGCGACTGCGGGCGGCCGTACGGGATCTGCCGGTCGCTGTCGAGAACCGGACGGGGTACGACCGGGACAAGTTCCACCTGTGGGTGGACGCCGACGGCGACGGCTGTGACACCCGCGAGGAAGTGCTCATCGACGAAGCACGAAAGGGTCCGCAGGTCGGCTCAGACTGCGACATCGGCGCGGGCCTGTGGTTCTCGTACTACGACCGGCGGTTCTGGAAAGACCCCTCCGACCTGGACATCGACCACCTCGTACCGCTGGCCGAGGCCTGGGACTCTGGGGCCCGGAAGTGGAATGCCAAGACCCGCGAGCGGTATGCCAACGACCTTGGCGACCCGCGTCCGCTGGTGGCGGTGACGGACAACGTCAACCAGTCGAAGGGGGATCAAGATCCTGCCGACTGGATGCCCGAGTTCAACCAGTGCAGGTATGTCAAGCAATGGGTGGCCGACAAAATTCGCTGGCACCTGACCGTCGACCAAGGCGAGAAGAGCTTCCTGCGGGCGCGTGCGGCCAACTGCTCCAACACGGTCATCAAGATCCAGCGCGCCAGGGTCGTTCTGCACGGCGGCGGTGGCGGCACGTGCTCGGGACCGGGCGGCAAGGTCCGGATAACTCGGGTCGTGTACGACCCACCGGGCCCCGACGATGGCTCGAACCTCAACGCCGAACGCGTCGTCCTCACCAACCACGGCGCGAAGGCCGCAACCATGTGCCAGTGGACACTTCGCGATGAGGCGGGAGCGACCTTCACGTTCCCCGGCTTCACACTGCCACAAGGTAAGGACGTCGTTGTCCACTCCGGCAGCGGCACCCGAACCGCACATGACCTGTACGCCGACTGGGGATACACCTGGAACAACACCGGAGACACCGCCACCGTCCGAAACCGGCACGGTGCGGTCGTCGACAGCTGCTCGTGGAGTACGGACGGCACCGGTTCGACAATCTGCTGACCAGTTTCCGTCCCACGCCATGCTCGCCGCCTGTTAGGTCATGATGGCTCACATGCACCGATTGACTCCTCAGCGATGACCCCCGAAGAGCTCCGTGCCTGCTGCCTGAGCCTGGCAGGGGCTAGCGAGACGTTCCCGTTCGGCCCGGACACCTCGGTGTTCAAGACGAACGGGAAGATCTTCGCCATCAGCGCGCTGGCATCGCCCACCTTGGATGTCAGCGTCAAGTGTGACCCGGAGTTGGGTCAGTCGTTGCGGCAGACGCATGCCGCGATCGTGCCTGGCTATCACTTGAACAAGCGCCACTGGATCACCGTCACATTGAACTCCGATGTCGCCGATGAGCAGGTCCGACAGCTGATCGAGGACAGCTACGACCTCGTCCGGCCGCGCGGGCGTTCCCGTCGCGCTTGACGGTTGACCGCCGGGATCGGCCGAGCCCCCTGCGTTGCCGGGGTCCGGGTTTCGGACACACAAGATCGTCATCGGGAGGGCACAAGCCCGTACCTCAACGCGGAGCCTGTGGCTATACATGTATGCTCAATTTGAGCGAGGAGGAGGTGAGGGCCATGCTGGCGCTGAGGTTGCCGCCCGAGATCGAGGCGAGACTCGAGGAGCTGGCCAAGCGAACGGGACGGTCGAAGTCGTTCTACGCCCGCGAAGCCATTCTCGAGCACCTGGAGGACTTGGAGGATCTCTACCTGGCAGAGGAGGCCCTTACTGAGCACTACTCCTCCGGCGGCGCCACTGTCTCGATGGAACAGGTGATGGAGCGCTACGGCGCGTGAGCTACGCCGTCGAGTGGTCGGACCGAGCAGAGAATCAGCTCGCGAAGCTGGATCGGCAGATTGCGCGGTCCCTGGTGCGCTTCATGAATGAGCGGGTGCACAAGTCGCAGAGTCCAAGACACATCGGGAAGCAGCTCAGGGACTCGGCGTTTTGGCGCTACCGCGTCGGCGACTACCGCATCCTGTGCCTGATCGAGGATCGAAGACTCGTGGTCCTAGTCGTCGAGCTCGGACATCGGCGTGAGATCTACCGTCGCTGACGGGGACCGGGGCGAGAAGATTTTCCTGCGGGCGCGAGCGGCCAATTACTCCAACACGGTCATTCGGCCAATTACTCCAACACGGTCATAAGGACCGCGCGCGCCCGAGCTTGGGGAAGCGTTGTCGCAGACGCATGCCGTGATCGTGCCCGACTATCCCCACCCGGTGTTATTGCCGCATGGGTGGTTGGGGTGGTTTGGGGTCGGTGTCGCTGTTGGGCGCCGGGTTCGAGGGCTGGTGGGTGGAGGAGTTTGTAGACCTTGCGGGACAGTGTGCGCCATAAGATCTCGGCGGGGTCTCCGCCGTCGTCGTCGACGATGTCGAGTCGGTGTCCGGGTTGCTCGTGGGCGAGGTTGTGGCGGGTGCAGGCGCCGAGCCCGTTGCTCGCGCTGGTCGGCCCGCCGTCGGCGTAACCGATGGCGTGGTCGGCTTGGATGGCGGGCCGGTCGCAGCCGGGCACCACACACACCGGGTCGATGGTGAAGATCAGGTCGCGCAGCTCACCGCGGTAGAAGCGTTGTTTCGAATCGGCGTGCAGGACGTGGTCGTCGACCGGGTCGGTCACCAGCCGGCGCAGCAGCACATCCGGACCGGCCAGCAGATCTTTCAGCACGGGGGCCGGGATCGGGCCGTAGCCGCGCAACTGGACCGGATGATCATCGGCGCCGGCCAGGGTGGAGGCCGAGACGGCGACATCGACCCGGACCGGGACCTGGTCGGCCCGAGATAATCCGGTGACGCGTTCGACCAGGGTGTCGCACATCAGATGCCGCAACGACCGCGGGTCGCCGTCGGCCTTCAACCCGCGGGCCTGGCGGTCCAGCGCGGTCCAACACGCCTGGGTCTGCTCCGCAGGTAGGTTCGCCCACAACCCGGCCATCCCATCCCGACCCGCCCGCACCGACACCGACCGCTGCTGCCGCGCCGTTTCGGCCCGCCGGGTAGCGGCCGCGGCGTCCAGGTCGATCACGATCCGGGCGGCCGCCTGGGTGGCCTCCCCCCAGGACATGCCCGGCAGCAGCGACGCCAGCTCAACATCGGCCTACCGGCGCAGGCTGCGGGGCAGCACCCGGGTCTCGGCGAGTACGGCGCGGATGTTCCACGACGAGATCTCCCCCCGTTCCAGGGCGGCCAGGAGCCGGGGGTGGTCGGCGGTCAGCTCGTCGGCGAACCGCACCAGATTGCTCGCCGCGTTGATGCCGGTGACCCGGGCCATCCCCAGCTCGACCGCACAGTCCTTGACCGCTTCGGCGACCACCTCACCGCGATGCTCGCTAGAGGCGCCGGCCGGCAGGTCAGCCAGATAATGCTGCTCATACCCGGCGGCCAACGCAGACACCGCCCGGGCCTGCACACCGGTCGCCCAGCCGATCAACCGGTCCGCGGCGGTCACCCGATCCACCAACTCACCCAAGCCCTGACCGACCCCACCATCCGGATCAACCGAATCATCCGCACTGGCCGGATCAGCCGGATCGGGCGGGCCGCTGGCGGCCGGGTCGGGTAGAGCGGCTAGATCGCGGGTGGCCGCGAGCGCGGCAGCCAACTCGGCACCAGACAACGACTCGAACATACGTCCACACTATGACCCGCCGCCGACACCCACCCCCACAACAAGCACCCCCGCCGGAGGCTGTGGACAACCACGCCGAACCCCCACCAGGAAAACTTCGACACCCCAGCGGCCAGAGCCATGAGACCAGACTTGGCCCGGTTCTCGCGATAGCGGTCCAGCGGGCCTCAGTGTCAAGTCGACACCGCCACGGCAGCTGAACTGGAGGGCAGCGCTGAGGCCGCGAAGTACTTTACGTACTTGGCTTCCTGCTGCTTGGATGGACCGCGCGCGAAGGAGTCGACAGTGACGGCCACCCACTTTGAGAGCTACACCCAGGCGCGTACTCATTTCAAGGATCTGCTGAACGCCGCCGAGGCCGGGCTTCCCGCGACTGTTCGGCGCGACGAGACCCTCGCTGCGGTGGTTGATGCCGACCGGTTTCGCCTCTTCTTGATGTCCGCGCTGCCCTCATCCGCGCAGATCGTCGCGGAGAATGCCGGCTCCTATGCGTTCATGCCTGGTCTGCCGGTCAGCGCGGACGGCACCACCCCGGACGAGGCCGTCGACGAGTTGGCGGATGCCTTGCGTGAGTACGTTGCCGACTGGGAGGACCACCTGCGCGTCGCACCCAACCATCGAGACAACTGGGCGCTGGTCCAGCTGGTCAGGCTCTGCGACGACGCCCAGTTGAGGCACTGGCTTGTTGGCACGGGACTGTGACCTGGCCGCCGCCCACCCGGGCCGACCTTGACTGGTTCTGCGCCGTCGAAGGCTGGCGGCCGGTTCGGGACGTTCATGGGCGTACGGGCGTCCGGCGTGTGATCTACGAGCTGGCACTGCCCACCGGAAGCATGTTGCGCACGCGCCTCTCGCATCCGGTTGACCGGAGCGAGTACGGGCCACGGTTGTGGGAGCACATCCTTCGCGACGAGCTACAGGTCAGCGAGGAAGAGTTCTGGGCCTGCGTGAAAGACGGCACCGTTCCATCTCGTGATACGCCCGCAACGGACGCCGACGCACTGCCAGCACAGCTCGTAAGCCTGCTGATTCACACCGTGGGTCTCTCCGATGACGAAGTCGCCGCGATGACCAAAGAACAAGCAGTCGAGCGTCTCGACGAGTTCTGGGCCACCGGGTCATAGCACCCGGTCAGTGTCGGCGGTAGACGTCACGGCGATGACCCATCCGGAGCACGAGAACGACGAGTTGGGCTTCGTGGATCTCGTAGATGACGCGGTAGTCGCCAGTACGAACCCGCCATTCGCCGGCTCCGCCGACCAGCTGTGTCGCAGCTGGAGGACGAGGGTCCGTGGCCAGCAATTCGATCGCGGCCTGCAGGCGGCGGCGCACCTGTGGGTCGAATTTGCGCAACTGGCGTGCCGCGGACGGAGCAACGGTGACGGCGTAGGTCATGCCAGACCGAGATCGGCCTTGACCTCGTCCCACGGGATCGGCGCCTCTGCGGTCGCCTTCATCTCCGCACGTGCCTGCTCAGCCGCCCGGATGTCGGCCATGTCCTCAGCCAGCTCGAGGACGCGATCCAGGTCATCCGCGTCGATGACGGCAGCCACCCTGCGTCCGCGGAGACTCAGATATACCGGCTCGTGATCGTCGCGAGCGCGCGCGATGATCGACGCGAGCTGGCTGCGCGCCTCGGACACAGTGACAGCTGCCGAATCATGCATGTTATAAGTGTACGTTAGGCTATTCAGTTGTACAAGCAAGGTGTTAGTCGTACAGACGAAAAGCTGGAACTGGGGCGGTGGGCCAAACACCTCAAAAAAGGGTGCGATTCATCGCTTTCTGATGACTCGGTGACTTTCCGCATTCCTCCGCCGACCCGGCCCCGCCTCCGCGAGACTGTGCTCCGTCCCTATTCGTATCGAAAGGAACCTTATGCACATCTCGTGGAAGGGCGCACTGGCAACGGTGGCGGCCTCGGCCATGCTGGTGGTCGGAGTGGACTACGCAACATTCGCTGCCAACGGCGACAGTCTCATCTTGGGCCACCTCAACGCGGCGAACGACACCACCGTCTTGACCAAGCATGGTCCCGGCCCTGCGCTCAGGCTCAACAGCGCCGGTCCAGGGTCGCCCGCGTTAGCCGTGGACTCCAAGGCCAAGGTGGCGAAGCTGAACGCAGACATGGTGGACGGCAAGCATGCCAACGCGCTGCTGCAGGCGAAGAACGTCGGTCGGGTCTACACCACCGCAGCCGCCGGTGGCACGGGTCAGGTCATCTTTGACGTTCCGGATGTCCCCAACGGGATCTACCTGGCGACCTATACGGCCAACTTCTTCCCCCAAGGCACACCTGGGGCGCCGATCCCTTTCAGCTGCTTCCTGCTGCGCGATGGCATCATGTCCACCCAGTCGACTAGCTCCTCCGCCGCCGCCAGTGGGTTCTACATCGGCGTCAACGGGAGCACGGTCGTCAAGGCCGTCTCGGGTACCGACCTGACTGCCGGGTGCGGCCTCACGTCGGGCGCATGGACCTTCGGCACCAAGAAGCTGACGGTAACCCTGACCCGCCTCGACGGCGTGACAGCCGGCGGCCTGCCGACCGCACGGGGAGTCAAGCCAGGCAGGCAAACCGCCGCGCACTGACGCCAACCTTCGTCGCTCCCTGACGCTACGCGCTGAACGGTGGCAGGGAGTCGACGTAGAACCGCGTCAAACGGAACAAACCGCAGGTCTTCTGGCCTGCGGTTTGTTCCGTCACCGTAGCTATCGGGGAGTTTGGCCTCAGCTTGCATGCAGGGAGGCAGTCAGCATGGGCCACGCACGGCCGAGCTCACGCTGCCAGTACGGCCAGCTGTGAGTCCCGGGCCCGTAGAAGTCCGTGGTTACTGGGATGTGCAGTGATCGCAGCCGGTCGGCGAAGGCCACATTTTCGGCATGGATCGACGCCTCGATGGGATCCTGAGCCGTGCCGTCGGGGTCGAGCGGGCCGGGTGTGCCGGTGCCGGCGGAGAGATAGATCCTCACGCCGCGAAGCTTGGCCGCCAAGTCGTACGGGTTGTGGGCCGCCCAGGTGGCGGCCGCCGTGGTGGGGTCACCCCACAGATCTTCTGGGTCTTGCCCGTAACCGCTCACCAGTTGCTGGTAGGCGCTTGATTCTTGCGGGCTCAACCGCGTGTCGACGATGCCGCTGAAGGAAGCGGCGGCGCGGAACATGCCGGGATGGCGGGCGGCGTAGCTGAGTGCACCCAGCCCGCCCATCGAGAGGCCAGCGATCGCGCGGACGTCACTGGCGCGGAAGTGCTGCTCGAGGATGTGACGGAGTTCTACGAGATGGAAGGTCTCCCATTGGGGCCCCTGAAGCCAGTTGGTATAGAACCCGACGGGCCCGGCGTCGGGCATGACGATCAGCACCTCCGTGTGTGCGCTGCGGGCTTCGATGTCGGTGTAGCGGGTCCAGCTTCGATAGTCGTCGCAACACCCGTGCAAAAGGTAGAGAACGGGGAAGCGACCCGTGGTCCGGGCGTAATCCGCGGGTAGGAGCAGACGCACGCTGACCCTGGCCCCGACCGCACGTGATTCGATGGTCAACTGAAGTAACCGGGCGGTGAGCGCAGTCGTGGACAGAATCTTGACCGCACCTGGGCTCGAGCCGGGAGAATTCAGCGGTTTCTGTGCAGTGCTCGGACCGCCCTGGTCGCAGGCCGTTGCTGTGAGCAGCACCCCAACGGCGACGCTGCCGACCAGGGCGCGAACGTGGCCCGCCGCCGACCGACCCCCCGAGGCGGACATGTCAGGGCCGTCCGGCCGCCTCGGGCCGCTCGACGCCCAACGTGACCGGAGCCTCGCGGTCGTGCGGCGCCTCGATCGTCACGTTCGGGAGCAGTCGATTGAGCCAGCGCGGGATGTACCACGACTTCTCACCCAGCAGGGTGAGGAACGCGGGAACAAGCGTCATCCGCACGATCAGCGCGTCCACGAGGATCGCTACCGCGAGCAGCAATCCGAACTCCTTCGGGATGCGATCGGCGCTGAGGATGAAGGCCGCGAAGACCGTGCCCATGATGAGAGCCGCGGCCACGACCACGCGGCCGATAGCCGACATGCCATGCGTCACCGCGTCCCGCGTCTTCAGGCCGTGTACGTGCTCCTCCCGGATGCGGCTCACCAGGAAGACCTCGTAGTCCATTGAGAGCCCGAACAGGATCGCGAAGGCGATCGGTGGGACGAAGGTTTCGATCGGGCCCGTCCGATCCAGCCCGGTCAGGCCGAGCAGGTGGCCCTCCTGCACCACCAGGGTCAACACGCCGAACCCGACGAAGGCGGAGAGCAGCGTCGTGATCGCCGCCTTCGTCGAGATCACGATCGATCTGAACGCCATGGCCAGCACGATGAACGTAACGCCGATGATGTAGAGGAGGAACAGCGGCATCCGCTGGAAGATCTGATCGGCGATGTCCTTGAACGCCGCCGTCTGGCCTGAGACGTACGCGACCGCATCGCCGCCCGCGGTCGCCGCCGGCACGACGTCGTTTCGCAACCGGTCGACGAGCCTGTCGGTCGCCTCATCCTGCGGAGCTGACCGCGGGGTCACGAAGACGATGGCGACGGTGCCTTCGTCGTTGAGCTGTGGCTTGGCGACGGACGCCACGTCCTCACTGCCCTGCACCCCGTTGTAGATCTTCTGCGGCGCCTGCGGGTCGCCGTTCACGTCCACGACGATCGGGATCGGGCCGTTGAAGCCGGGCCCGAAGCCCTCGGCCAGCAGGTCGTAAGCTCTGCGGCTGGTTTGCTCGACGGGTTGTGTCCCCTGGTCGGCGGCGCCAAGGCGAACCAGGGACGAGGTCGAAGCCAGGCCCACGACCACCAGCAACACGACCGGGAACACGATCCGCGCGTGCGCGGTCACGAACCGGCCCCAGCGGGCGACGAGGGTCTTTTCGCGGCCGGCCTCCGAGTCGTCCACCGGGCTGAGGAACGGCACCTTCAGCCGGTCGATCTTGTGGCCGAGCAGGGCCAGCACGGCGAGCAGGAGCGAGTTCGCGATCAACACAGTGGTCAGCACGCCGAGGGCGCTGCCGATGCCGAGCTTGGTCACGAAGTCGAGCCCGATGAACGCGAGACCGCTCACCGAGATGGCGACGGTGAGGCCGGCGAAGAGCACCGCCCGACCTGCTGAAGCGCCGGCCTCGGAGGCGGCGTCCTGTGGTGAGAGCCCGTCGTGGAGGAGCTGTCTGAAGCGCGTGACGATGAAGAGCGAGTAGTCGATGCCGACGCCCAAGCCGATCATCGAGACGAGGATGGGCGTGATCGTGTTGATGTCGGTCAACCCGGCCAGGATGAACAGCAGTAAGAATGCCGTCGTCACCGCCGTGATCGCCAGCGCAATCGGGATCAGCATTGCCACGAAGGTGCGAAACACGATCAGTAGCACGATGATCGCTGCGAGCAACCCGAGCGTCTCCGACGTCCCCTGCTCGACAGGCGGGAACTCGGCTTCGCCGTTGTACTCGACCGTTACCCCCGCCGGCTCGACCGTCTCGCGGACGGCATCCTCCACGGCGACGACCGCGTCGCGATCCCCTCCCTCGACAACCTGATCGAACTGCACTTCCGCGTAGGCGATGCGGCCGTCGTCGGAGACGGTGTTCTTGCTGAAGGGATTACTGACGCTGTCGACGCCGACCTGGCCGTCCGTCGGTGCGAACTCCGGCGATCTTAGGCGCGCGATGGCCTTCTCGATCGCCGCCCGGCGATCAGGCGTGTCGAGCTGTTGGCCCTCCGGCGCCGCGAAGACGGCGTTCAGCACACTGCCTTGCTCGGACGCGAACTCGGCCTTGATGAGGTCAGTTGCCTTCTGCGTATCCGACCCCGGGATTTCGAACTCGTCCCGCAGCGAACCACCGATCGTCGCCACCAGGATGACCAGCAGGACGATGATCCCAACCCAGCCGAAGACGACGCGCCACGGATGCGTGGCGCAGGCTCGCGTCCATCGCGCGAGCCAACCGGTGGCCAGACGTTCGTGGGCCGCCCGTCGTTCCGGCGGAGTGCCCTTCGGGTCGGGCACAGTCCCACGGTTGCTGACAGGTTCTCCCGTGCGCTCCGACATGCCTTCGCCCCTCTCGTTTCGCTGCGGGTATCCAGTAAGACTGGTTGACGTCCCAAAACTCATCGGTCGTCAGCAACTGCACCTGAGCCACAATTGGGTGCGCGAGGGGGGAGTTGAACC